>JBAUAJ010000136.1:0-6832 GCA_049675585.1 Thermoplasmata archaeon
GGCGCTCTGGCTGATCGCCGGAGAGAAGAACAGCCCGGCGCCGGCGCCCGCCCCGACCCGGAACGCGAGGAGCGCCGGGAACGACGGCGCGAGGCCGCTCGCGAGAGCGAACGTCGCGAGGATCGCCGCCCCAGCGAGGGAGATCCCGCGATTGCCGTACCGGCGGCCGAGGAGGCCCGCGGGCACCTGCAGCGCACCCGCCCCGAGCAGGAAGGCGCCGACGAGAAGTCCCCATTGGGCCGGACCGACGTGGAACGACGCCCCAATGCCCGGCAATGCGGGGCCGACGTCGAACCAGTTGTACGCATACCCGGCCCGCAGGGCGATCAACACCCACGTGGCGCGCCGCGTCGTCGAAACGGAGGGGGCGGACCGGTCGGACCGAGGTACCTGCTCCACCCGCGTCCCGACTCCCCTTCCGGAAGGCCCCCGAACGGGCCCATCGGTCGGCAGCGCCCAAACGGTTTAAACCGAGGGGGGTGGTCGGCGCTCCGCGATGGACGACGCGGAGTACGACCTCGCGTTCTTCCACCGGTCGGGGTTCCATCGACGGACGTGCGTCGTCTGCCGCTCCGCGTTCTGGACGCTCGGCGACCACGACCGCTGCCAGGAGGCGCCTTGCCGCGACTACGGGTTCATCGGGAAACCGGTGTTCGCTCGTCCGTACGAGCTGCGCGCGATGCGCGAGGCGTACCTCGGGTTCTTCGAACAGCGCGGGCACACCCGCCTGCGCCGCTACCCGGTCGTGGCCCGATGGCGCAACGACGTCTTCTTCACGCAGGCGTCGATCTACGACTTTCAACCGTGGGTGACGAGCGGGGCGATCCCACCCCCGGCGAATCCGCTCACGATCAGCCAGCCGGTCCTCCGGTTCATCGACATCGAGGAGGTCGGCCGGAGCGGTCGGCACTTGACGATGTTCGAGATGCTGGCCCACCACGCCTTCAATCGGCCCGACCACGAGGTCTACTTCAAGGAGCGGACGGTCGAGCTCTGCCAGGAGCTCCTCACCACCGAGCTCGGCGCCGATCCGCGGGGGATCACCTACAAAGAGGAGGTCTGGGAAGGCGGAGGGAACCTCGGACCGTCGCTGAGCGTCGGGATCGCCGGCCTCGAGATCGCGACACTCGTCTTCATGGAGTACATCCGGGAGAAGGACGCGCTCCGGCCGATGCCGCTCACGGTCGTCGACACCGGCTACGGGCTCGAACGCCTCGTCTGGGCGAGTCAGGGCACACGGACCGTCTACGAAGCGTCGTTCGGCCGCGAATACGAGGAGATGCGACGCAGCTTCGAACCGCGCGAGGCCGCGATCCTGATCGACCATGCCCGCGCGCTCAACTTCATGCTCACCGACGGGGTCGTTCCCTCGAACAGCAAGGAGGGGTACTTCGCGCGCCTTCTCCTCCGGCGCTCGCTTCGCTTCCTGTCGAAGACGCCCGAGGCGCCGACCCTGATCGCGATCCTCGACCGGGCCGGTCGCGAGATGGCCCACGACTTCCCCGAGGTCGGCGAACACCGCGATGACCTCCATCGGGTGGTGGAGGCCGAGATCGAGCGGTACGGCGAAGCGATCGCCCGCGCGCGGCAGACGATCCATCGGCAGGAGGAGCGGACGATCGCCGAGGGAGGGAAGATCGGCGTCGCGGAGCTGCTCCAGTGGTACGACTCGCTCGGCGTCCCGCCCGACGTCGCGACGGAGGAGCTCAGGTCGCCGCCCCCGATCCCGGAGGACTTCTACCGCCAGGTCGCCGCCCAGCACGAGTCCGAAACTCCGACCACCGACTATGCGGAGCCGACGGAGGTGCTGCCGGCGGTACCCGCGAGCGTGCCAGCGACCGACGTGCGATACTATCTCGACCCGCACACCGTCTCGTTCGAGGCGCACGTCGTCTTTGCGAGCGGGCCGTTCGTCGTCCTCGACCACACCTACTTCTACCCCACCGGCGGCGGACAGCTCGCCGACCGGGGCCATCTGGGCGACGCCGCGGTGGTCGACGTGGCGCGGCGAGGCCCGCACGTCTTCCATCGGCTCGACCGCGACGCCGCCTTCGCCGTCGGCGAGCGGGTCCGGGGTCGCATCGACCCGGTGCGGCGCACCCAGCTGATGCAACACCACACCGCGACCCACCTGCTGAACGGGGCCCTTCGGGAGGTCCTCGGCCCGCACGTCTGGCAGGCCGGGGCGTACAAGAGCCCCGAATTCGCCCGGATCGACGTGACGCACTACCGCCCGATCTCGCGCGAAGAACTGCGGCGCATCGACCGCCGCGTCAACGCGATCGTCCGGGAGGATCGCCCCGTGAAGAGCTATTTCGAGAGCCGCTCGACCGCCGAGAAGCGGTTCGGGTTCACGCTCTACCAGGGCGGCGCGGTGCCGGGCGGGGAGCTGCGGATCGTGGAGGTCGAAGGGTTCGACGTCGAGGCGTGCGGCGGCACCCACTGCACGCACACGAGCGAGGTCGGGGCGATCTCGCTCCTCGATGTCGACCGCATCCAGGACGGCGTCGTGCGCCTCACGTTCGCGAGCGGGGATCGCGCGCTCGAACTTCGGGAGGAGCACGAGGAGATCCTGAAGGAGGCGGCGCGCCGCCTCGGCGTGCCGGTGACGGGCCTCCCGGACGGGATCGAGCGCCTGCTCGGCGAGGTCGAGGCGAACCGGAAGAACGCCCGCGCGCGGCAGAAGGAGGATCTCTCGGCGATCGCCGAACGACTCCTCGCCGACCCGTTGCGCACGGAGATCCTCGGCGATGTGACGATCGTCTGCGCCCGTCTCGAGCTCGACCGGGCCGAGCTGATGGAGCTCTCCCGACTGCTCGGGCGCGTCCCCGGTCGGGTAGCGGTGCTGGCCGGAGAGAAGGACGACCGGGGGATCCTGTTCGTCGGGTCGACCGCCCCGGGCGTGTCGGCGCAGTCGGTGGTGGAAGCCGGCCGGGCGACGTTCGGCGGGAAGGGAGGCGGGAATCCGTCGTCCGCCACGGCGGTGGGCGAGCCCGGGAACCCCCTCGCCGCCGCCCTCGACCTGGCCCGAGAATCGGCCCGCCGGGCCGCTCGCCCCTGACCGCGGGGGCGGCGCCCGCACCGGCGAAAGCTTTACTTTCGGTTCCCTCCCATTCGACAGCGGGACACAGAATGGTTCGCTGGGCTCCGGGACCCTCGGTCCGTTCGTGGCAGAGAAGAACGCGATGAGCACGAACAACGGTGGAACGGTCGGGGGCGTCCCCCCAGAAGTGGTCTCGTTCCTGAGCGGAAAGGGCGGCCGGTCGCTGATCGTCAAGGGCGGCGCCGGTACGGGGAAAACGACGTTCGGGCTCGAACTGCTCGAGCGGGTCGGCCAACCGAGCCGGTCGTTCTACCTGTCGACCCGGGTCGGAGACGAGGCGCTCTACCGGCAGTTCCCCTGGCTGAAGACGAGCGAGATGCGCTCGCGCATCCTCGACTCGGCGAAGCTGTTCCTCGATGCGATCCAGGCGACCGGCAAGAACAAGGAGGCCGAGCTGCCCGAGAGCGAGCAGCGGAAGATCCGCGCCGGTCGCGAGGTGCTCGGAAGCTTCGGTCAGGAGCGGGGGCCGCCGACGAAGGTCGACCGCACCCACCTCGCCGCGCTCCTGAAGCGCGGGCCGATGCCGGAGGTCGAGAACATCTACCACCGCATCGAACGCTGCCTTCCGGAGAAGGCGCTGCTCGTCATCGACTCGCTCGAAGGGGTGACCCACAAGTACGGTCTCGAGATGGAAGAGTTCGTCATGGCGCTCCAGAAGGACCTCGTGGAGGGTTCGAGCACGGACGTCGTGATGATCCTCGAGAAGCCCGAGGCCGGCGGCATCGAGTACCTGGTCGACGGGCTGATCTCGATCCAGCGCGAAGAGCTCGACGAGCGGCGCGTGCGCCACTTGAGGCTCGAGAAGCTCCGCGCGACGATCATCGAGCGCGCCCGGTATGCGGTGACGCTCGACGGCGGACGGTTCGAGGCGCTCGGGATCGCGAACGGGCACAACGGAAAGGCGTCGACCGCCGCGTGGAAGCCGATCCCCGATCCGGAACGGTTCTACTCGACGGGGATCCCCGACTTCGACAACCTGCTCGGGGGCGGGTTCCGCCGCGGCAGCTTCAACGCCTTCGAGGTCGACGTCAACGTCGGGATCGACGACTACTACACGCTGTTCACGCCGACGTTCCTGAACTTCCTCGCGCAGGGGCGCGGGATCCTGGCGGTGCTCGCCGCGGGCGAGTCGCCGGAGAAGCTCCGCGACACCCTGGTCCGCCACGTGCCGGGGAACGTCTTCGACACCCGGGTGCGCATCCCCGACTACACGGTCAACGACACCGAGGACCCGTACATCCTGCCGATGGGACGGTTCGGCCGCGAAGAGGCGATGCGGGCGATGGTCACGGCCGAGAAGGCGGTGATGGGGCCCGACCGCAAGCCGTTCGTCGAGTACCAGGCGTTCGACACGTTCGAGAGCCTGATGGGCGATCAGGTCGCGATCCGGATGTACTTCCAGGGCGTCTCGCGCACGAAGCACGTGGGGAACTTGGGGATCGGTCTGCTGAAGCCCGGGCTGCTCGTGTCGAGCGAGATCCTGAACATGATGGACACGTACTTCCGGATCATCAACATCGACAACGCGCCGTGCATCTACGGCATCCGGCCGCGCACTACGATCTACGCGATCAGCCCCGACCCCGAAAAGGGGGCGCCGCACGCGACGCTGACGCCGATCGTCTAGGCGCTCAGCCGGGCAGCCCCAGCCACAGGATCGCGACCAGGTAGAGCGCGAGCGCCGGCGCGAACGTCATCGCGAGGTCGTCGTCGAACCAGCCGATCGTCGGCCACTCGGCGGCGACGGCGATCGGGGCGGCGAGGAGCGCGAGGGCCGCGCCCTTAACGGGCGGCCAGTGGCCGATGACCACGAGGCCGATGAACGCGAGCTCCCAGTAGACGATCAGCGGCACCGCCGGGTACGCCCGCGCCACCGACGGGCGGCTCCGAAGTTCTCCCGCGATCGGGTCGACGAGCGCGGTGCCGAGCACGACCGCGGCCGCGATCGGTTCGGGGAAGAGGAGGATCGCGCCCACGACCGCGAGCGCATAGAAGGCGTAGCTTCCGACCCGGCCCGCCTCGTACGGTCGGATCGTCGGAAGCTCGAGGACCCCGGCGTGGCGCAGGAGCTCGAGCAGCAGGATCGCCGCCAGGCCGGCGAGCAGGATCGTGCGCTTCGGCGCGACGACGAAGATCCCGTTCGGCAGCAGGTAGTAGACCAGGATCACCCCCACGAAGCCGTGGAGGACCCGGCGCCAGACCCGGTCGCCGAGCGCCTCGTCCCCACCCAGGCGCGCGCCGAGCCACCGACGGAATCGGCCTCCCCGATGCAGCCGGATATGGACCGACATCAGGAGACCCGGCCGGCGCGTCGCAGGACGGTGAGCGCCTTCGTCGTGATCCACCGGCTCGGCTCCCCCGGGCGCTCGAGGACGAACGGATAGACCGGGGCCCGGGGCGAGTACGTCGTCTCTCCCAGATCGGGGTGCGCGGCGTCGACGTTCCAGCGTCCGTCCGGTCGGCGCATCGCTTCGAGCCGGTCGAGGGGGCCCCGGAGTCTCCGATCGCGTCCATACCCGAGGGCGGTCAGCACGTCGAGCCCGACCAACAGGTCGTAGTAGTAGTGGACGGGAAAGTGGAGGCGGAACCACGGCGCGTACGGGCGTCGCCCCTCGCGCAGCAGTCCTCGAGAGAGGTAGAACTCGGCGCCGCGCTCGATCGACCGCACGATCGCCGGAGTGCGAAGCGCCGGCGGGACGGCGGCGAACGCGGAGAGGGCCTCCCAGCAATCGAGCGTTCCGGTGCGGGACGTCCAGCAGTGCCAGCCTCCGTCCGGTTTCTGGCGGCGGACGAGCCACGCCAGGGAATCCCGGAGATGGGGGTCCTCGAGGTATCCGAACTGGCTCAACATCCGCGCGGCATTCCCCGTGAAGCAGAGTTCGCTCCCTCGACCTCCGAACCCGCCCTTCGGTCCGCCCATCCGGCGTTCGAACAGGTGGACCGCCCGCTGGATCCGTCGGTCCCGCCCCGATACCCCGAGCTCCGCCAGGACGAGAAGGCACCAGTTCGTGGCGATGTACTTCGGGACGTAGAGATCGCGATCGGTCGTGCCGGGCGTGTGCCATTGCCCGTCGGGCAGCTGGTCCGCGAGGATCGCGGCCGCCCATCCGGTGCGGCCGATCTCCCGGCGCGCGGAACTCAGCTCGGGGTCCGCGTCGCCTCGGTCGAAGAGGTCGCGCAGCGCCCGATACCGGACGCTCGGATCGCCGTCCTTCAGCAGCCAGCGGCGGACGGAACGGGGGAGGGCCATCCTCCAGCTCCGGGACCGAGGGCACATCAGCGTTTCGCGCGGGGACTGCGCGGCGCCCCCCGCCGCCCCACGGGCGCGGGAACCGGCCGACCGCGGCCCGCGAAAGGTTTTTTGGGCGCGGCGCTCGGCGAGGGACATGAAGGTCAGCATCTTGGTCGGGAGCAAATCGGACCTCGAGCTGGCGGGGAAGGTCGCCGCGCGGCTTTTGGACCTAGGGATCCCGAACGAGGTGCACGTCGCCTCCGCGCACCGGAACCCGGACAAGGTCGACCGACTCGTCCGGGACCCGGCGACCGATGTGTTCATCGCGATGGCCGGACTTTCCGCTGCCCTCCCCGGCGTGCTGGCGGCACGGACGCTCAAGCCGGTGATCGGGGTCCCGTTGCATCGGGGGCTCGGTCTCGATTCGCTGCTGTCGGTCGTGCAGATGCCACCGGGCGTGCCGGTCGCGTCGGTCGGCCTCGACGCGACCGAGAACG
>JBAUAJ010000137.1:0-2026 GCA_049675585.1 Thermoplasmata archaeon
GACGACGAACGCGACGCCGGCCACCAGATACGCCTGGAGATAGTAGGCCAGGACATTCACCGGCTTGGAAAAGAGCAGTCGAAAATAGCCTTGCTGCCGGTCGGCAGACGCGACGCCGACCGCACAGAGGAAGGCGCCCAAGGGCAGGAAGAGCGTGGTCGACTGAGTATAGAGTTGCGTCGCAAAGGCGACCCCCTGCGGTCCGTGCGCAAAGCCCGCCGGCGAGTTCTTCACCATCATGTACGCCGGCAGAGCCGAGAAGAGCGCGACCAGAATGACCGGCAGCGCAAGCCGGTGGGTGACCGTGTCCCACAGCTGGAAGCGCGCGTAGCGAAATGGGACGTTCATTCAGAGCCCGTGCCGATCGCCGAATGAAATGCCTGCTCGAGGGCGCTTTCGCGGGGAATGACGGCAGAAATGAGCGCGCCTTCGCCGAGCGCAGACGCGAGTCCCGCGTTCAAGGCGGACACGGATACCGGAGGAACGTCAACATCGCCGGCCGCGCCCAGTGCCGAGCCCGGAAAACGCGCGGCGAGCGTGGCGCCGCCGGCGACCGCGCGGAGGCGATACGCCATGAGCTCCGTCACGGACGCGCCGCTCAGCGTCACCAAGCGCTGGATGCGGCCGCGATCGACGATCGCGACGCGGTCCGCGAGACGCTCGAGTTCATCGAGATTGTGCGACGCGATGACGATCGCGCGATCGGCGCGCTTCAGCGACGCAACCATGTCGCGAAACCGCTGCGTCCATACCGGGTCGAGCCCGTGCGTGGGCTCGTCGAAAATCACCACGCGCGTGTCCGTCAGCAGCGCCTGCGCCAGGCCGACACGCTGAAAGTTGCCCTTCGACAGGGCCTTGAGCCGTTTCTTGCGATGCTCGCCGATCGCGAGCGCATCGATGACGCGGTCTACTTCCGCCGTGAGCAGGTGACCCGGCACGCGGGCGAGCACGGCGAGGCGGCGAAGCGCACCCTCCGTGGTCCAATGCGTGGGCAGCGCCATCAGCTCCGGCACGTATGCGACGCCGAACTTCTCGACGAACGTGCGTGGCGCCATCCCGTCTATCGTCACCGTACCGGTCGTGGGGCGCAGGAACCCGAGCAGAAGTGAGAGGAGCGTGCTCTTCCCCGCGCCGTTCGGACCGGCAATGCCGAGCACTTCGCCCGCGGCAATATCGAGGGTGACGTCTTCGACGGCATGCACCTCCCGTCCCAGCAGCGAACGATACGTCTTGGACACACCACGCAATGCGATCAGGGCCCGGTCCTCGGGTCGGAGAAAAACCGGTCCTCGTTGTGGCGGATCAGTTCAGGATGCGGAGAAGGCCGGCGTCCGCACTGCCGCGCACGAAGCTCTCGGCGTCGGTGGTGGAAATGAGGATGCCCGTCAGCGAGAGGCCGCGCCGTGCCTCGCTCTGCATGAATTCCTGGACGGACTTAGCGGGCTGCGCGCTGGCGTCCCGCATCTGGGCAATGATTTCATCCCAGCTTCCCTCGTAGCTGCGCCCGTCGCGGCCGGTAACCTGATGCGACGTCGCGGCCTGCTTCTGCTCGCTCAGGTCCGCCAGCAATGCGCCGAACAGTTCGAGCTGGCCCTTGGCCTCCTGCTCCGCGTCTCCGTTCGCGGCCTGCTCGATCTCGCCGAGCATTTCGTCGATCGCGTCGGGCTCGCCCCCGAGCTCGTTGAGGCGATCGTCCCACGGGCGGAGCGCCGGATCGTCGTCGTCGAGGCGATAGGTGCTCTTCTTGAGCTCGATAAGCCGCCACACACCAAGCTCGTCCCAGTGGTCGTCAGGACCGGTGCGATCGAGGTGATAGAGCGCCGCCTCGTACTCGCCCCGGTCGTAGAGCACGTTGCCAAGATATATGCGCGCCTCGACGTACTCCGGATCGAGCTGCAGCACGCGGCGCAGCGTCGCGATCGCGGCGTCGTCGCGGCCGAGCCGATGCTCGGTGTAGCCGACCATCGACAGCGCCTCGGCGTTGTCCGGCACCTGTTGGACGGCGGTGTCGAAGTACTCCTTCGCC
>JBAUAJ010000138.1:0-1764 GCA_049675585.1 Thermoplasmata archaeon
CCGTCGCCCCTCACGTAGTGAGCTGTGACGTAGATCACACTCCTCCGGATCTTTCGTCGCCCTCGTGCATAACGAATCGCAATTCGCAACGTCTGCCTGTTGATAACATATCCACTCAGTGCCAAAAGTACCGGTGTCCGCCTTAGATTTCTCCCGTCGCCGTCGGGAAAACAACAGTTGATCGAGGAGTTCCGCATGGAAAAGGCGCCGCCCGCAGAGCCCGCTCCCGTGGAATCGTCACCCTCCCCGTCCGTCCCGCGATCGCGACGTGACTTCCTCGTCGCAGGCGCGCTTGCGGCCGCTGCCGTTGCTCCGCGCTCGCTGTTCGCGCAGGGGACGCCTCCCTCTCGACGAATCTCCGTCCTGCCGCGAAAATCCGCGGCGCCGGCAAATACGTCGCTCGACTTGATTCCTCCTCCTCCCGAATGGCAGAGCGTCTCGCTGCGCCTCGTCCGCCGCGTCACCAATGGGATCACGCCGGCCGATGTCGCCGCCGTGCAGGGGATGGGCTACCAGGAGTATCTCAACGCGCAGGTGCATTACGACGAGATCGACGACAGCGCGCTCGAAGCCGACGGCGCCGAGCGCTGGCCGCTTCTCTCGCAAACTCCGGCTCAACTGTTCGCCGCCAACTCCTCGACGGTCCAGGAACAGCTCCAGGAAGCAATGATCTATCGCTCGGCATTTTCATCCCGCCAACTCTACCAGCGCATGGTCGAGTTCTGGAGCGATCACTTCAACATCTACATCGGAAAGGTCGGCTACCTCAAAGCGGTGGACGATCGCGACGTGATCCGGGCAAACGCCCTCGGCACATTCCCCGAGTTGCTCTACGCCAGCTCTCACAGCCCGGGGATGCTCGCGTACCTCGACCAGAACACGAGCCTCGCGGCTGCGCCGAATCAGAACTACGCACGCGAAGTGATGGAGCTGCACACGCTCGGCGTGAACGGCGGCTACACGCAGGACGACGTCGCCGAGCTCTCCCGCGTGCTCACCGGGTGGACGATCACCGGCGCCGGTGAGTTCGAGGTCAATCCTTCGATCCACGACTGGGGAGAGAAGACGGTTCTCGGCGTCACGATTCCTGCGTCGTCTCCGTCCGTCGGCGCCGCCGGCGTCCTGGAAGGCGAGACGATCATGACGATGCTCGCGAATCACCCGAGCACCCAACAGTTCATCGCCACGAAGTTGCTGATGTGGCTCCTCACCCCTGAACCCACGACCGAGCAGGTGAACACGATCGCTGACGTCTTCGACGCAACGGGCGGCGATATCGCGCTGATGGTGCGGGCGATCCTCAACGACGGGTGGATGGCCGCCGCGCCCGCGAAGTTCAAGCGCCCGTTCCATTTTCTCGTGTCGACGCTGCGCGCGACGAACCCCACGCTGGCAACGGTGACGCCGATGAACTCGCAGCTCACCAACGTGGGCCAACCGCTCTTCTTCTGGCAGACGCCCGACGGATATCCCGACACCGTGGAGTACTGGTCGGGCAACATCGTCCCACGCTGGGCATTCTCGAACGTCCTCGCCAACGAGAAGACGGCGACGTCGATCGACCTCATCACGACGCCCTATCTGAGCGGCACGCCCGACGCTGCGGTCGACATGATGCAGACCAACTACTTCGGCGGCGAGCTTCCGGTCGCGACGCGGACCGCACTGTTGACCTACCTGAAGGGAGGCACTTTCAACGACACGATAGTGCGCGAGACCATCGGCCTCGCCCTCGGCGCCGCCGAATTCCAATGGTACTGACCG
>JBAUAJ010000139.1:0-5122 GCA_049675585.1 Thermoplasmata archaeon
GAGCGCCGGCGCGGCGAGCCGAGCGGGGGCGCTCGGCGCCGTCGCGAGCGATCGCTGAGCGGCCGGGGTCGCGGTCCCTGCGGCGGATGGGAATCCGAGTACGGTCGCGTTCGACCCCGCGATCGAGAGAAGGAACGGAGCAGAGAGGGCGACCCCGAGGTAGGCGACGAGCATCACGGCGCTCGGAGAGTGGACGGCGAGCTCCAGCGGGACGACCAGGACGCACGGGAGAAAGGCGAGCTCTGCGAACAGGAGCCAGGCCCTCCGGGCGAGGGAGGAAAGCGGGCGGAACGGCCAGACAAGCGTGAAGATCGGGAGGAGGACGAGCAGCACCGCGAGCAGCGCGTCCCGGACCCCGACGGAAAGGACGAGCCCGAAGACGATCGCGAATTCGACGAACGCGAGCACGAACGCGACCGCGCCGTTGTCCCAGGAGAAGTTCGACTCTCCCACCCCCGCGAGATTCACCCAGTGCTGCCAGGCGCCGCCGTCCCACCCGGCCACCACGGGGTAGAGCGAGCCGGCGAGACCGACCAGGGCGCCGGCGATCGGAACGGCGAAGTTCGCTCCCACGACCGAGAGGATGAGCCGCGGCAGCAGTGTGTCGAACTGCTGGGTCCACCGGCTGGAGACGACGCGCGCCAGGTACAGCAGCGCCACGCCGACGCCGACCAGGGTGAGCGCCGGGTCGACGACGTTCGCGATCAGGAACTCGGAGAAGTGCGCCGCGGGGGCGAGAAAGTTGGCCGGGTTCGACGTGCTTCCGTAGACGGACGGATAGAGCGCGTTCCGCGCCAGCTCGGGGACGAGGAGGTCGTCGTAGGTCGGGCCGACCACCGCGACGACGAGCGCGGTGAGATCGGCGAACAGGAAGTACAGGACCGCCCGAACGATCGTGCCGATATCGAGGGCGTTCATCGACGCCCCCCTACGTGCCGGTCACGACCCAGTGGGCGAGGCCCCAGATGAGGCCGGTGACCGCGGCGGTGAACAAGAGGGACCCGATCAACGCGTCGCGGGCCCGCTCCTTCGCTTGGATCTTCTTCGACACATCGTTCGAGAACCAGCTGAACGCGACCCGCGCCCACACCAGGGCGAGGATCCCGCTCCCGGCGAGGCCGACCAGCTCGACCATCCGGTTGATCGCGGCGGTGAAGTTCGAGACCGCCCCCGGCGGGTCCGCGTGGGCACCGGCGGCCGGCTCGGCCGAGGGCCCGCGCAGCTCCGGGACGCACGCTCCCGCGAGCAGAAGGGCTCCGAGCACCAGCGCGCCGATCGAGGTGGTCGCGGGGCCGTTCACGGAAGCGGCCTCCAGGCGAGGATCTCTTCGCCGTCCGCTCCGCGCTCGGAGAGGATCGTTCCGGCCGAGACCAACCGGTCGATGGTCGATCGCACCTCCGCGAGGGAGACCCCTTGCTCTTCGGCGAGGAGCTCGACCACGCCCCGGTCGGCGCCGTCGGCGGGGGCGATGATGCCGCGGAGGATGGAGATCGGATCGACGGGCGGAGCCTCGATCCCGGGGCGGTGACGCCGGTAGCGCCAGAACGCGAGCCCGCCGCTGATCCCCAGAGCCACCGCGGAACCGACGGCGAGCGATCCCGCGGGAAAACCCGCGCGAGCGGGCCCCCCGGTCACGGCGACCCACGCCGTGGCCCGCGCGGAGACTCCCCAGCGATCGAGGGCCGTCACCCGGAGAGAGAGGTTACCCCCGGAGGAGGCACGGACCAACACCCGGTAGCTACCGTCCGTGAGCCCGGTGCGATTGAAGGAGGTACCGTCCGAGCTGTTGAGCTGGAAGGAGAGGGGCGGCGCTCCCCCGGTGAGCTCGACCACCGCGGTCCATAGGTCGCTACCGGAGGCGGCCGCCCGCAACTCGACCCCGAGGGGGGGGACGGCGTCGACCGACGACCGGTAGGTCCAGACCGCCCCGAGCGAATCCACCACGATCAGGGAGGGGGTCTGCGGCCCCTCGGCCCGGACGGTGGCCGACCAACCGAACGGACCGGCACTCGGGAGAGTGCCGCCGAAGCCGGTCGAGTTGGCGAGCGGGACGTTCTCCTCCACAGCCCAGTCGAACGGAGGTACCCCGCTGACGATCGAAGCCGAAAGTTGGAGTTCGGTCCCACCGGGGGCGGGCGCGGCTCCCACGGCGGCTTGGCCCGCGAGGGGGGCCTCCACGGCGAGGCTGACGCTCGCATTCTCCGAGGACATCCCGAGGGCGTCGGCCCCGGAGACCTCCACGGGCTCGGTGCCCGGGACCGTGGGAGTGACGGGGGCGAAGTACGACCCGTCCCGATCCACGATCGAAGTCGCTTCGCTGTCGTTCCCGACGAACCTCCATTCCAGACGGATCGGGGGGACTCCGCCCGTCACGGAGATCGGAACGTACGCCGCCCGTCCGACTTCGCCGTGAAGCTCCGAGGGGGCGCCGACCGCAAAGGCGAACGGCGCCGCGACCGGTTCGTGGAGTTCAGCGGTCGACACCGCGAACGGGAACGACTCCTCGACGGCGACGACGGATACGTTCGCCGTCCCGGCGGATGCGAAGGTGCACGAGAAACCGCCACCCGGCAAGGCGTCGGACCGTGCGAGCGGACCGACCGGGTCGTCCTCACAGACCGAGATCGTGGAATAGTTGCTCGACGGGACCGTGGCGGCGATGCGGAACGAGACGGGGAGGCCAACCTCCGCGGTCCAACTCGACGGGGTCAGGGCGATGACGAACCCGTCCGAAGCGGTCGCGTTCTCCTCCGACCGGGCTCGGGCGGTCAGGCCGGCCGCGTCGGTCGCGGTCACGATCGGCTGGCCCCCTCCGGGTCGACCGCCGCCCGCGATGGCGAAGCTGCCGTCCGACGGTCGGGACGCGTTCGTGACGTTCCCGTCTCCCCAGTCGATCGCGAGGGAGAACGGGGGATCTCCTCCGACCAGGACCCCAACCGCGACCACCCGGGCGGGCGGACCGGCCGGGGCGACGGCGGTGTGGAACCCGAGGATATCGAGCGGGGCATCGACATGGAACGTGGCGTTGGCCGTTCGTACGACCGACGTCCGATTCGCCCCGCAGTCCACGCTTCCGAGGCTCGCGACTTCGATCGTCGTCGTCCCCGTCGCCCCGATGACACCGGTAAAATTCGTCGCCGACCGGTTGGTCGGAGCGACGGCCCCCTCGGCCCCGCCGGTGGAGATCCACCATTGGAACCAGACGGGCTCGAGGGTGCATCCGGGGGGCACGTCGATCCACGTTCCGGTGGCCGGCGCCGAGCTCCCTCCCGTCATCCACCATTCCGATGGAACGACCGCCAGCGTGGGCGCGGACGGAGCGGCGGGGCGAAGTGACGGCGCGACGTGGGAGGTCGGGGTTGTCAGGGGCCCCAGGGAAAGGGGGACGAGGAGCCAGAGGCCCGCCGCGACAAGGCACCCGCCGGGAAACGGCCGCCTCGGGCGCGATCGAACGGTTCGTTTCACTCGCTCCACGTCTCCCAGCCCGAGGAGCAGCGCGGGGTATTTCCGGGCGCATCGCCCGGCGAAGGGTGGAACTTGCCGCTAGCGTCGCACGACGAGCGCGACGTGGTCCCGCGAGAACGGGGCGAGGGAGGTTTCGGAGGTGACCTTGAGGCCGCCGCGCACCAGCTCGGCGCGGGCTTCGCGGACGACGATCGCGGACGGCCGGCGCTGCGTGACCGAGCGAACCTTCAGCATCAGGATCCCGCGCCCACCGGCGCCGAGCGCCGCGTCGGCGTTGTCGACGAAGATGCGGGCCTGATCGCGCTGCGCCACGTCCTGATAGAGGAAATCGACCTCCGCGAGATCGGCGCGGTATCGCTCGGGGAGCTGGGCGTCCGCCAGGATCGGCAGGAGGTTCCCCCGCCGCCGGGCGAGCGCGAGCAGCGGAGCGAACGACGACGGGCTCTTCTCCACCACGAAGATCCGCGCCGAGGGCCAGAGGTCGGAGAGGTGGCTGGCCGTGGTTCCGTGGGCCCCCCCGAGGTACAGCGCGGAGCCGACGGGGGCGAGGAGCTCGGGTCCCGCGCCCTGGATCAGCAGGGCGGCGAGCTTGGAACGGAACGGATCCCACTGCCGGTACTCGATGCCCCCGGCGGAGCGGAGCGTCTCGCCGTAGACCCGTCGGCCCGGCTCGGGATTCTGGGTGAAAAGGTCCCTCCCGTCGCGGAACACCCCGGTCCAAGCGGTCGGCTCCACGGGGGCCCTCCTATCCGGCCTCGACGAGCAGCTCGACCTCGACCGGAGCGCCGAGCGGAAGGCCGGCCACGCCGATCGTCGACCGCGCCGGGCGGCCCGCCTCCCCGAACAGGTCGACGAGCAGCTGGCTCGCGCCGTTCGCGACCTCGTGCTCGCGATGGAATCCGGGGGAGACCGCCACGAAAACGCCTACGCGTAGCACCCGCTGAATGCGATCGATGCTCCCGAGGGCCTCGCCGAGCGCGCTCACGGCCTGCAGCGTGGCCCGGCGGGCGATCGTTTTCGCCTCCTCGAGCGGGACGTCCCGATCGACAGCTCCGGGCCGGACAACGGCGCCCTGGTCGGTGGCGATCTGCCCCGACACCCAGGCGAGCGAACCCGAACGCGTCACCGGCACGTAGGTGCCGACCGGTCGGGGCGGCGGAGGCAGGGCGATCCCGAGATTCCGCAGTCGGTCGGTCGGGGAGTCGGCCACGCGTCTCCAATCCCGAGCGGATGAAAACGGTGCCCCGCGCCCGGAAGAGGAGTAAAGAAGCGGCGTCGACCTATCGCGCCGATGTTGTTCTTCCGACGCAAGCGGGTCGACGCTCCGTCCTCGGGCTCGGACGAGCCGGCCGAGGCCACGACACCGGTAGTCTCGGAGCCCGCTGCCGCCGAGACACCCGCCGCTCCCCCGCCCCCTACCGGGGCCCCTCCCCCGCCGGCTCCGGCGGCCGCTACGCCCTCTCTGCCACCGTCCGCTCCGCCTCCCCCGCTCCCCCCGGCGATCGCGGATCCGGGAGCCGTTTCTCCGCGCCGCAACCCCTCGGCGTTCGGAACCTGCTTTGTCTGCCGGACCCCCCTTCAGAACGGTACCTGTCCGAAATGCCGCATGGCGTGGGTCGAGTGACCCGCGGGTTCCTATCGGCACCATATCTTTTGA
>JBAUAJ010000140.1:0-24484 GCA_049675585.1 Thermoplasmata archaeon
GCTCTGGCGTGCGAGGCGGGTCAGCGTCACGCGGCGGGGGACGGCGTAGTAGCCGAGCACCCACGCGCGCGCGAGCATCCGTGCCTGGAGGGGTGTGAGCGCGCTCGCTCCCGGATCGTCGAGCACCGGATGGGCGCTCGCCCGCACCATGCGGTAGGGGAACTCCTCTCGGTCGAGGCGCTTCAAGACGCGGCGCAGCGCCCGCTCCTCCCCATGGAACGAGGCGACCACCCGCTCCGCCGAGAGGCGGAACGGCGCGACCGCCGAGATCTCCCCGCCCGCGAGCGCGAGCCAGCGCCGGAGCCGGTCCGGATTGCGCTGCCGTACGAGGAGAATGTAGTCCCGTGTTCGGGGCCGTCGCTCGACCAGCTCAAAGCTTTCGAGACCGTACAATGCCCGGATCCGGCGCGATTCTCGTTCGAGCTCGGAGGCGGTCTTGAGCGGCCCCCGCCGGCGGACGCGCAACAGCTCGAGCCGCCACCCCTGTTCGAGACGGAGCGTCTCGAGGAGCTCGATCTCCTCGTAGCGTTCGAAGAGGCCCGGCGGGATCACGCCGAGGAGCGTCAGGTCCTCGGTCCGGAACTCGAGCGTGATCGATTGCACGGAGCCTCCGAGGCCGGGTTACGATATGAACCCCGCCCCGAGCTTCCGGCGGTTTAATACCCGGGGCGGCTCGACCGGCCTCGTGGCGTTCCGCTCGCTCGGGGAGTTCCTGGAGGCGCTCGAGGCGAAAGGGGACCTCGCGCGCGTCCGGACGCCGGTCGCTCGGGACCTCGAGATCACCGAGGTGACCCAGCGGGTCCTCCGCGCCGATGGGCCGGCGCTCCTGTTCGAGAAGGTGGTGGGGGCGACCATGCCCGTCGCCACCAATGTCTTCGGCTCGTCGCGCCGGATCGCAATGGCGCTCGGTGCCGACCGGGTCGAGGAGGTCGCCGCCCGCATCGAGAAGCTCGTCCACCTGCGCCCGCCGGCGGGGATCGTCGGGGCGATGCGCGACCTCGGCGGAACGATCGAGACGCTCTCGACGCTCCGGTCGCTCGCCCCGAAGCGCGTTCGCTCGGGACCGTGCCAGGAGGTGGAGGAGGCGACGGTCGACCTCGACCGCCTCCCGATCCTCAAGTGCT
This sequence comes from Thermoplasmata archaeon, assembly GCA_049675585.1. Lineage (GTDB taxonomy): Archaea > Thermoplasmatota > Thermoplasmata > Lutacidiplasmatales > UBA184 > Lutacidiplasma. The sequence goes on from JBAUAJ010000140.1 coordinate 1,125, forward strand.
GGCCGAAGGACGGGGGCCGGACGATCACATTTCCCGTGGTCATCACGAAGGACCCCGAGACGAACGAGGCCCACGCCGGGATCTACCGGCTCCAGCAGTATGGGCGGGACACGCTCGGCTTCCACGCCCAGATCCACCGCGTGGGACGCAACAACCTGCGCAAGTGGGCCGCCCGCGGCGAGCGGATGCCGGTCGCGGCGATCATCGGGGCGGACCCGGTGACGGTCTACTCGGGCCTCGCGCCGGTCCCGGAAGGGCTCTCCAACTTCGTGTTCGCCGGATTCGTTCGGTCCGAGCCGGTCGAGCTCGTGCCGGCGCGGTCGGTGGAGCTCGAGGTCCCCGCGCAGGCGGAGATCGTCCTCGAGGGGTACGTCGACCCCTCGGAGACCGCCGTCGAGGGGCCGTTCGGGGATCACACCGGCTACTACTCCGCGCCGGAACCGTTCCCGGTGTTCCACGTCACGCGCGTCACCCACCGGAGCGAGCCGGTGTACCTCACCACCGTCACCGGCCGGCCGCCGACCGAGGACGCTGTCCTCGGAAAATCGGTCGAGCGGATCTTCCTTCCCGTGATCCGGCTCGTGCTCCCCGAGCTCGTCGAGATGAACCTCCCCCTGGACGGCCTGTTCATCAACGTCGCGGTGGTCTCGATCCGTAAGGCCTACCCGGGCCACCCGCGCAAGGTGATGCACGCGCTCTGGGGGCTCGGCCAGATGATGTTCGCCCGATACCTCATCGTCGTCGACGACGACGTCGACGTACACGATCTGTCGGAAGTCCTCTACCGCGTCGGACTGCAGGCCGATCCGGCGCGCGACCTCGAGCTCGTGGAGGGGCCGGTCGACCAGCTCTCGATATCGAACCCGATCCCCAACGTCGGCGGAAAGGTCGGGATCGATGCGACCCGCAAGCGCCCCGAGGACGGTTTTCCCCGACCGTGGCCGGAGGAGATCCGCTCGGACCCGAGCGCCGCCGCCGCCGCGGAGCGGATCCTGAAGGCCGACCCGACCCTCGCCGGCCTTCTCGGCCGGGCCCCCCGGTGAGCGACGGCGTCGCGCCGCCGGCCGCCGCGGCCCCCGGCCTCGGTCGGTTCCTGGAGATCCAGAACCTCGGGCTCAACCTGCCGTTCGCCCTCGCGTTCCTCCTCCTCGCCGCCCACGGGATTCCGCCGCTCCGGACGGCGATCCTTGTCGTGGTCGCCTTCGTCGCCGCGCGCAATGCCGGCCACAGCTTCAACCGATTCGCCGATCGGCGCCTCGATGCAGCCAACCCGCGCACCCGGGGGCGCGCGCTGGTGACCGGCCAGCGCTCTCCCGCGTTCGCGCTCGGTTTCGCAGCCGCGAACGGGGCGGTCGTTCTCGCCGCGGCGTATCTCCTGAACCCGATCGCGTTCCTCCTCGCCCCGGTCGCGCTCGCGCTCGTGTTCGGCTACAGCTACACGAAGCGCGTGACGACGTTCACGACCGCGTTCCTGGGGCTCGTCGAAGCCGCCACGCCGGCGGCGGTCTACATTGCGGTCGGAGGGAACCTGCCGTGGGTCGTGTTCGTCGCGGTGGGCGCCCTGCTGGCGTGGGGAACCGCGTTCGAAACGATCCATAGCCTGGGAGACCTCGAGAGCGATCGGTCCCTCGGGCTGTTCTCCGTGCCCGTGCGACTGGGCGTGCACCGTTCGGTGCGGCTCGTGGCCATCCTGCACGGCGGCGCCTTGGTGCTCCTGGCGATCTTCGGGGCGCTCCTCGGTCTCCCCCTTCCGTACTTCATGGCATTGGTCGCCATGGGGGTGGTCGCGGCGGCGACCGACACGACGCTCGCGGCGCGCCCGGACCGCCCTCGCGTCCCGTTCGACCGGCACATCCTGCTGGGTCTGTTCTTCCTCGCGGGGGTCGTCGCGTCGCTGTTCGCCCCGTTGGGCACGCTGTAGGAGATCGCTTCGCCCTCGCGGGGCGGTGGGTAGGCTAATGAGCGCCGAGCCGTCCTCGCCGCCGCCGAGCAACGATGTCGTCGCACCCCCCGCTCCATCGAGCTCCCCGGAGCCCTGAGGTGGGAGCCGCGGGGACCCCGGGCCCTTTCTCGCTGTTCGGTCTCGGACGCCCGTGACCCGCGCCATCGACCGGCCCGAGGGCCTCGCACTGCTCGGCGCCGCGTCTCTGGGGACGGTGCGTCTCGCCGTCCCGACGCTGCTGGAAAGCCGCATCGAGGGGGAAAGGGGACCGGGTCCGCACGTGATCGCCGAGCCGGGCCCGGTGGGGATCCGTCGGCTGAGACTTTCGGACGGCGTCGAGTCGATCTCGCTCGAGGTACCGGTCCTCGCTCCCGAGGTCACCGCCGGCGGACCGACGGTGTTCGCGATCGGCCTCGCCGCGTGGATGGTGCACGCCCCCGCGAGCGCGAACGAGCTCGCCGATCTCCGTCGCCAGCGGCCCGACCTCCTTGTGCTCGGCAACAGCCGGGCCCTGTGGGCGGACGGCGAAGCGTTCGTCACCGCGATCCGGCAGATCCGGAGCGGGGTGGGAGCCGGTCCGCTGCTGTGGGCCCCCCGGATCGCGCTGCCCCATCGCGTTCCGTTGTTGAGCTATCTCGGCGTCGACCTGCTCGACACCGTCGCGGGCCGCTTCGAGGCGGTGCGGGGGAACTACCTGGACGCGACGTTCGGCCCGGCGGACGCCGCCGCCTTCCGCCGGGAGCGTCGGTGCGGATGCGCCGCGTGCGCCAGCGACCCCCCCGGGTCGCTCGAGGTCCATGCGCTCGCGGAATACCGTCGGTCGATCTCCGAAACGCGCGCGGCGCTCGCGAGCGGACGCCTGCGGGAGCTCGTCGAATCGCGTCTCCCGGCGGAGCCGGCGATGGCCGAGATGCTTCGATACGCGGACCGCGACCTCCGCGAGCTCTTCGACCAGCGGGCCCCCGTGGCGTTCTCGGAGTCGCGCGCCTACGTGCTCGCCGAGTCGCACCGCCGGCCCGAGATGGTCCGCTTCCGCCGGCGCCTGATCGAGCGGTATCGGCCCCCGCCGTCGAAGTCCGTCCTGCTGCTCGTCCCGTGCTCGCGGACGAAACCGTACCGGAACTCTCGCTCGCACCGGCGATTCGCAGCGACCCTGGAGGGGATCCCGGGACTCGAGCGGCTTCACGTCGTCTCCGTCTCGTCGCCGATCGGCCTCGTGCCGCGCGAGCTCGAAGACGTCCCGCCGGCCCGTCACTACGACATCCCGGTCACGGGCGACTGGACGGACAGCGAACGTGCGATGGTGACCGAAGCGCTCGACCACCTCCTGCGCTCGGGGACCTATCGTGCCGTGATCGTCCACCTCGACTCGCAGGAGTATGATTTCCTCCGCGGCCATCTTCCGGCGGATCGTCCGATCGTCTGGACCGTCCCGGACGGCCGGACGACGGCGCCCGCCGCCCTCGATGCGCTGCGCGGGGCCGTCGGCAGTGCGCTGGAATCGGCGCCGCGGATCACCGGAGGACCGCTCGCGGTCGTGCGGGAGGAGCTGCACGAGCTGGCGGCGGTCCAGTTCGGCCGTGCGGCGGCGGACCGGCTCTGCGCCGCCCCCCTCCGCCTCGCCGGTCGGCCGTGGTTCCAGCGGCTCACCGACGGCCGGAACGATCTCGCGACGGTGCGCGAAGAACGCGGGCTGTTCCACCTCACCGTCGCCGGGGCCCGCCGTCTCGCCCCGGAGTTCCCCCTGGCGGTCGCGATCGACCCCACCCTCACGCTGGCCGGTGATCTGTTCGTTCCCGGCGTTCGATCGGCCGACCCCGAGATCCGGATCGGCGACTCGGTCGTGCTGATGCGTGACGGCGCGCTCGCCGGCGTCGGGGAAGCGGCCGTCGCCGGTCCGATGATGACCGAACTCGGCCACGGGATCGCCGTGCGGGTGCGCCACCGCGAGCACGGACCGACCGACACCCCCAAGTCCGAGGAGTAGTCTCGTTGGTTCGCGGGCCGGTGGTCTAGGGGTGATGACGTCGCGCTTACAACGCGGAGGTCGACGGTTCGAATCCGTCCCGGCCCATTCCTCGCGACACGGTTTCCGGGCGCTCGTCGCCCGATACCGCGCGGACCCTCGAGCGGGACGGGGGCGGGCGCTCGCTTCCCGACCGCCGCGTACCGCACCGGAGAGGCGCCACCCGGTCCCCGGCCCGAGGGGTCGCCGGGGCTTCTGACCGACGGGCGGGGACCGCCGGCGCGAAAGGGCGGGGATGGGCCCGCCCGGGGCTCGATCGACGCACCCCTGTGGGCGCTCCCTCAATTGGGGTTGACTGGCGGTTTAACTAGACTCGGGACGCAGTAGGGTCTCGATGGCGCCGGCCCCGGTCCTTGAAGTGCCGAAGTCGCGCGTCGTCGTGGATGCGGAGCGCTGCAAAGGCTGCGACCTGTGCGTGGTGGCGTGCCCCCAGCGGAACCTCCGCCTCTCATCGTCGCTGAACAGCAGCGGTTACCACCCGGTCCAGTTCGACTACCACGGGCTCAAGGGCGATTGCACGGCGTGCGGCCTCTGCTACTGGGTCTGCCCCGATTTCGCGATCACGGAGGTGTCGAGGTGGAGGGGATGACGAGGCCGCGAGAGTTCTTGAAGGGGAACGAGGCGCTGGCCTACGGGGCTCTCCGGACGGGGCTCAACGCGTTCTTCGGCTATCCGATCACGCCGTCGAGCGAGATCCCCGAAACCCTGGCCACCGAGCTCGGCAACCCCCGGTACCCCGGGTTCAAGGTCTTCCTCCAGGCGTCGAGCGAGATCGAGGCGATCAACATGGTCATCGGAGCGGCCGCGACGGGCGCGAAAGTGATGACCGCGACTTCCGGGCCGGGCTTCAGCCTCAAGCAGGAGGGGATCTCCTACGCGGCGGGCATGGAGCTCCCGATGCTCGTCGTGGACGTGAACCGAAGCGGCCCCGGCCTGGGGAACCTCGGGCCGGAGCAGACCGATTACTTCCAGGCGACGAAGGGCGGAGGGCACGGCGGATACCGCAACATCGTCCTCGCGCCGAGCTCGGTGCCCGAAATGGCGGTCCTTCCCGCGCTCGCGTTCTCCCTCGCGTTCAAGCACCGCACCCCCGTGGTGATCCTCACCGACGCGTTCCTCGGCCAGCTCAAGGAGGACCTCGAGTTCCCCGAGGTACCCGCGCCCGTGTTCGAGACCCCGTGGGCGACCACTGGGGCCCGGGGCCCCGAGCGTCACGTCCTCTCGTCGTTGCACCTCGACCTACCGAAGCAGAACCTTCATTCGGAGCATCTGCGGTCCAAGTACGAGGCGATCGAGCGATCGGAACAGCGGTCGGAAAAGTTCCGGACCGACGACGCGGAGACCGTCCTGGTGGCGTACGGAATCTGCGCGCGACTGGGCCAGCGCGCCGTGGGAATGCTCCGCAGCCAGGGAATCCGCGCGGGCCTCCTGCGGCCGATCACGCTCGCGCCGTTCCCGAACCGGGAGATCGCGGCGCTCGTCGAGCGCGGCGTCCGGAACTTCATCGTCGTCGAGCTCAACACCGGCCAGATGGTGGACGATGTGCGGCTCGCGACCGGCGGCCGGGCCCGGGTCGCGACGGTGCAGAAGCTGGGCGGACTGCTGCCCTCGCCGCGGGAGATCGTGCTCCAAGCGGAGGTGATGTCCCGGTGATCGGCACCGAGGCCCATTACGAGGTGAAGCTCGGTCCGCTCCCCACCCTCACCGGCGCGCCCACGCACTACTGCGCCGGCTGCGAGCACGGGACGCTGACCCGGATCATCGCCGCGGCGATCCACGAGATGGGAGCGAGGGAGCGGACGGTCCTGGTCGACTCGGTCGGATGCAGCGTCTTCGCCCACGAGTACCTGAACGCCGATGCCGTCCAGGCCCCCCACGGGCGCGCGCCGGCCGTGATGACCGGGATCAAGCGGTTGCGGCCGGACCTTCTGGTCTTCGCGGTCCAAGGGGACGGGGACGCCGTCTCGATCGGCCTCTCCGAGCTCCTATACGCCGCGAACCGAGGCGAGCCGATCACCATCTTCCTGGTCAACAACGGGATCTACGGGATGACGGGGGGCCAGATGGCTCCGACCACGCCGGAGGGGATGATCACCACAACCTCCCCGCACGGGAGGGACATTGCCCTCACCGGCCCGCCGCTCGACGCGTCGAAGCTGCTCGCTCCCCTCGCGGCGCCGGCGTACGTGAAGCGGGTGCTGTTGCCCGTCACCCCGACCCCGTCGGCCGACTTCTACAACGCCCGCGGCTCGATGGAGGCGGTCCGGAGCGTTCGGAACGCATTCCGGGTCCAGGAGAAAGGCGGGTTCTCCTTCGTCGAGTTCCTGAGCACGTGCAGCGTCAACTGGAAGGTGTCGATCCTCGAGTCGAAGCGCTACGCGGCCGAGGTGATGGCGAAGGTCTTCCCGCCCGGCCTCTACAAAGATACGTTCGGGGTGGAAACGCGATGAAGTACGAAACGATCGTCGCGGGGCACGGCGGTCAGGGTGTCCTCGAGCTCGCGAACTGGCTCGCCTACTATCACCTCGTGCAGGGCCGGCACGTCGCCTTCACCCCGTCCTACGGTCCCGAGACTCGGGGCGGGAAGGTGAAGTGCTACCTCGTGAGTTCCGACGAGCCGATCGATTCGCCCATCGTCGACGACCCCGACCTCCTGGTCGTCATGAACACTCCTTCGATGGACTTTGTACCCCTGCTCAAGCCGGGAGGCGTCCTCGTGGCCAACAGCTCGCTCGTGCGGGAGTGCCACGGGCGCGACGATATCCGGGTCGTGGAGGTGCCGGCGACCGAGATCGCCGGCGGGCTGCGCCCCTACAGCCCCGAGCCGAAGAGCGACACGGCGTTCGCGGCGAACAGTGTGATGTTCGGCGCGTGCCTCGCGGCCAGCGGCGAGGGCCTCCCCTTCGAACGGGAATCGCTCCGCCAGGTCCTCGGACATTTCCTGACCGGTCGGAAGGCCGCGTACCTCTCGCTGAACCTGAAAGCGGTGGAGGAAGGTTTCGAGCACGCGACCCACGCACGATCGGCGGCACCGCCCCCGCGGGACCCGGTCCGCCCCGCCGGCGTCGCTCCCTGATCCGCCCGACGGACGATCGGCGAACCGGGGCGGGTACGCGGAGCGCGGGTCGCTCCGAAAAGCCCCTGCTTCCGGGCCGCCCCCGTCCGCTCCGGGGAAGAGCCCCGGCCGGACCGGCGGCGCCGTCGGCGTCCCGGGCTCCGAGGTAAACCCGAATTCACGTCGGGACTAAGGCGGCGCCGGGCGATTGGTCGTTCATGGTCGCGCTTCGGGCCTTGCCGAAGATCTGGCTCAACGGGGAACTGGTTCGCTGGGATGCGGCCCGCATCCATGTCCTCTCGCACGCCCTCCACTACGGCTACGCGGTCTTCGAGGGGATCCGATGCCACGCGACCCCCCAGGGTCCGGCGATCTTCCGACTGGACGAGCACCTCGATCGGTTCGCGAACAGCGCGAAGATCTACCGGATGAAGATGCCGTACTCCCTGCCGGAGCAGAAGGCAGCTTGCCTCGCGCTAATCCGATCGAACGGGATCTCGGACGCCTACCTCCGCCCCATCTCATTCTCGGGGTACGGCGAGATGGGGCTCGACCCATCCACGAGCCCGATCGAGATGGCGATCGGGATGTGGGAGTGGGGCGATCTCCTTCCGGGCGGCGGCGCGAGCCCGGGGGTCCGGGCGACCGTGTCGAGTTGGGTTCGGATCGACTCCCGCGCCCTTCCGCCGCAGGCGAAGTGCGCGGCGAACTACGCCAACGGCGGGCTCGCGAAGATGGAGGCGGCCGCCGGTGGGTATGACGAAGCGATCCTCCTCAACTCCGCCGGCATGGTGGCCGAGGGGACCGCCGAGAACATCTTTCGGGTGAAGAAGGGGATCGTGAGCACGCCTCCGGCCAGCTCGGGTATCCTGCGCGGCGTCACCCGGGACACGGTGATCCGCCTGCTCCACCAGGAAGGGATCCCATTCCAGCGGACCGATTTCACGCGGGAGGAGTTGTTCACGGCGGACGAGCTGTTCTTCACCGGGACCGCGGTCGGAATCGCCCCGATCCGAGAGGTCGACGGCCGAGCCATCGGGGATGGAGAGTACCCGTTCACGGACCGACTTCGGGCCCGGTATCAGGAGATCGTTCACGGCCAATCCCCAGCCCACCATTCCTGGCTGACGTACGTCGACCGGCCGGGGGCGGGCGTGGCCCCCCCGCCAGTTTCCGCACTCGTGGGAGCCTCGCGGCGGTCCGCGAGCAGACGCCCCGCGGGCGCGGAGCTCACGGCCGCGGGTCGGTCGTTCCCCCGGTAGATCGGACCGGGTCGCCCCCGTGCCCGAAAGTTCCGAGCCGCGGGAGCGCTTCGTTCGCGGCGTCCAGGGAACGTTGGGTGTAAATTCGAAGCGCCCGGGAGCGTTCCTCGGAGAGGGTAAGCGCCGGCCACCCCCAGTGAACGGCGACCTCCCGGCCGGGATGCGCATCGGGGACGACCGCCGCGTCGTACCGAAGCGCTTCCGAGACGGGGGCGCCGAGCTCCAGTCGACCGCCGACCAGCGCCAGGGTCGGGCGGGAGACCCGCAGCAGATCGGACCGCTCCTCGACCGTCGCCCAGGCCGGCCGGCACGCCTCCAGGTTCGAGAGGGTCGTCGGGACGTGTCCCGTGACCGCCCCGACGCCGACGAACGCTACGTGGAACATGTGATGGGGGATCGGGGCCGCGGGCAGATGCGCGACCAACCGTTCGGCGACCGACCGCGGGAGACCGCGGCGAACGAGCGCGTCGAGCAACGGCCGAAACTGCTCCGGCCCGAAGTCGTCGAGCAGCGAGTTTCCGATCCAGTACGCCTCGACGACCTGGGGGTCGAACGGTTCGAGCCGATGGCGGGCCGCGATCGCTTCCAGGTACGGCATCAGCGCCTCGAACCCCCGGAGCGCGGTGCGGGCGGATTCGCCGCCGTCGGGCGCCCGGATCGCCGCGTAGAGCGCGGGCTCGGCGTCCGCCGGCCCGCAGAAGTTCAGTCGGTTCGTGGCGATGCTAAACCGCGCGCCGAGCTGAACGCCGTCCATGCGAGCTACGCGCTCGGCCGAGGCCGACCGACCGCGCCCAGGAACTCCCGCGTGGCGCGGAACAGCGACCCGCCGATCGCGACGGAGACGCCGAAGACGACCGCCCCGGCACCGACCGACTCCCAGAGCGTGACGGGGGCCCCGTCGACGGCCGCCGCCAGAAGCCACGAGACCGGGAAGCCGAGCACGAGCACGGAGGTCGCGACCCCCAGATCGAGCCGACGCAGGCCGGCGTACCACGTGGTCACGAAGGCGGTCAGCAGGGCGGCGCTGATCCCTACCCACATCCATTGACCGGACGTGAACGCCGCCACGGAGCCGACCTGGGAGGTCACGGCGAGATACCCGAGCAGGAAGAGCGCCCCGAACCCCATCCGGCCGAGCGCCACCGTGCCGCTCGCGACGTCCCGAAGCGTCCGCTTCGAGATCGTGTACTCGACCGCCCAGAGCGCCGTCGCGGCGAGCACGTACACCGACCCGTCCGTCCAGACGGGGCTCTTCCAGGAGAGCAGCAGGAGGTTTCCCCCGAGGAGGAGGGCGGCCGCGGCCGCGTACCGCCAGTGGAACCGCTCGCGGAGCACGACGACGCCGAGCACCGTCGCCATCAGGAAGAGGGTTCGGTAGAGGAACGAGGCGGTGATCCCTCCCCCCGCGGCGGCGGCCAGCGCCAGTCCGTGGAAGAAGAGCAGGAACGGAATACCGCCCCCGACGACGCCGATCGCCACCAGGCGGGTCCAATCGATCCCCCGCAGCGGCGCGTGGGCGGTCCGGGCGGCGAAGAATGCGATGGGCACGAGCGCGAGGGCGACGGTCGCGTTGCGTACGGTGACGAAGGCGTCCGAGTTCGTTCCGTGGACCGCGTAGAGGTTCACGAACGTCGAAATCCCGCTGATCAGGGCCGTGGCAAGGACCAGAAGCAGGCCCGGTCCGAGAAACGACGCGCGGGTCAGCGCGGCCGGAGCATCGTTCGACATGATCGCCCGTGCGACCCCGTCCACCCCTTATCCTGCCTTCGTCAAGCGCGTTCGACTGCGGCGATCGGCGCTCCGGCGTCGGCCGGACCCGGAACTTATCCGGGCCGCGGGACGGGAACCGGATCGCTCCCGCGATCGAGCGCGGCGAGCTCGCGAGCGGTGCGCAAGCTCTCCTCGGCTTCTCGGGCGGACAGCTTTCGGATCGCAAAACCGGCCTGCACGATCACGTAGTCACCGACCCGGGCGTCCGGGAGGTAGACGAGTTGCGCGGGCCTCGTCCCCGAGCCGAACTCCACGCGCGCCACCCGGAACTCGGGGTCGAGCCCGCTGATCTCGAGAATCCGGCCGGGGGTGGCGAGACACATCTTACCGCCCCCGGGACCCGGAACGGACTCCGGCCTTGATCGTCTCCCCCGAACCGACCCTATCTCCTGGGGACGGAGAGGCGTCCTCTCCCACCACCCGGACCAGTCGAAGACGATCCGCGTGCGGGTCGCCGATATTCTCCGAGATCTCGACCTCGAGCGCGGACCCCTCGGCGGCCGTCCCCCGGACCACGAACTCCCATCGGGCGCGCAGCGCGTCCTCCGACACGTGGGCCAGCGCGCCGATCCACAGCCTCACGCGGAGGATCCGTGGCAGCCGTTCCCGCGCGGCGATCTCCTCGAGGGAGCGGCGCAGGTCCCGGAGGAGGCGTTCCTCATGCATCGAGCCGTCCCCCCGGTTCCGCGGCGATCGCGTCCGTCCGCTCTCGCCGTATCTCGCGTTCGATCGCCTCCGCCACGCCCTCGACCGCATCCGATACCGCCTCCGAGACGGCGGTTCCCGTCAGGAACCGCGCCCCCTCGACGCCGAAGACGATCAGGCGGCGTGGCATTCGTCCGAGCACCTGACCGAGGGATACGGCCTCGGCGATCGACAGGCCGTGGGTCGATGTCGCCCCCAGCGGGGTTCGGAGCGGGTCGGCCCCGACCTCGATGCGATGCACCGTCCCCGGCGGACGGCCCGAGCTGACCGCGTCGACCACGACCACGAGCCCGCCTCCGTCCCAAAGGTCCAGCAGCCGAGTTCCTTCCGAGGGGAGCTCGATCGTCCGCGCGATCCCGACAAGCCGGGGTCCGAGCCGTCGGGCGACCAGGAGGCCGGCCGCGTCGTCCCCGCGGTGCTCGTTCCCGAGGCCGATCACGAGGGGTACGATCGCGGCGTCCCGCCGGCCGGGCCGTGCGCGGCCCATGCTAGCTCCGCTCCATGTCGAGCATCAGAAAGTGCGTCGCGCAGGAGATGCACGGGTCGTGGTTGCGGATCGCCCGCTCGCATTCCACGGTAAGCGCCGCATCATCGAGATCGAGATGTCGGGCGACGACATCCCGTAGGTCGTCCTCGATCCGCTTCTGGTTCTGCGACGTCGGGGCCACGATCTTGGCCTCGTCGATCGTCCCCCCGCTCCCCAAGCGATAGCGGTGGTAGAGCAGGCCCCGCGGCGCTTCGGTGGCGGCGACGCACCGGGCGGTGTCGAGCGGACCGCTCGCCACCTCATACGGCCGTGCCGGCGGCCGGTAGGACCCGAGGATCGCGAGCGCTTCTTCGCTGGCCTGGACGAGCTCGACCGCGCGAACGAGGATGCTGCGGAACGGATTGCGGACCACCGGCTCAAGGCCGATCTCCCGGACGATCGCGCTGGCCCGGGGTCCGAGCCGGTCGTGATTCAGGGCGTACCGGGCCATCGGGCCGACCAGGTAAGAGCCGCCCCCCACCCGTACCGAGTGGAGGGCGTTCGAGTGCGCTACCTGGAGCTCCTCGAACTCCTCCTCGTAGCGGGTCACGGGGATGCGCAGCCCCCGGCTGGAGACGATCTCCCCTTCGTTCATCGGATACTCATCGGGGTGCCGGAGGCTCACGAATTCGTACGGCTCCTCGACGTTGGGGAACTCGAGCCCGGCCACGAACCGGGCGGTCTCCTCGGCGAGCTCCAGTGCCGAGGCCACCGAGATCCGGAGCGTCTCGATCTCCTCGCGGGACGGGCAGCGGTAGAATCCCCCGATGCGGACGTTGACCGGGTGGATCTCGCGTCCTCCGAGGAGGGTCATGATCGCGTTCCCCGCCTTCTTGAGCGCGAGGCCGCGCTCGACGAGGTCCCGGTGGTCGCGCGCCATCCGGAGCGCATCCGGGTAGCCGAGGAAATCCGGTAGGTGGAGGAGGAAGAGGTGCAGCGCGTGGCTCTCGATCCACTCGCCACAGTACAGCAGTCGGCGCAGCGCTCGGACCGACGGATCGATCCGGATCCCCAGCCCCCGTTCCATGGCGTGGCAGGCGCTCATCTGGTAGGCGACCGGGCAGATCCCGCAGATCCGCGCGGTGATGTCGGGCGCCTCGAGGTAGGACCGTCCGCGGAGGAACGCCTCGAAGAACCGGGGCGGCTCGAAGATCTTGAGCTCGACCTCCTCCACGGACCGGTCGTGAATGCGCACCCGCAGCGCCCCTTCCCCCTCGACCCGGGCGAGGTAGTCGACGGCGATCGTTCGCTCGGTCACCGCTCCTCCGAGGCGGGCGCGAACGTCGCGGCCGCCGCACGGAAGGCGGGGGCGTTCGCGTTGAAGGTGGAAAGGTACCGTCGCACGGCGGACCGGTCCATCCCGAGCTCGATCAGGCGACCGGTGAGCGACGGGAGGTTCGGCGCCTCCGCCGGCCCGAAGCATCCGTAGCAGCCGCGGTCGAACGCCGGGCACAAGGCGCCGCAGCCGGCCTGGGTGACCGGACCGAGGCAGGGCGTGCCGCGCGCGACCAGCACGCAGACGTTCCCCCGACGCTTGCATTCGGCGCACACGCTCTCGGTCGGAACGTTCGGCGCGCGCCGTGCGAGGAAGGCGGTGAGCACCTCGAGCAGCTGTCCCTTGCTGATCGGGCATCCGCGCAGCTCGAAGTCGACCCGGACATGGTCCTGGATCGGGGTCGAGGTCGCCAGCGTCCGGATGTACTCCGGACGAGCGTAGACGACCCGGGTGTACTCGGCGACGTCCGCGAAGTTGCGCAGCGCCTGAATTCCGCCCGACGTCGCGCAGGCTCCGATCGTGACGAGGAATCGGGAGTTCGCCCGGACCAGTCGGATCCGCTCGGCGTCGGCCGGGGTCGTGATCGACCCTTCGACGAGGGCGAGGTCGTACGGACCTTCCATCGAGGCGCTCGACGCTTCCCGAAAGTCGGCGATCTCGACCCGGTCGGCGATCGGAAGCAGCTCGTCTTCGCAGTCGAGGAGGGTGAGCTGGCAGCCGTCGCACGAAGCGAACTTGAAGACGGCGACCTTCGGACGGAGCGCGGGCGGCATCGTCACAACTCCCGCACCTCGAGGAATCGGCGGATCTCCCGGTAGCGGAACACCGGTCCGTCCCGGCAGACGAAGGCGGGTCCCAGCTGGCAGTGGCCGCACAGCCCGATCGCGCATTTCATGTTCCGTTCGAGGGAGACCCAAACGCGGGTCTCTCCGATCCCGCGCGCTTCGAGCGCTTCGGCGGTCCGACGCATCATGATCTCGGGGCCGCAGACGAAGGCGACCGTGTTCTCCGGATCGAATCGCGCGTCCGGCAGGCGCGCCGTGACGACCCCGACGTCCCCGTACCACTCGCGACCCGCCGTGTCGACGGTCGTCTGAAATCTCCAGTCGCTGCGCGCGCGCCACGCTTGGATCTGGTCGTAGTAGACGAGGTCGCCGGGGGTCCGGGCGCCGTAGATGATCTCGACACGGCCGTATCGGTCGCGATGCCGAAGCAGCTCGAGCAAGATCGGCCGGACCGGCGCGACACCGAGCCCTCCGGCGACGATGACGACGTCGCGCCCGCGGGCCTCTTCGAGGGGCCACCCGACGCCGTACGGCCCCCGGACCCCGACGGGGCTCCCCGAGGGGAGCGCGGCGAGCGCCTGGCTGATCTTTCCGGCCGCGCGCACGGTGTGCGCGTACGTCCCGGGAGGCTCGGGCGCCCCGCTGATCGAGATCGCGGCTTCTCCGATTCCGAACGCGTACAGCATGTTGAACTGGCCCGGCCGGAACGCCGGAACGTGCGGAGCGTCCGGGCGCGGAGCGAGGGAGAAGGTGACCGTGTCCGGGGTCTCCGTTCGTCTCTCGAAAAGCGTGTACGGGACCGGTACCCACGGCGAGTCCGCCGGGGCCGCCCCGGCAGCGGGTAGGGCCGCGCTAGAGACCATGGAGGTCCAGGAGCTGGAGTCGGGTGTTCTCGAGTCGCTGGGCGATCACCGGTAGGAGTCGCATCAAGAATTGGTAGCCCTCCACCGGGTGCTCGTCGAGCGTCTCGCGGAGGTGCCGGGCGCCGAGACCGAGGACCCGGGTCGGCTTGAGCGCGCGCGCGTCCAGCCGCCACCGGTGCGGCGAGAAGAGCCACGACCACCCCAACACCTCCCCGGGCCCGAGGGTCTGGATGGTCGTGCGGGGGTGGTCCGCCGAGATGATCTCGAGCGCGACCTTTCCCTCGAATATCGCCAGGAACTCATCCGCCGGATCCCCCTCACGGACCAGGAGCTCGGACGATTCGAACGACCGTTCGTAGGCGTGCTCTCCGACCTCCGTGAGGAACGCGGGGTCGATCCCATGGAAGAATTTGTGATCGGCGAGTCGCAGCGGGGTCCCCCCGTGCGTTCGCGCGCTCATGCACTACCTCCCGACACCGCGCGAGCCCCGGGGGTGGAGCGGATGGCGGCGACCTCTTCGGTGAGGTCGATGCCCACCGGGCACCACGTGATGCACCGGCCGCAACCGACGCATCCGGACGAACCGAACTGGTCGTGCCACGTTCCGAGCTTGTGCGTCATCCACTGCCGATAGCGAGCGAGGTGGCTCTTGCGCACCGGAGCGGCGTGTAATTCGCTGAACCCCGAGGTGAAGCAGGAGTCCCAACGCCGCCACCGCTCGACCGTCTCCACCGAGAGATCCGGGACCTCCTCGCTCGTGCTGCAGAAACAGGTGGGGCATGCCATCGTGCAATTCGTACAGGCGATACACCGGTCGGCCACCACGCTCCAACGGGGATGCTCCGGGTTATCGACCAGGAGGTCTCGGAGTCCGGCGGTGTTCATCGATCGCCCCATGGAAGCCGCCGTGGAAGCAACCACGGCGTCGGCGCGGCCGACCTCGTCCGCGGTGGCGGGACGCACGGGCACGCGCGAGAGGATCGACGCTCCGGACGCCGAGCCGACATCGATCCGGAAATAGTGCCGATCCGGGTCGATCATCTCGGTGAGCGCCAGATCGTGGTCGCCGTGGACCGCGGGTCCTGTCCCCATCGACGCGCAGAAGCACGTTCCCCCGGCGATCCCGCACTGAACGGCGATCCGCAGAGCACGGGTCCGGCGCGCCACGTACCCCGGGTCCCCCGCCTTGGCAAACACACGGTCCTGGACCTCGATCGCGGCGAGCTCGCAGGCCCGCACCCCGAGGAACGCGATGGGAGGTCCGCCCGTAGGCTCCGGCACCGCCCGAAATCCCTCCTCCGACCGGCGGGCCGTCCAGAGACGTTCGCGGGCCGGGAAGAGGTACTTTTTCCAACTCTGGGGTCCCACGGTGTAGCCGAACAGCGCGGAGTCTGCGCGCCGCTCGAGACGGTATGAGCCGGGGGACTGATGGTCCGTCCAGCCGATCGGGAGGTCCGACTCCTCGGAGACGTCGCCGTACACGATCGCCCCGTCCCGCACGGTGGGGCCGACGACCCGATAGCCCGCGGCCCGTATCGAGGAGAGAAACTCCGGGAACGCCGGTCGCTCCATGACCAACCGGTCCCCGACCTGCCACCCCGACGAGGTCATGCGCGAAACCTCCAGGGCCATTCGCGCCGGCGGGACGGGAGCGAGCGGCGCGAGTCGATCGGCGGAGGCAGCGATCTCGCTCCGCGAATGGTCGACTTCATCGTCCCACCTGCCTCCCTTTCCGGCAGAGGTCGATGGATGGCTCTCCCGAATAAGCCGGTCGTAAATTCTACTTTCCTACCGACTGAAATATCGCTCCCCCGAATCCCGGGACCATGCCGTCGATCGTCCCCCTCGCTCCGCTCCGCGCGGCGTCTTCCATGAGCACTCCCGTGTTGCCGATGGGCCATCGCGTGGGCGGCGCTCTCCGCCCGATCGGGGAGGTGGCGGAAGATCTCGGCCTCGAGCCCGGGGAGTTGACCCCCGCGGGGAACGGCATCCTTCGGATTCCCGTGCGCGAAGTGCGCGCCCGGGCGTCCGCATCGCGCCGAGGAAAACTCGTGCTGGTCACGGCGATGACCCCGACCGAGCACGGCGAGGGAAAGACCGTGGTCGCGATCGGATTGGCGATGGCGCTCCGCCGCCGCGGCCGGCGCTCGGTCGTGTGCTTGCGCCAGCCATCGCTGGGGCCGGTGTTCGGGGCGAAGGGCGGCGCCTCCGGGGGCGGACGATCCGCGGTCGAGCCCCGCGTTCAGATCGACCTCGGCTTTACCGGCGACCTCGATGCGATCACCAACGCGCAGAACCTGCTCGCGACGTTCGTCGACAATCACATCTTCCAGGGGAACCCCGAGGGTATCGACCCGACGCGGCCCGAGCTCCCGCGCGCCTCGCCGCTCGAGGACCGCGCGCTCCGGGACATCACCTCGGGTCTGACCGCGAAAGCGCCCGGGTTCCCCCGGCCGGCCCAGTTCGTGATCACTCCCGCGACGGAGATGGCCGCGATCCACGCGCTCGCCTCCGACTACGCCGACCTGAAGCACCGCATCGACCGGATGACGGTCGCCCGCGGGGCGGGCGGATCCCCGATCACCGCCGCCCAGCTGGGGGCGACCGAGAGCGTGGCGAGCCTGTTCGGCGTCGCGCTCGAGCCGAATCTAGTTCAGACCGTCGAGGGAACGCCGGCGCTGGTGCACGGGGTTCCGTACGCCAACGTCGCCCACGGCACCTGCTCGCGGCTGGCGATGGAGCTGGGGCTCTCGGGAGCCGATTTCTGCGTCGTTGAAGCAGGATTCTCGAGCGACCTCGGGGCCGAGAAGTTCGTCGACCTCGTCTCCCCGCAAACCGGACTTTCGGCGGATGTGGCGGTGATTGTCGCGACCGTTCGTGCGATCCGCTGGCACGGGAGTCTACCGGCACCGGCGGGCCCCCCGGTCGACCCGATCGCCGAGGGGCTCGAGAACCTGGATCAGCACATCTCCAACCTCCGTCGCATGGGGCTCGACCCGATCGTAGCGCTGAATCGGTTTCCCTCGGATACCGTGGAAGAGATCGCCCGGGTCGCGGCGTTCTGCGCCGGCCGAAAGCTCGCCTTCGCCGCCGTGAGCGCATTCGCGGAGGGCGGAGCGGGCGCCGAGGAGCTCGCCGACCGAGTAGTGGAGGCCGCCGGGCGAGGCCAGCGCAGCCATGCCCTCTACGCCCCCAACGCTCGGGTGGAGGAGATCCTCGAAACGGTCGTCACCGCCGTGTATGGCGGCGCGGCGGTGGTGCTCTCCGAGTCGGCGCGGGCCGACCTGGAGCGGATCCGTCGGGACGGGGGGTCCGAGGGTCCGGTCTGCGTCGCGAAGACACCCCTTTCGCTCTCGACCGACGCCCAGCTTCGGGGCCGGCCGCGCGGGTTCACCGTGTCGATTCGACGGCTCACGCGGTGGACCGGGGCCGGGTTCACCGTCGCGATCGCCGGTCCGATCGTCGCGATGCCGGGGCTCCCCGCGCACCCGTCCGCCGACTCGATCCACTTCGATGATGAGGGCGGCGTGACCGGGCTCGGTTGATCGAGATTCGAATTACAATATAGTAGTATATTGTCTAAATTGAAAATATATATCACCGAACAGCGCCATCGACCCCCGATGCAGAAAGCCGAATCGGCCCGGGGGAGCTCCCCGCGGCCCGCCCCCGACCGTCGCCTCCCGAGACGCTCTGCCGCGGCCGCCGGAGAAAACGCCCCCGTGGCTTCGACGCACGTCGCCCGGATATCGGTGCGACAGACCGAACCACCCGAACACGTCTTCCGACGCCTGCTCGGGGCGTACCTCGGCGGAGCGCGCGAATTCGTCGTCCAGGAGCCCCCCGTCCTGCGTCCTTCGACCCGGGCGGTTGTCCGTTCGTTCTGCCGACGGACGCGGCAACCCGAGATCGTCTCCGATGATGGGGACACGATCTTGGTGCGGGATCTGGCGTTCGAGAGCCCGGTGCCGCTCGAACGGCGCCTCGCCCAGATGGGTCAGATGGTGCTGGGGTTCCACCGCGAGGCGATCCGAAGCTGGTCCGGACTACCCCTCGGGGAGGACGATTCCTGGGATCGTCGGGATGACGAGATCGACCGGGAGGCCTGGTACCTGCAGCGGAAGGCGTCGATGCGGCTCGCGGCGAACTTCGGGGCCGCGCCGTCGCTCGAGCTTTGGACCGTCGCCCGAAGCCTCGAGCGGATCGCCGATCATGCCGTCGCCCTCGGCGAGGCGGGCCGCCGGCTCGCCGGGCTGCCGCACGGAGTCGGACCTCTCGCGACACTAGAGCAGTTCCACCGGCAAGCGATGGACCACCTGGAGGGGGTGTTGGCCGCGGTCGACGGGGACCAGGCGAACGATCTTCTCGACACGGGAGAAGCGCTCCTCGCCTCCGGCCATGCGATCGCCGACCGCCTCCTTCCCACCGCCCAACGGGGCTCCCTTTCTCCCGCGGCCGCCGCCGCGGTCGCCCGGATCCTCGAATCGATCGGGCGGACCATCGCCTACGGGCAGGATATCGCCCAGGTCGTGCTCGACCGGTCGATCGGGGTCGCGGCCGATCCGGCCATCGCGCTCCGGCGGACGGTGGCGCTGCCGGCGGCGTAGGTTATACGCCCGGGGTGCCCGACGGGGCGTCGGAAAGTCTTTTGCCCCCCGTACGTTCGTTCGGCTCCTTTGGGGCGAGCATGGTCCGCATCCACGCTCCCGACCGTAACGTTCGGGTGGTCATCGTACGGCACGGGCCGGCGGAGGAGCGCGACCCCGTCCGCTGGCCGAACGACGCGCGCCGCCCCCTGACGAACAAAGGGCGCGCGCAGACCCGTCGGGCGGCGAAGGGGCTCGCGCGGGTCACCGACCCGATCGCTCGCGTCGTGTCGAGCGCGGCCGAACGGGCCGTCGCAACCGCCGAGATGGTCCGATCGGCGCTCGACGATCCCCCCAAGCTCGAGACGTGGCCCGAGCTCGCGCCGGGCAATCTCCCGAACCCGATCTTCGACCGCCTCCGCCGGGCGGCCCGCCCGGGGCAAGAGGTCGTCCTGGTCGGCCACGAGCCGACCCTCGCGGAGTTCATCGGCCTCGCGCTGGTCGGGGACGACGTCTCGGTGGTGCATCTCACGAAGGGCGGGGCCGCCTGCCTCGAGTTCCCCGCTGGCTTGAAGCCGGGCTCCGCCCGGCTCGTCTGGCTGCTCACCCGGAAACAACTGGCCGACGAGACGTCCTGAGCGACCGGCTCGCCGGCGCCGGGATCCCGTAGAGCGGCGCCACCAGGCGTTGGACGTCCGCGTGCACTTGCTCGGGCACCCGGTTCGCGTCGACCGGATGGAACGAGTACTCCTTCGCCATCCATTCGAACTCTTTCGAGAGCCGTTCCTGGTAGAGGAAGAAGCTCTCGAAGAGGTCGCGCGAGAGCGAGAGGTCCATCCCGCTCTCCCAGTAGTCGAGCGAACCGTACTTCCCGATCGCCCGGTGCAGGAGGATCTCGGAACGGGCGTCGAGGAATACGACGAGGTCCGGCCGCAACGCGAACGAGTAGAGCTTCCGGGCCCAGTCGCGCGACGCGCCGCGCGCGATCGCGCGCGCCATCAACGTGTAGACGTACCGGTCCGCGAGCACCGTGCTGCCGGCGGAGAGCGCCGGGATCATCTTGTTCTCGAGCTGATCGGCGAAATCCGCGGCGTAGAGGAGGGCCATCGTGGTCGCGCCGAGGGTATGCCCCTGCTTCGCGCGGTCAATCTCGCCGCTCACGAGGTCGGATCGCCGCAACCCTGTGTCGACGACCGAGTGGCCCTCGATCTCGAGCCACTCTTTGAGGAGGGTGATCTCGGTCGTCCGGCCGGAGCCGTCCGCCCCCTCGACGACGATCAGCCTCCCGTGCGACGGGCCGGCCGGCACCCCCGGGAGCCGGGTCCCGTACGTCCTACCCGTCATGCGTGAGCCTCCCGGCGGTCGGGAAGTTCTCGAGCAGCGGCCGCACCTCGGCCCGGAGCGCCGCCTGGATCTCCTCGACCCGGCGCGTCGCGTCCACGATCGTGAACTTGTCGGTGGCGGCGATCCGCTCGTACTCCCGCTTGAGGCGCGACTGGAACCGCTGGTAGCTCTCCTCGACGTCGTCCGACAGCCCCATGTCCATTCCGGCTTCGTAGTAGTTGATCTTGAGGCGTGAGGCGAGCTTGCGGCGCAGCGTCGTGCCGACCGGAACGCGGAAGTAGAAGACCCGATCCGGGCGCGGGGCGAACGAATAGATCGTCCGGACCCAGGCGGGGTCGCAGCCGCGCGCGGCGTCGCGGACGAACGCCGTGTACGCATACCGGTCGCAGACCACGAGGTACCCCGCGCGCAGCGGTGGGAGAATGACCCGGTCGAACCGGTCGGCGAAGTCGGTGGCGTGCAACAGGCTGAAGGTGGTCGGGGTCAGCAGGCCCTTCTTCTTGCCCCGCCGGATGACGTTCGAGACCAGGTCGGAGGAGTTCCATTCCGTGAAGAAGACCCGGTATCCCTGCGATTGCAGCCACTTGCCGATCAACGCCGCCTGGGTCGACTTGCCGCTTCCGTCCAATCCCTCGAACACGAGCAGTCGGCCGGGGTAGCCGTGGCTGGGCGACGGCGTTTCAGAGATCACGAGCGCGGACCTCCAGCCCGAATACCCGTTGCATCGGCCGCCGAACCTTTTCCAGCCATCGAGGGACGAGCGAGCTATCGTCCCCCCCAGAAAAGCCCACCGCCAAGGTGCGGCCGGCCGCGGTGAGGGAGAACCGGGGCCGGGCGGCGGCCGTCAGCTCTGCTACCTCGAGCAGAGCCCCCATCCGGACGGCGAGGTCGATCTCTCGGCTCCCCACGACCGGCAGGTACTCCCGCTTCCAGCCGGACGGAGGGTCTCCTCCCGCGTGCAAGTAGGTCGTCATCGCCGCCAGGAGCGTCTCGCGCTGCTGGAGCCCCCAGATCGGGTAATTCTCGACCAGGTACGCCGAGTGCCGCGCGTGATTCCACAGGTCGATCGCCGTGCCGGACTCGTGCATCCCCGCCGCGACCCGCATCGCGAGCCGCTCGCCCGCTCCCCCCTCGAAGCCGGGCGCCAGCAGGTCGTACAGCGCGAGCGCGGCGTCGACCGTCGCGCGACTCGATTCGGGGGGAAATCCAAAGGCGGACGCCGCGGCGGCGATCGACCGGTCGGCGAGCTCTTCGGCGGTCGCCGGGAGCTTCGCCCGGATCGCCTCGAGGGCGACCCCCTCGCGGATGCCGGTGCCCGACACCACGATCCGCTCGGCGGCCACGGCCCGGAGCAGCTCTTCGAGCACCGCGATCCCGGCGAGCACGACATCGGCCCGGTCGCCGCCGATCCCGGGGACCGACCGGCGCTTCGCGGCGGGCATCTCGGCGAGCAGCTCGTGCAGCGCCTCGATGTCATGGTCGTAGAGCGGATACCCGTGCACGCGACGCACGGGATACTCCCGCAGCTCGATGGCGGCGCGGGCGAGCGAGCGGACGGTGCCGCCGATCCCGACCAATCGGTAGGAGCGACCCCCGAACGCCTTGACCGTGGAGGCGAGCGCCCCGCGGACGTGCTCCCGGAGCTCCTCCATCTCCCGCCGCTTCGGCGGGTCGTGCTCGAGGAACCGCTGGGAGAGGCGGAGCACCCCGAGCGGGAGGCTGACGGAGTTGCGCAGGGTACCGCCGCGGACCTCGGCGAGCTGCATCGATCCGCCGCCGAGGTCAAAGACGATGTCGTTGTCGAGCGGCCACGCGCTCGCGACACCGAGGTAGGCGTACCGGGCCTCCTCGATCCCCGAGATCACGCGGAGCGAGACACCGCTCGCCCGCTCGACCTCGCGGACGAACGAGCCCCCGTTCGGGGCGTCGCGCACCGCGCTGGTCGCGATCGCGATCGTCCGCGGGAGGCCGAGGGTCCGCACGAGGCGCGCGAACCGGCGTGCGGTCGTCACGCCGCGGGCGATCGCCGCCTCGGTCAGGTTCCCGCTCGCCGATGTGCCGAGCCCCAAGCGCGGCGCGTCCTTCGCTTCGAAGACCGCTCGGACGGTGCCGCCGGGGGACGTCTCGAAGGCGACGAAGCGGGCGGTGTTGGAGCCGATGTCGATCACGCCGAGCGACGCGCTCGGCCGGCTCGAGGTTCGATCGCGCGTCATCGCGGCGGTCCGGCCCCGGTGCACGTACGCCCCGTATCCCCGGGGGGGCAAAATCTCATGGGTCGGATTCCTCCGCCGGCCGGCAGCGAAGCCCTTTCAACCGGGCCGCGTTCTGAGACGTCGGAGGAGGACCAGCGCGCGCGTGTCCCCCGCGTCGAGCCGCCCAGGCCCAATGTCGACGGAGCTCGGGCGCCTCCTCGGGCGGGTCTCGACGTTGATCGAGGAGTTCGTCCGCCAGCCGAACCCCAGCCCCGAGCGTGTGCACCAGCTCCATCGCGCGATGCGCCGGCTGCGCGTCGGGCTCGACCTCTGGGGCCCCCTGCTCCCCGCGAAGGATCGAGCCTCCGTAGCCGTGCTCGCCGGCCGGGTCAAGCGCCTGGCCCGCCTCGTGGGCCAGGTGCGGGACCGGGATATCGTCCTCCAGTTGCTCGACCGATCCCGTCCACGGGGAGCCACGGCCGTCGAGTCGCGCCACTTCCACCAGTTCTGGGGGCGGTTGCGGGACGACTCGCGGACTGGTCGCGAACTGTTGCGCGCCTTTCTGACCACCGAGCGCGATGACGGGTTGCTGCTCCACATCGGCGAGGCGCTGGCGCGGGTGCCCCGCGCCACGGCATCGGCGGGGCTGACGCGCCTGCTCGCCGCCGAGAACCACGCTCGGCACGAGAAAGTGCGGCGGGCGCACCGGCGGGCCAGTGCCCGGCCGACTTCCGAGCGGCTCCACCGGCTCCGCATTCGGCTCCGGCAGCTCCGATACGTCTCGGACCTCACCCGGACGGTCGCGCCGACGGCCGCGCATCCGATCCCCGTCTCGTTCCGTCAACTGCAAGACCGACTCGGAAAGCTGCACGACCTCGACGTCGCGCTCGCGACCCTCGACCCCGACGTCGCCCGCTCCCCGTGGGCCGCCGACCTTCGCCAGCTGCGCCGCCGCGTCCGTGTGGCCGCCCGGCGCGAACTCGACCGTCTCGCCGTGCTCGCGAAGCGGCGAACGGGCTCCCTCGCAC
>JBAUAJ010000141.1:0-1841 GCA_049675585.1 Thermoplasmata archaeon
CTGCAGGCCGGTTAGGCCGTTGGCCAGTTGGCCCTGCAACTTGAAACTGTTTTGGGTGATGGAGACGATGTAATTGGTGAGGTTGTCCTGGCCCAGCGGTCCGTGACGGATGGCGTCCATCAGATACGCGGCGTCGAGGTTGATGACGGTCTGCTCGCGGTTGTCCTTTTGCACGGACAGGCCGGCGGGCAGGATGCCGATGATGGCCACGAGCGCAAAGGCGATGATGGCCAGGGAAAGCGCAATCTCCACCATCGTGAACGCGCGGGCCAATTTCGGATTTCGGATTTCGGATTTCGGATTGTCGCGGGAGCCGGACGCGCGATGCGAACTGCGGGGCGCAAGGCTTGCGGATGCAGACTGAATTCCACACTCCGAATTCCGCACTCCGAATTTGGTTGTCATTGGATTTGCGGCTGGATCATCTTGGCGCGGCCGGTCAGCGCGTTGATGTAGACGATGTTGTTGCTGGAATTTCCCGGCGGGGTTTCCTGGATGTCGGGCGCCCCGCCCGGAGCCAGCGGGTTGTAAAAAATGCTGCCGCGCGCGAGCGGGATGTTCTGGTCATAGACCTTGCCGGACGGGTCGGTGAGCTGGCCGAGATAATTGAATATCAGGCAGGGCAACTGCAGGGGCATGGCCATTGGAAGGATTGCATAGTTGGTGGCGACCGGGAACGGGAGGTAGTTTTCCAGGGAAAAGCCCCCTCCGCTGTTCGCGGGCGGTTGCAGGGCGAACTGGGACGGGGGAATGAACACGCCATTGGGAAACGTCCGCCAGCCGGTGACGTACCTGGGCGTCATGCGGCCGGGCTGATCGCCCACCTGCCGCAACGTGAGCAGCGCGTAGGTGGTGTACCGGCCGGTATAAAGATTGGTGATCTGCTTGATCAGGGTCGGGCTGGCCGTCGGCAGGATGACGATGGAGCCCACGTTCGTCGGCACGAACACCATGTAAACCGTGGTGTGCTGGGCGATGGCGGTCTGGCGCGCGAGGGCGAGGTCGTCCACGAACTGGCGGTTGGCGGCGATGATGGCGTGCGACCGCGTCATGCCGCGCATCGCCGGCAGGCCGATGGCCGCGAGAATGCCGATGATGGCCACGACCACCAGCAGTTCAATGAGGGTGAAGGCCGGCGATTTGCGATTTGCGATTTGCGATTTGCGATTTCGAAAGGCCCCCACCAACGATTGAACGGGGACGCTTCGTCCGGAGAGCCGGGCGCAAAGCGGGGAATTCAAAATCTGGGAACGTGAGGCCATGAGAACGACTTACTGCCAGCTCAGGATGTTGTCCTTGTTGACATCCGCCAGGGCGTTGGTCTTCGTGCTCGCCTGTCCATCGCGGCCGAATGACCAGACCATGACGGTGACCGGGACCTCGAAGTCATCACTTCCGCCGCCCGGAGTCGTGATGTTGTTCAGGCCAACCAGCCCGACCGGTCCGGCGGGTGGCGGAGGCGGGAGTTGCGCCACCCTGGCGTTGCGGTAGACCGCGTCGCGGCAGCGGTTGTCCGTGTTCAGGTCCAGCGTGATGATGTACGGGTCGCCCCACGGGTCGCGATAAACATCGTCGGGCCCGATTCCGGGAGACTTGGTGTCCGGCGCCGAATGGCCCTCCAGGAATTTCGTCTGCTGCGGATTCTTGGCATGGGCCGCGTTGACCGGCTGGGAAAGGTCCGGCGAATTCGTGTCGTCCTTGAGAATGGCGATGACCTCGGAGTTGTTGGCCTGGTAGGGGGCGGCGGGGTTCTGGCCGATATTCACGATCAGCGGCAGCCCGCCGAAGGCGTTGGCAATACGATTCTGCGTGGGCAGGATTCCGACACCGCTGTTATTGAC
>JBAUAJ010000142.1:0-1503 GCA_049675585.1 Thermoplasmata archaeon
GCTTACGGGAGTTTGATCGGAGCCAGTTTTCTGGGGTGACCAACGAAATTGGTCGCCCGCAGGGACAGGGTGACACCTGTACTTAAACTAGACTTCCAATCAGTTTCCTAAGCACAGCTATAGACGTACTCTTGCGTCCAGCACGGGTCTGAGGGGCCTGGACGATGAGAATCAATCGAAAAGAGAATTTCCTGGTCTGGTTTCCAACTCTGCAGAGCACAAATTCTCTGACGCGCCGAGGCCTTGCTTTGGCGGCGAGTCTTCTGCCCGGGATCTTCCTTTGGGGGTGCGCCGGCCTCGTCAGTGGGCAGTCCGCAGCAAATAATACGCCATCACAAACTTACAGCATCTCGGGGCTAATTACGCCAGCAGCGGGTGGGAGCGGTGCGACGGTGACGTTGAGTGGGGCAGCAAGTGCCTCGACGACGGCCGATAGCTCGGGAGCATTCACATTTTCAGGACTGTCGAACGGTACCTACACGCTCAAGCCAAGCCGAACGGGCTATACGTTTAGCCCCACCAGCCAGAATGTAACGGTTAGCGGAGCCAACGTTACGAGCGGGGTGAGCTTCGCTGCGACAGCGACTACCAATCCGACTTATAGCATCTCAGGAACCATCACGCCCGCAGTGGGGGGGAGCGGCGCGGCGGTGACGTTGGGTGGGGCAGCGAGCGCCTCGACCACGGCCGACGGCTCGGGAGCTTTCTCATTTTCAGGATTGTCGAACGGGACCTACACACTGACGCCAACTCGTGCAGGCTACACGTTTAGTCCCACAAGCCTGAGTGTAACAGTTAACGGAGCCAACGTTAGTTCCGGAGTAAATTTCACGGCGACAGCCAACCCGACTTACACCATCTCGGGGACGATCAGTCCGACGGCGGGCGGTAGCGGGGCAACGGTCAAGCTAAGTGGAGCAGCGAGCGCCTCGACGACAGCAAACACCTCGGGCAGTTATACGTTCACAGGGCTGGTCAATGGGACGTATACAGTCACGCCGAGCAATACGGGATATACGTTTGCTCCTGCCAGTCAGGCAGTGACAGTTAACGGGGCGAGTGTCAGCGGTGTGAATTTCACAGCGACGGCGACCGCGAGCTACAGCATCTCGGGGACGATCAGTCCGACGGCAGGCGGCAGTGGGGCAACGGTAAAGCTGAGCGGAGCAGCGACTGCCTCGACGACAGCGAACAGCGCGGGCAGTTATACGTTCACTGGACTCGCCAATGGGACGTATACGGTTACGCCGAGCAGTACCGGATACACGTATTCCCCTGCGAGTCAGTCCGTGACGGTTAACGGGGCGAGTGTTAGCGGGGTGAATTTCACAGCGACCGCGACCGCGAGCTACAGCATCTCGGGGACGATCAGTCCAACGGCGGGTGGTAGCGGGGCAGCGGTAAAGCTGAGCGGAGCAGTGACTGCCTCGACGACAGCGAACAGCTCGGGCAGTTATACGTTCACTGGGCTGGCGAATGGGACGTATACGGTTACGCCGAGCA
>JBAUAJ010000143.1:0-1579 GCA_049675585.1 Thermoplasmata archaeon
CTGGCCGGCCTCGACCTTGTTGTAGATGTCGACGTCGCTCGAATCGACCGTCCAGAGGATCTCGTTCGGGTAGTTCTTCGAGTACGGGTCGATCTTCGGGTTCCAGTTCGGGTTGCGGACGACGTCGTAGGTGGTGACGCCGTCGTAGCCCTGGGTGTCCGGCTTGATCGTCTTACAGGACGAGATGTTGATGTTCTCGATCCCCTTCAGCATGTAGGGGCCGGTCGCGATCAGGTCCTGGCCGTACTTGCCCGGCTGGCCGGCGAAGCAGTTCGTCACCTCGGCCGGCTGCGGGCCCGTCGCGAGCATCGTCATCCGGTAGAGGAAGTCGCCGGTCGGCGCCGTCAGGTGGAAGACGATCGTCGTCGGGTTCGGGGTCGTGATGCCCGAGATCGACTTCGCCTTACCCGCCGCGTAGGCGTTCCAGCCCTTGATCACCGTGTAGTAGAAGGCGTACTGGCCGCCGTCCTTGGGGTTGGCGAGCCGGTCCATCGCGGTCACGAAGTCCTTCGAGGTGATCGCGCGGTTGACCGGGGGGCCGAACTTGATGTTCGGCTTCAGGTGGAAGGTGTAGACGAGCCCACCATTCGTCGGCCTCGGAACCGAGGTCGCGAGATCGGGCACGATCTTGTTGCCGAGGGCGCCCGGCGCGTGCTCGTAGCCGACGAGGGTCTTGACCTCGGTCGTCAGAACGCCCCACCCGTCGCCGAGGTACTCGCCGGTCGGGTCGAAGTTGTCGGTCTCGCCGAACGCCTGCTCCCAGCCGACCTTGAGCACGCCGCCCGACTTGATCGAAGACTGCTTCGTCGAGGTGGCCGAGGCGGACATCGCCATCACGACGGCGCCCGCCGCGATCAGCGCGACGACCGTCGCCACCTTCCTAGTTGGGTTCTTCACAGTGGGTGTTTCCTCCTTCCCTCCGGCCGAGGCCGGAGGATTTGCAGTGACCGTCCGGTATGACGATGTGTACGGGGCAGAGGTTTGGCGCTCATCGATCGCTCCGAACGTCGAGCGCATCGCGAAGCCCGTCTCCGAGCAGGTTGAACGCAAGCGTCGTGATCACCAGGAACAGGCCCGGGAAGACGATGAGCCACCAGGCGGTGTTGTAGTAGGTCTGGGCGTCGTTCAGGATCGCGCCCCACGACGCGGTCGTGAGCGGGACGCCGAGGCCGAGGTAGGAGAGCGCGGCCTCGAAGAGGATGCTCTGCGGGATCAGCAGCGTCGTATAGACGATGATCGGCCCGGCCAGGTTGGGAAGGATCTCCCGGAAGATGATCCGCAGGTCGCTCGCGCCGAGCGACCTGCTCGCCTCGACGAACTCCTTCTCGCGGAGCTACAGCGTGAAACTGCGCACGAGGCGGGCGACGTACGGCCAGGAGAAGAGCACGATGATCGCGATCACGAGGCCGAGGCCCGGCTGGATCAGCCCGTCGACGCAGCCCGAGACGGTCGAGCTGCACGCGGCGACGATACCGATCGCGATCAGCAGCTGCGGCAGCGCGAGCAAGACGTCGCCGCCCCGCGAGAACGCCGTGTCGACGAAGCCGCGGAAGTACCCGGCGAGCAGACCGACGACGAG
>JBAUAJ010000144.1:0-1793 GCA_049675585.1 Thermoplasmata archaeon
CCCACCCTTGGTAGCTGCTGCACCACCAGGATAGGCAGAACCGACATCGAAGTAGCAAGCCTCCAGGTCGATAGGGACTCTTGCTGGAGACAACTCAGTTATCCCCGGGGTAACTTTTCTCTTATCACTGGCCCCTACAGGAAAGGCACAGTGGTTCGCTAGGTCCTGCTTTCGCATCGGGAATCCTCGTTAGGCAGATTCCCGTCAAGCCGGCTTTTGCCCTTGCACTCTACGGTGGATTTCTGACCCACCTGAGCCGACCTTTGAGGGCCCTTGTTACTTTTTGGAGGGCGTGGCGCCCCACCCAAACTGCCTACCTACGGGTGTCCCCCTTGCGGGGTGAGCGATGCCAACCCGAAAGGGCGGTGTTTCATCGGCCTCTCGGAACGGACCTAGCGGTCCGCCCTGGTAACGAGTCCCGCCTACGCTACACATTCGGATTAGCATCACAACCGCAGGCTGCAGTAAAGCTCCACGGGGTCTTCGCTTTCAGACGGAAGACATTGGACTGCTCGCCAATGAGTCAGTTTCGCCGGCTTCCGAGCGGGGACAGTAGAACTCTCGTTGGTCCTTCATGCAAGTCGCCAATTAAGCGACAAGGTATTACGCTACCTTAAGAGGGTCATAGTTACCCCCGCCGTTTATCGGTCCTTCGTCCCGTTGTACCGGGCTTTCAGATGCCGACACTGGGCAGGATTCAGCGGCCATACACAACTTTTCAGTCTCGCGGCCACCTATGTTTTTATTAAACAGTCGGAGTTCCCTGGTCACTGCGACCAGACCTCTACAGGTCTGGCACCCCTTCTCCCGAAGTTACGGGGCTGATTTGCCGAATTCCCTCGCTCGAATTCTCGCCGACACGCCTTGGGCTTCTCACCCAGGGGCACCTGTGTCAGTTCTCGGTACGAGCCCAAGATGCCGTCCTCGACTTTTCACGGACCGCCTGCATCGGACAGAATCCCCTCGCGGGGATCCTTACGCACTTCCCCCGGTTCTCACCATGACGGTACTTCCCGGGGCGACGAGCGCACAATAGGCTGGCATATGCCCACCTGCCCTAGCAGCCGGCTTCCTCGAGGACGCTTTGACCTTGGGGTCACAGAATATTAACTGTGTTTCCGTTCGCGAGTGCCGATTAAGGACTCGCTTAGGCTCGACTAACCCACGGCGGATGAACGTTGCCGTGGAACCCTGGCCCCTACGGCGGACGGGATTCTCACCCGTCTTTGCTGCTACTCCTCCCAGGATTTTCAATGGAACCCGGTCCATAGGAACTCACGCCCCTACTTCTACCCGAGCACCACGCCTCCTTACACAATCGCCGCCGATCGGCGGCGTGCCCGTATATCGGGGGCCGGTTTAGCCCCGTCCATTTTCGGTGCCCATGCCCTCGACTGGTGAGCTGTTACGCACTCTTTGAAGGATGGCTGCTTCTGAGCCCACCACCCAGTTGTCTTCGAACACGGACGCCCTTTGCATGACACTTAACCGGCACTTGGGGCCCTTAATACGAGGCTGGGTTGCATTCCCTTTCGCACGGCGGGCTTACCCCTGCCGCGCTCACTCCCGGTGTCTTCGCGACGCGGGACTTCGGAGTTCGACAACCGGCCGAGACCTTTCGGTCCCGAATCCCGTAATCGGTGCTCTACATCCCGCGCTGGCTCGACCGAGACCTACCTGCGAGTAGTTTCAGGAGGAACCAGCCATTCCCAGTCTAGATTGGCCTTTCACCCCTAAGCACAGGTCATCCGAGTGATTTGCACGTCAACACCGGTTCGGTCCTCCACCTATCT
>JBAUAJ010000145.1:0-1589 GCA_049675585.1 Thermoplasmata archaeon
GCTTTAGCCCGAGCTTCAGCATCCGCTTTGGCGCGTGCTTCGGCCTCCGCCTTGGCTTGGGCTTCCACCCTGGCGCGCGCCTCGGCTTTGGCGCGTGCTTCGGCTTCCGCCCTGGCTTGAGCTTCCGCCTTCGCCCGTGCTTCGGCTTCCGCCCTGGCTTGAGCTTCCGCTTTGGCCCGTGCTTCGGCGTCGGCTCTGGCTTGAGCTTCCGCCCTGGCCCGCGCTTCGGCTTCCGCCCTGGCTTGCGCTTCGGCTCTGGCCCGGGCTTCGGCTTCCGCTTTGGCGCGTGCTTCGGCTTCCGCCTTGGCTTGAGCTTCCGCTCTGGCCTTCGCTTCAGCTCTGGCCTGGGCTTCAGCCCTGGCCCGCGCTTCGGCTTCCGCTTTGGCCCGTGCTTCGGCTTCCGCCTTGGCCCTGGCCTCCGCCTCCGCTCTGGCCCGCGCTTCTATCCTGGCCTGCGCTTCGGCCGCAGCCTTTGCCGCCGCCCTGGCCTGCGCATCAATTTTTGCCTGGATCGCCGCCTTGGCCTTCGCTTCCGCCTTGGCTTTTGCGTCGATCTTCGCCTGAATGGGTGCCAGCGCCCGCAAGTCGTCCGCGTCAACCGTTGCGGTCAATGCACCGGGATACACGTCTCGCACCTGCTCGAGAATGGTATCCGCGTCGTCCTCGTTCGCGATCGGGCCGAGCCGCAGACGATAACGCGTGCGATGATCCTCGGTACGTTGTATTTTATAAATGTGGACGGCGTATCCGTAGCCGACGAATTCCTTCGAGGGCAGGTCGATCGGCGCCGTGGATGCGCTGAGATTGATCACGAAAGGTCCGGGGCCCCCGAGTCGGGTTTTGTCCGGCAACGGCGCAAACAGGTCGTCGATGCTGAGGTGCCAGATATCCCCGTTCAAGGGTGACTTCATCGGCCCTGCCATAATGTCTTTTCCATGAGCGGTTCGAGTGTTGTCAGGATAGTGGCTAAGCGCGGCCGCCGAAACCGTGATCGGCGTCTCCGCGTGGCGACAAACTCGGTTTATGTAAAAGAGTATTTGAGCGTCCGCTACTTGACTTTCGCCGCGTACACCTCGCGCCCGTCCAGATAGGTGGCCAGCACCCGTGTATCGTGCAGTTCGTAAGGATCGACCGAGAAAATGTCGCGGTCGAGCACGATGAAATCGCCGCGTTTCCCGGCCTCGATGCTTCCCGTCGTCCGCTCCTGCTTCAGCGCCTGCGCGGCATTGATGGTGTAGGCATCTACCATGTCCTGCAGTGTGAGACTCTGTTCGGGCAGCAGGGCGGGCGCCCCCCGCCGCTCGGACCGCGTGATGGCGTGTTCCATGGCGTCGAACGCGTCGAAGCTGCTGACGCTCCAATCGCTGCCGCCGGCGATCTTGGCGCCCGCGTCGCGCAGGGAACGCGCCGGATACAAGTATCGCGAGCGCTGCGGGCCGAGATACTTGATCGTGGCATTCTCCACGTAGTCGTCGCGTTCCGCCCATAACAGCTGAAAATTGGCAATTACATCCAATTGCTTGAATCGAGGAAAATCCTTGGGGTCGACGAGTTCGAGATGCGCAATCTGGCCGCGGTTGTCGAGCGCG
>JBAUAJ010000146.1:0-1707 GCA_049675585.1 Thermoplasmata archaeon
AGCTGTGGTCGGCCTCGTTCGACGCGCGGAGACTCGCTCTCGAGTAACCCGAGCTGGGACTCGACCGTTCCACTTGCATCGGGCAACGGAACGAGGTGAGAAGAATGCGCAGGTACGGCTTGTACGACGCGTCTCGCGGGCTCACGCTCGCTCTAGCAGCGGCGCTCGCGGGACTAGGACTCTGGGGCGCAGCCCAGATCGGAATGCAGACGGCGGGGCGCTTCTGGCTCTCAATGGCGATCGTCGCCGGGACCGGCTTCCTGATCGCGCTGGCGACCCACGTCGGAACGTGGACGAAGGGGCTCAGGCTGCGGACGTCACCGGGCACGTTCGTTCTCGCGTTCCTGCCGGTGCTCATCTGCGTCGGCTGGCTCCTGGTCACGAACCAGCCCGGCAACGGCTGGGAGGAGGGGAGACTCGACTCGTGGAGCAACTCGATCGGGATTCTCGGCGTCGTGCACTCCCTCGGGCTCTGGCACGGCGTGCTGGCGTTCGCGTTCGGCTTGATGCTGGGCCTCTCGCTCGACGGCGTCCCCGCTCCGGTGGAGGAGGCTGCGGCGGATGAGCCCGTCGCAGCCGAGCGCCGCTATGCGAACGGGCGTGAGCCGGCGACTCCGACAGAGGAGACCGCCCAGACGCGGGCCGGGACGCCGACTAGCTGACCCCGGAAGAACCGATTCGCGGCCGCCTGCCTGTTCCTCGATCGAGTGAGGCGGCCGCGGATCCCTGCCGGTAGGGATCACGCTAAAGGGGTAGGTCCTCCGATATACGGGACTAGGATGAACGTCTTGGCCCAGGGGACCACCCAGCGGGGAGCACGGCTCCTCGCTGCGCACTTGGACAGCCTCGATCTGCAGGCACTTCCGGCGCGGGAACGGCTCGAGGTGAAGCTCGGCGACGCACTTACGCGCAAGCTCGTCTTCGCGCTCTCCCCGCACAAGAGCGGCCGCAGAGCCGCGTAGGGGCTACGAACGCCGGCGGTTGGGCCGGCGCGGCGGGCTCTCCTCGCCGCGCAGGCGCACGAGCAGCCAGATCCCCGCGAATGAGACGAGCGCGATCACGATCGCCGTCGCGCCGCTCTCGCCGATGGCGAGGAGCCCGAAGTAGATGTACGTCGCGAGGCCGACCGCCCAGATCAGCGCGATCACGCCCTGGTCGATGCTCGGCGGACGTGGCGGATGCATCGCGGCGATCCTAGACGAGGCGGAAGCGCCGGCGCCGCAGCGGGCGAAACGGGACCAAAAAAATTCGCCGAGCCGGTCGCGGTTTCGTCCACAACCCCGGTCGACTTTCCGCTTCGGCCCTTGCGGGCCGCCTCGTACGACCTCCCGGTGCTGCTTCGTCCTACTCCCGCGCCCTGCTCGGCGCAAGAGGGAATGTATGGCCTATCGGGACCTGCCGCAAGGGGTCGCGAAACGAAAAATTCCGCAATTTGCGAACGTTGAATAATCAACATTTCCACAGCACTCTGTGCATCCTGTGGATAAGTCGGCTACTCGACGTTTCCTGGGGAGGCGCCCAGGCCGGTGGCAGCCACTGCACGTCTTTGTAACGGCGACTCCCGGGCTCAGGCGCGCACCCGAGACGACGGCGTCACGGTTTCGTGACGGTGGCTGCCACCGGTCTCTGATCGGGCGGGGGAGGTGCTGCCGAGCATCGCTCCTGCTACTTGACATAACACTGCTTATCGTGCATTGGGACTTGACC
>JBAUAJ010000147.1:0-2871 GCA_049675585.1 Thermoplasmata archaeon
ACCGTCACCGGCGCGACGAGCTGCTGGCGGGCGAGAGCGCCGTCCCGTCGGAGCGTCTCGTACACGAGCCGCTCGGAGGCGGCATGCTGGTCGATCAGGGTGAACCCGTCGTGGGTCGCGGCGACCCAGTAGAGCGCATCCAGCGCGCCCAGGAGCTCGAACCGAGGCACGGCCCGTTCGGTCGACGGGGGAGACGGGGTCGGTTCTCCGTCGGGGAGCCCGACGTCCAGCGTCTCTTGAGAGACGGGATGCACCGACCCGGCCGGCACGGAGGGCGGGAGGATCGGTGCCGAATCGCCGTCGACCTCTTCCGAAGGTACGGAGTATCCCGCGCGGCGAGCTTCGGCGGCGGCGGGGATCGCGAGCAGTCCCTCCCGGACCCGACGGCGGATCGCCTCCCCCAGCTCTCCCTCGCGGGCGAATCGGACCTCTCGCTTCGTCGGGTGGACGTTCACGTCCACGCTCCCCGGGTCGAGCTCGAGGTGGATCACCCCGACCGGAAACCGAGTGCGGGGCAGCGTGTCGGTGAACGCCGCGCGGACCGACTGCGTGATCGAACGGGATTGGACCGGTCGACCGTTGACCGCGAGGTACAGAAGACCCGAGGTCGGGGCCGCGACGGCGGGAAGGCCGACGGCTCCGAACAGTCGGCCGCCCGGGATCGGCTCGCCCGAGAGGGGGAACGACGCCTCCAGGAACGTCGACCCGAGGACGTGGGCGGCCGCGTCCCGCAGCCGGGCGGACGGCGGCAGGGTGAGGATCTCTCTCCCTTCGGACTCCACCCGGAGCGCCACGGTCGGCCGCGCGAGGTAGACGCGTTCGACGGTGCGGACGACCTCCACCTGTTCGCTCGCGGGGCTCTTCAGGAACTTTCGACGCGCCGGAGTGTTGAAGAACAGGTCCTCGACCTCGACCGTCGTCCCCGGGGCGCGGGCCGTCGGGAAGCGACCGACGAGCGCGCCGCCCACGACCGAGATCCCGTCCGCGGAGTCGCGCTCCGGGATCCGAGAGAACAAACGCAGCCGGCTGACCGCCCCGATCGCCGCGAGCGCCTCCCCGCGGAACCCGAGCGCGCCGATCTTCTCGACCGGACCGGCCGGGTCGAGCTTGCTGGTCGCGTGGCGCTCGACCGCGAGCTCGAGCTCCTCCGGGGGGATCCCGTGGCCGTCGTCGGCCACCTCGATCCGTTCGGTGCCCCCTTCGACCAGCCGGACGACCACCGACGTCGCGCCGGCGTCGATCGCGTTCTCGAGGAGCTCCTTCACGATCGACGCCGGGCGCTCCACGACCTCGCCGGCTGCGATCCGCTCGACGGTGGTCGGCAGGAGCCGGCGGATCGGTCGGCGGGCGGTCTCGAGCCGCGCGCTCATTCCGCCGGCTCCGGCGGCCGCGGCACGAGCCGCTGGATCTCTTTGAGGCGCTCCCGGAGCTCGGTCGCCGAGAGGGCATCGGCGTCGAGGTTCCGAAGTTTTTCGAGCACCGGCTCGGGGGCGCCCGCGGCGGAGTCCCAGAGAACGGCCTGGGTGTACTTGGCCGAGCGCGCCCGAGGGGCGCGCGACGACGCGGGCAGCGAGACTCCCTCCGACTCGAGCCGACGGAGCAAGCGCTCGGCCTCTTCGAGGAGCTCGGCGGGCAGGCCGGCGAGCCGAGCGACGTGCACGCCGTAGCTGCGGTCCGTCGCGCCGGGGACCAGGCGATGGAGAAAGACGATCCCGTCCGGCCGCTCTTGAACGGCGAGGTGGGCGTTCCGAGCTCCGCGCAATCCCTCCACGAGCTCGGTGAGCTGGTGGTAATGGGTCGCGAGCATCGATCGGGAGCGCGTCACGTCGTGCAGGTGACGGAGCGTCGCCCAGGCGATCGCGAGCCCGTCGAACGTGCTCGTGCCCCGGCCGACCTCGTCGAGCAGGACGAGCGAGCGATCGTCGGCCGCCCGAAGGATCTCGGCGACCTCGCTCATCTCCACCATGAAGCTCGACTTGCCGCGGCCGATCTCGTCGGTAAATCCCATCCGCGTGAACAGCTGCGTGACGAGCCCGACCCGCGCGAACCGGGCGGGGACGAACGAGCCCGCCTGGGCGAGCACCACGAGCAGTCCGACCTCCCGCATGTACGTCGATTTTCCCGACATGTTCGGGCCGGTGAGGACCAGGAGGCGGCCGGCCCGCGCGTCGAGCTCGACGTCGTTCGGAACGAACCGCTCGCCGAGCGATCGGTCGAGCACCGGGTGCCGGCCGTCGCGCACGACGAGCGTCGACGAGTCGTCGACCGTCGGCCGCACGTACCCGCGGGTCTGGGCGAGATGGGCGAAGCAGACGAGCACGTCCGCCTCCCCGACCGCCCGGGCCACCCGGTGGATCGCGCCGACGTGCCGGTCGAGGCGGACGAGGAACGCTTCCCATAGGGCGCCCTCCGCGACGCGGGCTCCTTCGCGGGCGGTCCGGATCCGACGTTCGATCTCCTCGAGATCGTCGCTCCCGAACCGTTCCGCCTGCGCGACGGTCTGGCGCCGACGGAAGTGCGGGGGCACCTTGGCGAGGTTCGGCCGAGTCACCTCGAAGTAGTATCCGAACACCTGATTGTAGCCGATCTTGAGCCCCTTGACTCCCGTGCTCGCCTGCTCCCGATGCTCGAGTGCCGACAGCGCCTCGAGCGCGGCCCGCTCGTCGTCTCGCCAGCGGTCGACCTCGGGCGCGAACCCCCGACGGAACAGATCGCTCGACTCGGCGGTCGGCGGAAGTTCGTCGGGGAGGGCGTCGGCGAGCAGCCGATCCAGCTCCGCCGGTGGGTCGAGCTCGCGGGCGATCGTCGCGAGGGCCCCCGCGGAGTGTACTCGCGCGAGGTCCTCCCGCAGGGCGCGCGCCGCGACGAGGC
>JBAUAJ010000148.1:0-1575 GCA_049675585.1 Thermoplasmata archaeon
GCAAAAAACCGACGACAAGGGGAACAACGTCACGACCAACATTGCTGTGACCGTGTCCATGCCCAAGCTCGACGACAAGGGCCAGCCGGTCACGAACAACGGCGTCGCGGTCATGGTGGATGTGCCCCAGAAGGACACCAATGGCGCGGTCATCATGACCAACATGCCGGTCATGGTGGACGCCAGGGTGGACTCCCAGGCCATCCCCGTTGGTCCCGTCGCCGCCCTCGAATCCATCAAACAGCTCTTCACCAACGGCGGCGGCTGGTACAACGTCAACAGCGCGCACCCTTTCGAAAACCCCACGCCCCTGGCGAATTTCCTCGAATTGCTCGCCATCATCGTCGTGCCCATGGCGCAGGTCTACATGTTCGGCCTCCTGGTCGGCAACCTCAAGCACGCGTGGTGCCTGTTTGCCGTCATGCTCTCCATTTATATGCTTTCGTTTGTCGGCGCCTGGTATTTCGAGACCCGGCCCAATCCGGTCACCGGCAATCAGATGGAGAACATGGAGGGCAAGGAGCAGCGCATCGGCGTGATGAACAGCGTGCTGTGGGCTGCGTCCTGTACCGCGATTGACAACGGCTCCGTCAATTCCATGCACGACAGCTACATGCCGCTCGCCGGCATGATGCCATTGTGGAACATCCTCATCGGCGAAATGCTCTTCGGCGGCATCGGTTGCGGCATGTATTGCATGTTCTTCCATATTCTCATCGCGGTATTCATTGCCGGACTGATGATTGGCCGAACTCCCGAGTACCTCGGGAAGAAACTCGGCGCCTGGGAGGCCACCTGGGCCGTCATCGGCGTCCTCATCCCCAACGCCGCCTGCCTGATTCCGGTCGCCATCGCCGTGATGCCGGGGCTCAACCAACTGCAATACCTCGGCAACAACGGCCCGCACGGTTTGACGGAAATTCTCTACTTCTTTGGCGAGGCCGCCAACAACAACGGCAGCGCCTTCGCCGGTCTCAACGCGAATGTTCCCTTCTTCGACGTTGCCGGCGCCATCGCCATCTGGATCGGCCGCTTCATCCCAATCATCTCGGCCCTGGCCATCGTGGGCGGTCTCGCCGCCAAGAAGACCGTCGAAGCCTCGGCAGGCACGCTGCCCACGCACGGTTGGACGTTTGGCCTGACGCTGTCCGGAGTCATTATCATCGTTGCCGCGCTCACCTTCTTCCCGGTGCTTTGCCTCGGACCGATCGTCGAGCACGGCTTGATGCTCGCCGGAAGAACGTTCTGACCACGCCACAAATCGTGGACTGTTTTGATAAAATTTTAACACCTTTGCACCCGGTTTTTATTAAGTCTTCGCAAATCACTGAACTACCTTCAATGGTATGACGAACGATCTTGTTCAAGTGGTTGTGTTCTTCGTGGTGCTGCTCGCGCTCGCGCCCGTACTGGGCCGGTTCATGGCCCGGGTGTTTCAAGGGGAAAAAACATTCCTCCATCCGGTCCTGCAACCCGTCGAAAGGCTGATCTACCGGCTCTCCGGCGTCGCCGACGACGCGGAGATGTCCTGGCAGCAGTATTTCTTTGCCATCCTCATCTTCAATGTGGTCGGCC
>JBAUAJ010000149.1:0-4731 GCA_049675585.1 Thermoplasmata archaeon
CGGTCGAAGAGCTCGAGCGGCTCGGCGCCGACGCGCAGGAACGCGCGGCGATCCGCGACGCCACGCCCCTCGAGGCCGCGGACCACGCCTCCGCGGCGAACAGCGACCAGTTGGTCGAGCGCTGGGCCGGGATCGTCCGTCACACCGACCGCCCGCGCCGGCGTCGGGTCTCTCTCGCCCCGAAGGATTCCGCCGACGTCCTGCGCAAGTGGGTCGGAGGGGACGACCGCGCGATGGAGGATTGGATCCAGTCCTCCGAGGAGTCCGCCGGCGGGGGGCCCGCGGCCGTGCGTCCGTCGGACTCGGGCTCCCCCTCGGGGTCCGTGCGCCCGGGCGGGGAGGGGGCCGCCAACCAGGCGGTGCTCGACCGCGAAGAGACGGTCGTCCGGTGGCTGACCGGCCTCCTCGACCGGGTCAAGACCGACCAGTTCGACCCCGCGGCGATGATCCAGGAGGTCCAGGACCTCCAGCGGCAGCTCTACGACGAGCGGACCCGTCGCAAGACCCTCGAAGACCAGGTCGAGCACGTCAAGCGCGGCTCGATCGCCGTCATCAAGTACGTCCGCTCGCGCGAGGCGAAAGAGCGCGAGACGGCGGTCCGCGAAAAGGAGGTGGAGATCGACGCGCTGCGCCAGCGCCTCGGCGCGCTGGGCGAGCCGTCGGCCGGCGTCTCCGCGGAAGCGCCCGTGGCCGCCGTCCTCCCCGGCGCCGGCGTCGCCGGGCGGGCCTCCGAGTCGGACAGCCGCCTGCGCGAAGAGTTTGCCGACCGAGAGCACGAGTACATCGAACGGGAAACGGAGCTGAGGCGCCGGGTCGTCCAGCTCGAAGGGGAGGTCCGTCGCCTCGTCGGGGAGGGCGAGCAGGCTCGCGAACGGGAGACGATGCTCAGTTCGCGCGCCGGGCAGATCGACGGGGAGACGTCCCGCCGCCTCGAGGAGATCGCCCAGCGCCAGCGCGACATCACCGCCCGTGAGAACGAGCTGCGTGCGAAGTTCGAGGAGATCCGTATCAGCGCCGAGGAGGTCGAGCGGCGGCGCGGCCCGATCGAGTTCAAGGAGCGCGAACTCTCCGCCTACGACCAGCAGCTCCAGACGCGCCGACAGGCGCTCGATATCGAGGCCCGTCGCCTGGAAGAGATCCGGCGCGGCCTCAACGCGACCAGCACCACGGTCGGGGTCAGCGAAGCGCAGCGGCTCGAGGACTTGCGCCACGAGCTCTCCCAGAAGGAGGCGGAGCTGAAGGGCCGGGAGACCCAGCTGCACGAGCGGGCGCAGGAGGTCGAACGCCTCTCCGGGCACGCCGCCGAGGCGGAGGCCGACCGGATGCACACGGAGAGCGTCACGGCCTCCGAGGAGACGAAGGTGAAGAGCGGGATCCGGAGGCTCGACGACCTCCTGTTCGGCGGCTTCCCGCCCGGTGTCCAGGTCATGGTCAACGGTCCGGCCCACACGGGGAAGGATGTCCTCGCCCGCCTCTTCTCGGTGGAAGGGCTGAAGCAGGGGATCCCCTCGATCTGGGTCGTCACCGACAAGACCCATCTGCAAGTCCGGGAGGACCTCGCCGCGCTGTTCCCCGGCTACGCGGACTCCGAGAAGAACGGGATGATCCGCTACGTCGACCTCTACTCGCGGTCGGTCGGCTCGACCGCGTCGAGCCCCGGCGTGCGCCTGCTCTCCTCGACCGACAAGGGGGTGCTCGACCAGCTGGCCCAATCGGTGAACGGGATCGCGGAGGAGTTCAAGGAGCGCTCCTTGACCTACCGACTGATCTTCGAATCGGTCTCGACCGTGACGGCGTACATGGATTCCGCCTCCACGTTCCGATTTCTGCAGCCGTTCATCGGACGGCGCAAGCTCGACCGGGCGGTCGGCTACTACATGCTCGACAGCGGGATGCACTCGGAGTCCGAGATGGAGACGCTCGAGCACATGGTCGACGGGTCGATCAACCTGAAGGTCGAGCAGATGAAGACGTTCCTTTCCGTCCGCGGGATCGGCGACGCCCAGGCGCGGAGCTGGGTCGGCTACACGTTCACGAAACGCTCCCTCAACCTCGGCTCGTTCTCGCTCGAGCACATTCGATAGGCCGGACCGTCCTACGCCAAGGGCTATGTACGAGCCCCGGCGTCGTGAGTTCGCTAGGCTTGACCGGGGGGTTGGGCGTCCCCTTACACACCGAAACCGTCCTTAGCGGGGGTGACAGGCAGGAGCGACGTCCGGACGGGTCACGCGTCTCGCGTGGCTTCGTAGAAGCTCTGTTCCGCCGGGCCGCGGGCCCCGCGACGAGCGCTCGGAGGAGCGCCCTAGCGGGTATCCATCACGGGCATCGGGTCAGGTCCTGACGGGAGCAGCCTTACCGTGACCCGTCGACGCTGGCGGGGCAACGGGGCTGAGGAGCCTGCGGGGGTTCCGCGCGGTCCGTCCGGGCGGCAATCCTGCTGGCCTAGCACGCCACCCCCCCCGGCCGGCTCGAGGGGCCGGAGGATGGGAGCGGCGGGGGGCTCGATTCGGCGTAGCACACGCTCCCTCTCGGAGTCACGTATCGGTGTCGCGTAGGAAGACACCCCCACCCCCCCGCTGCGAGTGGAACCTCGGCTAGGCGGTCCACCCTTCACTCACCGGATCGATCGCGTCCCGCTCGAGCCGGAGACGGCGATCCGCGGGGATCGGGGTCTTGGTGCGGGTTCGATAGTCGTACGTGACGATCACCGTTCGTCCTCGGGCCGTGATCCGTTCCGTCGACTCGTCCCGGAACCGGTAGAGCAGAACGACGCTCGTGCGCCCGAGGGGACGCGCCGGTGCGATCTCGCCGAGCAGTTCGGTACCGTAGGCGACCGGGGCGAGGTAGCGGCAGGTCGCTTCGGCGATGATGATGTCGAGCGACGCGGGATCCGGAGTACGGAGGAGAGGGAGGTAGTAGTCGCAGCGGAGCGTCTCCATCATCGGAAAGTACGCCGCGTGGTTCAGGTGGTCGAGCGCATCGATGTCGTGGTACGGGACGTGGAATAGTCGCCGGACCGGCCAAGGGTGGGGAGCGTCGGTCCGAGGTTCCATCGAGACGGCGGAGCCCCGGCTCCCTATTATGGCCGCGCGCGGCTGAAGGGCGGTCGGTCGAGGGCGTCTTCGCCCGGCGGGGTTCGGATGGGATCCGGTTCCACTGGTAACGAGGGGGTGGGGGGGCCACCGCCCGCCCCGGGGGAAATGGCGGCCACCGTTGCGCGGCTCCGGGCCACGGTACAGCGCCACTCGCGGCGGTTCGAGCGGGCGATCCCGCTGATCGCGAGCGAGAACCTCCTGTCCCCGTACGCGAAGGAGATGCTGATCTCCGATCTTCACTCCCGGTACGCGGAAGGTCTCCCCGGCGACCGCTACTACGAAGGGAACGAGCAGGTCGACGAGGTGGAGAACCTTTGCCTCGAGCTCGCGCGCCGCCTGTTCCGCTGCTCCTTCGCGGACGTCCGGCCGATCTCGGGAACCGTCGCGAACCTCGCGGTCTTGAAGGCGCTCACCGAACCGGGCGACCTGGTCGGGACGAGCCGGCTCGCGGACGGGGCGCACATCTCGAGCGCGGCGTTCGGCGCCTTTGGACTCCGCGGCGTGAAGCCGGTCTATTACGCCTGGGACGAGGCCCGGATGACGATCGACGTGCCCCGGACGCGCGAGATCCTGCGCGCGGTTCGTCCGAAGACCTGCCTGTTCGGGCTCTCGCTGTTCCTGTTCCCGCTCCCGATCGACGAGCTCCGGCCGACCCTCGAGGAGATCGGGGCCCGGGCGTGGTACGACGGAGCCCACGTCCTCGGCCTGATCGCCGGCGGGCAGTTCCAGGACCCGCTGCACGAGGGGTGCTCGGTGCTGAGCGCCTCGACGCACAAGACGCTCCCCGGTCCGCAGCACGGGATCCTGCTCGGCGAGGGGCTGCCGCCCGACGTCGCCCAGCGTCTCCAGTCCGGAGCGTTCCCCGGCGTCACGAGCAACCACCACCTGAACGCGATGGCCGCCCTCGCGGTGAGCCTCGCCGAACACCTCGAGTTCGGCCGGGAGTACGCGGCGCGCACGATCGAGAACGCCCGGGCGCTCGCCGCCGCGCTCCACGCCCGGGGGTTCGACGTGCTCGCCGCCGACCTGGGGTTCACCCGGTCGCACACGATCGCCGTGCGGGTGGTGCGCGAAGGCGGCGGCGCGGCGGTCGCCCGCCGGCTCGCCGACCACGGCATCATCTCGAACAAGAACCTGCTACCCGGGGACAAGAGCCCGAAGCAGCCGGGCGGGATCCGCCTCGGCACGCCCGAGGTGACCCGGCTGGGGATGGGACCCCGCGAGATGGAGCGGATCGCCGGACTGATCGACGACCTCCTGCATCGCGACCGCCCCTCGGGGGAGGTCGCCGCCGCCGTCGCGGAGCTCAAGCAGGGGTTTACGACCCTAAAGTACTGCTTCGGAGCCGGCGAATCGGCGTACCGGTACTACGACCTGGTCGGACGCGCGCCGAGCTAGCTCTCGGGGTGGGAGTCGTCGAGCACTTCGTCCCGGTGGCGGATCGCCCGGTCGAACGCCGCCGAGTCGAGCGTGACCTGGGGCTCGGGGGCCCGTCCGGCGGAGACGCAGAACCGGGCGCGGCCGTCCGCGCCGACCGTAGCGCCCAAGGTGCCGTCCGCCACCAGGGATGCGACCCAGTCCGCGAGCTCCGCGGGCGCGGGGGAAGGACTCCATCCGCGTTCGATCTCGTCCCAGT
>JBAUAJ010000150.1:0-12289 GCA_049675585.1 Thermoplasmata archaeon
GGCGGAGGTGGGTCCACCGAGCGAGCCGCGGGGGCCGGGCGTAGGCGGGCCGCGACCAGCGTCTCGTGCGCCGACTGAGCCAAGCCGTACGCTCGGTCGAACTGCCGCGCGTCGAAGGCCGCCTGCGACTCGCCGATCAACTCTCGGGCGCGCGGCGAGGGGACCCCCTGCTGCCCCAGCACGTCGGCTTCGCGACGGGCCATGGCGAGGCGGTTGAACGCGCGGTCGGCCACCGCTTCGGGACGATGGCTGAGCTCTCCGCGGATCTGATCGCGCCGCTGGTGAAGGCGGCGGAGAAGGAGCAGGCCGATCCCGGCCATCGCGATGGAGACGACGACGATCACGACGATCGCGAGGATCTCTTCGGAGGTCAGGCCGGTCACGTACCGTTCCCGCGCGGGACCGTCTCCCGTCGGCGGTGCTAGAATTGGAGGGGGGCAGTATTTAGAGGGCGGGGCCGACCGGCCCGCCCCCACTCGCTCGCGTCGGTCCTCGAGAGCTTCTCAGAAGACGGTCAGCTTGCCCGTGAGCAGCCGGCGGGGGATCGTGTCGATCTGGTCGAACCAGCGTTGGGCGATCGCCTCGGCCTTCTCGCGCACGGCCGGAAGCTTGACGCCGTCGGCCGGGAGGATCTGGAGGCTCGCGACCTGCGGCTGGTCGACGGGCTTACCGATCTGCGAGAGGATCCGGACGTGGATCTCCTTCACATCGCCCCCGGTCTCCTGCACGATATCCGCCGCGATCAGGTTCGAGAGGAGGTTGTAGATCTTCCCCACGTGGTTGACCGGGTTCTTGCCGGCGGTCGCCTCGAGGCTCATCGGCCGGCAGGGGGTGATCAGGCCGTTCGCGCGGTTCCCGCGGCCCACCGACCCGTCGTCGCCGGCCTCCATCGAGCAGCCGGTGACCGTGAGGTAGTAGCGGCCGAGCTCGGGGTCGTCGGCGGTGTTGACGTCGATCGCGACCTCGCGCCCCGTGAGCTTCGCGGCCTGGTCGGCGAGCTTGTCGTGGATCTCGTCGCAGACCGAGCGGTACTCGGTCGGGCCCTTGATCTGCGAATCGACGAGGGCGGCGGCCACCGTGAGGCGGATCTTCTCGCCCTGGCGGTAGCCCATCACCTTGACGTCCTCGCCGAGGGCGGGGAGCTTCTTCTTCAAGCGCAGCGTGAGGAACCGCTCGCTCTCGAGGACCAGGCGCTCCGTGTCCGAGAGCGGGGCGAACCCGACCCCGAACGACGTGTCGTTCGAGAGGACCGACTTCTGATCGAAGACGCCCCGCAGGTCGACCGATCCCTGGCCGATCCGGCAGTCGAACTCGACGTGCTTCTCGACGTCGAGGTGCGAGCAGATCGAGGCGACGTACTTCTTCGCGGCCTCGACGGCGACGTCCCGGTACGGGAGCTTCTCCCCGTTCACCTCCGTCGTGGCGCGGCCGACCAGCAGCATGTAGATCGGGGCCGTGACCTTGCCCCCGCCGAACTTCGGCTCGGAGGCCCCGCCGACCACCTGGGTCTCGTCCGTGTTGTGGTGGAGGATGCGGCCGAACTCGTCGAGGTACAGGCGCGACAGGGCTCGGCTGACCGACTCCGAGACCCCGTCCGCGATCGAATCCGGGTGGCCTAGCCCCTTGCGCTCCACGAGCTCGAGGGCCTGGTCTTCGATGTGGACGGCGCGCAGCGGCTCGACCTGGATGTTCCGGGTCATGGAGGGTCCCTCGGTCGCCGAGACCGGGGTGGGTTTAACCCTTGCGAGATGCGCATTCTCGGGACGGAACGAGCCTCCGGCCTCGGCTGGATAACTCGGCGGCCCGGGGCGAGCGGAGGCCGTTTTCTTCG
Organism: Thermoplasmata archaeon; assembly: GCA_049675585.1. GTDB lineage: Archaea > Thermoplasmatota > Thermoplasmata > Lutacidiplasmatales > UBA184 > Lutacidiplasma. The sequence goes on from JBAUAJ010000150.1 coordinate 1,832, forward strand.
GTTATACGGACCGGTCGGCCTTCTCCGTGCCGGACTCGAATCGCCGCAGAAGCTGCGTGGTGACCTCCACGAGCGGGTGGTGCGCCGCACGGTCGATCTCGATGTCGGAGACCGTGCGCAGACCGTGCTCTGCCGCGACCCGTTCGAAGCCGGTCTCCTGACGTGCGAACTCCTCGGGGCGGTCGCAGGTGAGGATGAACGCCTGCAGCTGCGCCAGCCCCATCTCGCGGGCCGCGAGGGCCCGATGGTGGCCGTCGACCAGGAGCCAGGTGGGGCCCTTCTCTACGACCAGCACAGGCTCCGCGAACCCCCGCTCGAGCTCGTAGCGCCGCCCTTCGAGCTCGTCCTCGAAGACCTTCCACTGCGTCGGCGTAAGCCGGTCGATCGGCACGATCCCGCGGTGCGACGAGAACGGGAGGCCGTACCGTTCGGTCAGGAGCTGCTTGAGCATCTCCGCCTTGCCCGGCGACGCCCGTTCGAAGTGCGACCGGACGACGTCGAGGTTCGAGAGGACCCCGCAGAGGCGCCCCCGCTCGTCGATGATCGGGAGGTCGCGCAACCCGAACCGGAACATGATCCGGGCCGCGTCGTCGAGGCCCGTGTCGGGGCTCGCCGTGTACGTCCCGGGCCGGATGATCTTCGCCAGCGAGAGGTCGCGCTCGTTCGCGTGGCGGAGGAGCTCCTTCGCGCTGACGAACCCGACCAGGATCCCGCTCGGGTCGGTGACGGGGAACCCGTGGTGCCGGCTCCGCGTGAGGAAGTCGATCGCCTCGCCGACCGTGGCGCTCGCCCGGAGGTGCTCGACCTCGAGCACCATGTAGTCCCGGACGCGGACCGTCATCGTTCCGACGAAGGTTGCTCGTCCCGCAGGTAGGCGGTGAGCAGGTGGCAGACGAGCAGGTGCAGGTCCTCGATGTGCTGCATGCTGTTCGACGGGACGACCAGCGGAACATCGACGAGCTCCTTCAGCTTCCCGCCGCCCATTCCCGTGAGCCCGACGGTCGCGAGCCCGAGCGCGCGGGCGATCCGCACCCCCTCGAGCACGTTCGGCGAGTTGCCACTGCCCGAGATCCCGACCGCGACGTCCCCCGCCTGCGCGAGCCCCTTCAGCTGTTCCGAGAACACCCGCGAGTAGTCGGCGTCGTTCGCCCAGGCGGTGACGCTCTCGACGTTGTCGACGAGCGCGAGGCAGTGGAACCGCTTGCCGTCGCCGCGGATCGTTGCCTTGCCGATGTCGACCACGAAATGGGACGCCGTGGAGGCGCTGCCGCCGTTGCCGAAGAAGTAGATCGTGCGACCCTCGCTCCGCGCCTTGAGGAGCATCGGGACGATGCGGCGCATCGCCTCGAACAGGTACGGCTCGTGCAGGGCGGATTTCGTCTCGGCGACGTACGTGCGCACGTACGCTTCGAGACCCTCGAGCCCGGTCATCGACCCACGAAGAGGATGCGAGAACCCTCGGACGCGATCCGCACGGGAAGTCGCTGGAGCGGGGACAGGGCGTCCGCTATTTGACGGCTGCGTTCGGGGGGGTGCACGAGGAGGAGGAATCCCCCGCCGCCGGCTCCGGTGATCTTCCCGCCCCAGGCGCCGGCGGCCTTCGCCCGCGCGTACCGGTCGTCGATCGCCGAGTTGGTGATCCCGGCCGTGAGCGTGCGTTTCAGCTCCCACCCCTCGTCGAGGATCGCGCCCAGGCGCGCCACGTCCCGCGCGACGATCGCCGAGCGGGCCTCCCCCGCCAGCGCGCGCATCCGCCCGAGGGCGTCGAGGTTCACGGTCGTCCGCTCGCTCTGCTCCCGCAGGATCCCGTCGGCCTTGCGCGTGATGCCGGTGTAGAACAGCGAGAGATGCTCGCCGAGCGACTCCCGGTCGACGGTCGATATGGGGATCGGGGAGGCCCGCACCGAATCGTCGGCGCCGAACTCGAAGTACTCGATCCCCCCGAACGCCGCGATGTACTGGTCCTGCTTGCCGGAAGCCCCGCGCAGAAGGTCGATCTCGATCTGGCAGGCTTCCTCGGCAAGCTCCGCCGGCCCCTTCAGGATCCCGCGGTAGGCGTACAGCGCGTTCAGGAGGCCGACCGTGAGCGTCGACGAGGAGCCGAGACCCGTCCCTTCGCCCGGGATGTCGGCGATCGTGTGGATCTCGAGGGATTCGTGGACCCCGGCGAGCTTCATCGCTTCCCGGACCAGGCCGTGCTGGAGTTCTTCCAGGCGGTCGACGTTTTCGGTCCGGGAGTAGGCGACACGGATCGACTTGTCGAACTTGGGGTTCACGATGACGTGCATGTACCGGTCGATCGCGGCGCTCGTCACGGCGCCGCCGCCGTGCTCTCGATAGAACGACGGCAGGTCGGTCCCGCCGCCCGCGAAGCTGATCCGAAGCGGGGTCCGAGTGATGATCACGGCCGCAGCAGTCGGGCGGGGGGGATTACGGCTTCGGCGCCGAGGGCCCCGGGGCGGTCCCGGAGGTCCCGGTCGGGGCCGCGCTCGGGCTCCGGGACCAGCGGGCCCGGCGGCCGTAGAAGGCACGGGCCGTTCCGGGGAGATCGTCGATCGGGGCGAGGCCCGGCAAGGCGTCGGCGAACTGGGCGGCCCGCCGGTCGAGGATGATCGCGAGGCCGCGGTCGTGCTCGGAACGGATCATCCGGCCGCACGCCTGAAGGATCGCGCGCTGGGCGGGGGCGCGGACGGCAAAGTCGAACCCGTGGCCGTCGCTGACCCGGTCGAGGTACGCCTGCAGCGCCTGTCGCTTCGCCGTGGGCCGAGGGTACGGGATCCCCACGATGACGACCGCCTCGAGCTCCTCGTCGGGATAATCGATCCCCTCCGCGAGGCGCCCGCCGGCGACGCCGAGCAGGACGGTCCCGTCGGGGTCCTTCTTCCATCCTTCGATCGACCGCCAGAGGTCGCGCGTCGAGATCTTCGGCTGCTCGATGAAGACGTTCCCGGGAAGCTCGGACTGGAGCCCGGCGTCGAGCACCTTGCGCAACAGATCGAAGCTCGGAAAGAACACCGCGGTCTTCACCGGCAGGCACTCGAGCACCTCGACCAGCCGATCCGCGAGGCGGGGGATCGCCTTCGGGTCGCTGCGCATCTCTTCGAACTGCGTGGAGACCGACCGGTCGTAGAGGAACCGACGGTTCTCGGCCGGGAAGTACGACGGGACGTCGAGCTTGCGGGCGTCCGGGCCGAGTCCGAGCGATTCGCGGTACTCCTCGAGGGGAGCGAGCGTCCCGGAGAGGTGGACGGAGAGGTGGCATTGCCGGATCGGTTCCGCCGGCACCGTCGCGTCGAGCGCATACGCTTCGAGCGCCGGCCGCGGAAGGCGGGTGGCGACCTTCACGTACCCGGGACCGTCGAGCTGGGGCCAGGAGAGGAGCGTGAGCGCCACCGTATGCACCCACGAACGCGGCAGATGCCGTTCCCGCCGCCGCTCGTCGCGCAGGTTCTCTCCCCACGTTGCGAGCGCGCCGAGCCAGGTGTCGAGCCGGTGGGTCGTCCCCCCGATCGCGGTGAGCAGCGCGTCCTCGAACACGGACGGCGGGAGGATCGCATCGTCGTCGCGGGCGAGGGCCTGCACGAGCTCGTCGACCGCCGCGCCGACGATGTCGAGGAAGCGCGTCGCGCTCGGGCCGTCCGGGAGCTGGAAATCCCCGCGGTCCGCGACCTCGGCGCGGGCCCGCCGCACCGACTCCTGGGGCAGCGAGACGGTCGTCAGGTCCCGCAGATGGTCCGGAAGGTTGTGGGCCTCGTCGATGACGAGGTCGATCTCGCCGAGCTCCGCGTGCATCCACCCGAGGAGCGATCGGCGAATGTGCGGATGGAAGAAGAACGCGTACGGGGCGGTGACCAGCCGGGCCTTCGGCGCGAGCCGTTTGGCGAGCTCGTAGGCGCAGAGATTCTCGTCCCGGCACGCTTGATCGAACTCCCCGGGGGTGGGTAGCTTCGCGCTGAACCGATCGACCATCGCCTCGATATCGGTCTGCAGCACCCGGGCGTAGTACGGGCAACCGTCCAAGTCGGTGAGGTCGATCTCCCCGTCCTCGGGGAGTTCGGGCGGCGGCGCGAGGGGAGCTTCGCCCTTGATGGCGCGCTCGGTCACGCGCTTTCGGTCGGCGCACAGCTTCCCGTGCTCCTCCGCCGTGGCCCCCTTCACTTCCGCCACGTTCTCGAGGAGGAAGCACCGGCGGGCTCGGCCTTGCAGTCCGATCGCGAGGATCGGTCGCTCGAGGCGATGGGCGATCGCCCGGACCTCGCGGAGCACCTGGACCTCCTGCGCATGGGTTCGAACGAGGTAGAGGATCCGGTGGCCGGTCGCCTCCGCGTGCTCGAGGAGCGGCGCGAGCGTCGCGACCGTCTTGCCGCTCCCGGTCGGGGCGTTCACCAGGAGCGCGCCGCCGCGGACGGTCGTTTCCGCGACCTCCCGAACGATCCCTTCCTGACCGGCCCGGACCCGGTAGGGAAAGAGGAGCGAACCGCTAGACGCCGGTGCCGCGGGCGACGTGCGAACCCCTCGGCGCTCCCGAGCCCGCGTTCATCGCTTTAAGGTGCGCCTTGAGTGGAACCTGCGCCTCGAGGGGAACGGGGCGCCGGCCCTCGGAGCGGCGGCCCGCGCGCGCCCGGCGGCCCTATCCGTACGCGTACCGGATCCCGTACGGTCCCCGGGGGAGCGACCAGTGAACCGACCCCTGGTCGCACGCGATGTCGCACGCCCCGCACTCGATGCAATCCTCGTACCGGAACACGAGGCGCCCGTCGACCCGCTCGTAGCACTTCGCCGGGCAGGCGATCGTACAGAACGAGTGGGGGCACTTCTCGCAGATCGCGGGCGTGACGGTGATGTGGGCGTGCTCCTTCGAGTCGGTGGTCGTCCGGAGCGTCGCGAGGCGGCGCTTGATCTCGATCGACAGCGACGGGCCCTCGGGAACGGGTGCGGCCGTCATCTTTGCTCCACGAGCTCACCCGGGGAGCTTCGCGAGGATCTCGAGGTCGGAGCGGACCGCGGCGACGCTCTGGGCGAACGCCGCCTGCTCGTCCGCGGAGAGATCGACCTCGACCACCCGTTCGACCCCCGCGCGACCGATCACCGCGGGTACCCCGATGTAGACGTCCCGCGCCCCGAACGCGCCGTCCACGTGGGCCGCGACGGAAAGGAGGCGGTGCTCGTCCCGGGCGATCGCGGCGACCAGTTCCGCCTGGCTCGCGGTCGGCGCGTAGAACGCGCTCCCGGTCTTGAGCAGGTTCACGATCTCGCCGCCCCCTCCTCGGGTGCGCTCGACGATCGCGGCGATCTTCTCGGCAGAAAGGAGGCGGGCGAGCGGCACCCCCGAGACGCTGGTGAGGGAGAGGATCGGGACCATCGTGTCGCCGTGCGTCCCCAGGACGAACCCGGTGACATCGCGGGGCGCGACGGAGAGCGCCTCGGCGACGAACCAGCGGAACCGCGCGGTGTCGAGCGTTCCCGACTCGCCAAAGACGCGGCTCGCCGGCAGCCCGCACTGGCCGCGGAAGTAGTAGGTCATCACATCGACCGGATTCGTCACGACCACGCAGACCGCCCCAGGCGCCTTTGCGCGGACCGCCTGGGCGTGCCCGCGGACGATCGCCGCGTTCTTCTCGAGCAGGTCGGACCGGCTCATCCCCGGTTTGCGCGCGAGGCCGGCTGTCTCGACCACCACGTCGGCTCCCGCGATCGCGTCGAGCGAGGTCGTCCCCGTCACCCGGGTCGAGAAGCCGAGGATCGGCGCCGACTCCTGGATGTCGAGCGCCTTGCCCTGCGGCAATCCGTCGACGATGTCGATCAGCACCACTTCCCGGGCGACCTCCATCTCGGCGAGGCGCTGGGCGAGCGAACCGCCGATGTTCCCCGCACCGAGCACTGCGACCTTCCCGAGACCGGTCATGGATCGTCCGCGCCGAGCCACCGTTCGGGGGGCTTAAAGTGGCGCCGGCGGCCCCCGCCGCTCGGCCGAAAGCTTGATTCTCCACGGCCCCCGTTCGCGGGGCCGATGGTCGACGCCGACTCGGTCCTGCAGGGCGTGCAGGAGCGGGACAAATGGCACCGCCGCGCCGACCTGCTCGAGCGATCGCTCCTGGAGGTCCGGGACCGCCGCCGACGGATCGAGGCGCGCCTGAAGAAGCTCGAGCGCGACCTCTCCAACCTCCGGCTCCTGAGCGACTCGGTCCTCGACATCGCTCATTCTCCCACCCACCTCGAGGTGCGCAGTGCCCCACGCGGACCGCTTCTCTGACCGGGCGACCGAGATGAAGGCCGTCCGCCGCGAGCTCGTCGCGGAGCTCGCCCGCCTCGAGCGGGAGGAGGAGTACCTCCGCTTGAAGGTCCGACAGGCCCGGGAGCAGGTGCGCTACTACGACGGCCTCCTCACGCTGCTCCGGCGGGACTGGGGCCGCGCGCCCGGGCTCTCCGAACTCGTCCGCAAGCTCGGCTGATCGGGCGGCCGTGACCGTCCTCGTCTTCGGCGCCGGGGCCGTCGGCTCGCTGTTCGGCGCCCGGTTTGCCGCCGCCGGCCGGCCGGTGCTCCTGATCGGTCGGGGCCCGCACGTCGAGGCCCTGCGCGCTCACGGGATCCGGGTCGAAGGGGTCGGCGCCGGCCGTTTCCCGTGCTCAGCGGCGATCGAGCTGCCCGCGGCTACCCCGGTCGAGCTCGCCCTGCTGACGGTGAAGACGTTCGACCTCGGAGCGGCCGCCACCGCCCTCGCGCGAAGCTGCGCCCCCGTCCCCTTGTTGCTCCCCCAGAACGGACTCCACCTCGAGGCGATCGTAGAGCCCGCGCTGCGTTCGGCGGGGTGGACCGACCCCGTCCCGTGGATCGTCCGAGCCGTCCACTCGGTTCCCGCCACGCTGGTCGGACCCGGAGTCGTCCGGGCCGCCGGATCCGGGGAGATCGTGCTTCCGGAGCCGTCCGGTGATCCCCGCCGGGACGCGGGGGCGCGCGCGTTCGAGACGCTCTTCCGAGAGGCCGGGTTCTCCGTGCGCACGGTGCCGGCGATCGAACGGGAGGTCTGGCGCAAGGCGCTCGTCAACGCGGCGATCAACCCGGTGACGGCGCTCCACGGGGTGCCGAACGGGGATCTCGCCTCCGAACCCTTGCGCTCGGAGGCGCTCGCCCTGCTCGACGAGGCGTACCGCGTCGCCGAGACCGAGCCGTTCGGACTCTCGCTCGCCGAGGCGCGCCGGGACTTCGACCAGGTCGTCCGGGCGACCGCGGAGAACCGATCGAGCATGCTCCAGGACCTGGACCGGGGACGGCCGACGGAGATCGAAGCGATCTCGGGCGAGATCCTTCGGCTCGGGGAGGCGCGGGGACTCCGCCTTCCGGCGACCCGCGCGATCGTGGAACGGGTTCGCGCCGTCGTCGCCGGGGCGCGGCGCACGGCACAACCGTCTTAGGAACCGAACCGTCGCGGAGGAGGCATGCTCGCAAAACGGGGGGTCGGGGTAGCGCCGGTGAAGGGCCGCCGCGTCCTGGTGCGCGTCGATTTCAACGTCCCGCTCGACGCGCGCGGAGCGGTCGCGGACGACGGGCGGATCGTCGAGGCGCTCCCGACGCTGCAGCACCTGCGCGCCGCGGGCGCTCGCACGATCCTGCTCTCCCACCTCGGCCGGCCCGGAGGGCACCGAAATCCCGCGCTCTCGCTGCGCCCGGTCGCCCGACGGCTGAGCGCGCTGCTGGGCCAGCCGATCCCCGTGGCGGACGACATCGTCGGGGTGCAGGCGATCGACCACTCCGCCCGCCTCGCCAACGGGGAGTTCCTGATGCTCGAGAATCTGCGATTCAATCCGGGTGAGGAGGCGAACGACCTCGCGTTCTCCGCCCAGCTTTCGCAGCTCGGCGAGCTGTTCGTGGAAGAAGCGTTCGGCACCGTCCACCGCGCGCACGCGTCCACGGTGGGCGTTCCGAAGCGCCTCCCTTCGTTCGCGGGTCTCTTGGTGGAACGGGAGATGCGGGAGCTCTCCCGCCTCGTCGACCGGCCCGAGCATCCCTATGCGGTCATTGTCGGCGGCGCGAAGGTCGCCGACAAACTGCCGCTGCTCGAGAGCTTTCTCGGGCGGGCGGACGCCCTCTTGATCGGAGGGGCGCTGGCGAACCCGTTCCTCGCCGCCGGCGGAGCGACACTCGGCGCCACGCCCGTCGAGGAGGGGGTCGGACCGGCGGTCGAACGGTTCCTGAAGCGTTCGGAGGGGAGCGGCACGTCGGTGTTCCTTCCGTCCGACGTGCTCGTCGACCGGCCCGGCGCGTCAACCCCTTCCGCTCACGCGGTGGGGGAGGTCCCGGCCGACGCGCTCGCCCAGGACATCGGTCCGGCGACGATCCAGCGGTTCCGGGACGCGCTGCGGAGCGCACGGACGGTCTTCTGGAACGGCCCGCTCGGCCGGGCGGAGGATCCCCGATTCGCCGTAGGGACGCGGGAGGTGCTGGGGGCGCTCGCGGGAGCCCCGGGATTCCACGTGGCCGCCGGCGGCGACTCCGCCCGCGTCGCGCGCGAGCTCGGCGTCGCCGGGGGGTTTCAGTTCATCTCGACCGGCGGCGGTGCGGCGCTCGAGTTCGTGGAGGGGGCCGTGCTCCCCGGGCTCGCGGTGCTCCCCGACGCCTAGGCCGCGGGCCGGTGGGGACCTCGAGGGCGTGCGCGTCCAGCGTGCGCGCGAGGTAGGTGAGGTACGCCGGTCCGACCCGGGGCACGTCGACCTCCACGATCTCGGGGACGTCGTACGGGTGGTGCTCTTCGAGGTAGCGGAACAGCGCCCCCACGCGCTTCGGGACGGTCTTGAAGACGACGAGCGTCTCGCTCGCGTTCTCGAGTGAGTCGTTCCACCAGTAGCGCGACTCGATGGACGTGGTGCTCGCGCACGCGGCCAGCCTCCCGGCGAGCGCGCCGTCGATCGCCGCGAGCGCCGCCTCCCGGGACGGGTAGGCGCTCAGGACGAGGCGCATCGGCCCCATCGCCCGCGCGGGCTCGATCGGGAACGGCGTCATTCGGCCGCCTCCCCCGCGATCGAGGAGTCGCTCGAGAAGTCGAGGGTGACGAGGCCGAGCGTGCCGAGGTCGACGACCGCCGCCCGCGAGGGGACCGGCACGATGTTCCGCATGCGCTGGTACTCCGTTTCCGCTTGCCAGGTGGAGACGTTCATCATCAGGACTCCCCGGTAGCGGTCGACCCCGTAGGTATGCAGGTGTCCGGTGACGAGCACGTCGGGCGCCGGGTCGATCACGAGTCCGTCGCGGGCGAGCGGGGCGAGCGGCGTGCGGTCTCCGTAGATCGGACCCAGGTGCCGCATCTGGAGCATCCGTCGCATCACCTCGGTGGGACGGGCGTACGAGGCGCCGGGGATCGCCGGGATCAGGTCGTCGAAGCTGCGCCCGTGGTACGCCTCGATCACGACCCCATCGAGCGCGAACGTCGACGGGTTGCCGAGGGCATGGACGTTGCCGGGGAGACACTCGGTGAGGACCGACGGAAGCGCGGGCTGGGGCTCGGCCGGGCAGACCGCATCGTGGTTCCCGGGCACGACGACGATCGCGAGCCGACCGGGCAGCTCCGCGAGTCGGCGGCCGAGCTCGTTGTACTGCTCGACGATGTCGAGGATCGCGAGGTCCTTCTCCTGCCGGGGGTAGACGCCGATCCCGTCCACGAGGTCCCCGGCGACCACCACGTAGTCGATCGACCGGGCGAGCTCGGGATGCGGTCCCCGTTCGTTCAAGAACTCGACGAGGCGCGCCCAGCTCGGGGAGAGGAACGAAGCGCTCCCGACATGAAGGTCGGAGAGGAAGATCGCCCGGCGGGACCGGGGCGACCGGGCGACCGGCCGATCGGCGGGCACGTCCGGTCGTTCGACGCCGACGGTGATGGGGATCTTGCCGAGCTCGCGGCCGAACTGGAGCTTGAGGCCCACGACCTCGTCCGGCAGGAACGAGAGGCGCGCGCCGGCCGAATCCTTCGGAACGAGCGTCTCGAGCGAACCGCTCTCGTCGTCCACCGTGAGGATCAGATGATGGCGCTTCGAGGTCTCCCGCACCTGACGGACCATGCCGATGACGGACGCGCCCCCGTCGACCGGTCGGATGTCGTGGATCGGGCGCAGGTCGGGGAGGGTCGGTCGTCCGCGCAGCATCCGGTGGATCGCCCGATAGCGCGCTCGGAACAGCGCCGAGTAGGCCTCGATCGGCGTGCCGGTGTTCGGGGTGGGAGCGAACCCTTCGACGACCAGACGAAACCCGTCCGAGTACGGGATCGGACCGGCCGGTCCCGCGGGGGCGGCGGTGGGGCCGGCCGACCGCGCGGGTGGCCGGCGGGTGGTCAGGACGGAGGCGACCATCGCTTCGGTCACGAATCCGGAGCCCGTTCCCGCGCGTTCGACGACCTCCCGCGAGACGACCAGCGGTTGGTGGGTCTCGAGTAGGAGCCGGAGCGCCCCGGCCTCCACGAGCTTCTGGTG
>JBAUAJ010000151.1:0-35192 GCA_049675585.1 Thermoplasmata archaeon
GCACCGTGCCGTCGCGGATGCATCTCTCCGACGAGGCCGAGCAGGAGGAGCGCTCGGACCAGGAGCTCCTGCACCGTCTCGAGACGAAGCACGGCACCCTCCTCGACAAGCGACACCATCTGATCACCGAGGTCCGTCGGATCTCGGCGGAGCAGAAGGCCCTCTACGATCAACGCCAGGCCCCCCAGACGGAGGTCGAGCGGCTGTACGAGGAGCACTCCCAGCTCGGCAAGCGCCTCTCCGAACTGAGGTCGCTCCGCGACAAGGCCCGCCACCAGGTCGAGGCGAAGGTGATCGCCCGTCGAGAGCTCGCTTTCGCGATCGGCACCAGCGAGCCGGCCCGACCCGAGGCGCTCCGCAAGGAGATCGCCGAGCTCGAGCTTCGGCAGCAGACCCGGGCGCTGCCGATCGACGAAGAGAACGCCCTGATCGCCCATCTGCGCCAGCGGTCGAAGGAGCTCAAGGCGGCCGAGTCGCACGCCGCGCAGATCCTGGAGCACGCCCGGCAACGCAAGGCCGCCGACGGAGCGATCGTCGAGGCCCGCGGGGCCGTCGACCAGATCGCCCAGGAGATGGAGCGGACCCGGGGGGAGCGGGACCGCAAGATGATCGAGGTCCGCACGAAGCTCGAGTTCGCGGGCGGGATGGTCGCCGAGATGCGGGCGAAGGGGCGCGCCCGGGCCGAGCTCATGTCGCAGGTCGACGCCGTCAGCAAGGAGATCGACGCGCTCGACCTCGAGGGCCGTCAGGTGTTCCAGCGGCTCCGGGCTCGTCGGGACGAGGCGCGCAAGCTGATGCGCACGTTCTCGCCGCCCCGGGAGCGGGCCCCCCGCGACATCGTGGCCACGGCCGCCGACCGGCGCTTCGAGGAGCTGATGAAGCGCGGCAAGGTCCAGCTCGGCGGATAGGGCGGCGCCGGCCCGGTGCGGGCGTCCGGTGTTACGGATAGATGTCGACGACCGTGACGATGAAGATCAGCGTCTGCCCGACGACCTCGCGGTTGAAATCCTGCGTGTAGGTCCCGGCGCCGGGATCGACCGCCGAGACGATGAACTGCTTCGAGGAGCAGACGGAGGTCGTCGAGTGGCCGAGGATCAATCCCGCCTGGGACGGGGCGATCTGGCTCGTGAGCGTCAGCTGGCCCGCGGAGATGTTGGTGACGACGACCGGCCACCCCGGCGCGTGCGAGACGAAGCCGAGCGTCGGAAGGTACTCGACCGCGATCGCGGTGGAGTTGACGCTGAGGATCAGGTCGGTCCAGTGGAACTCCGGGTCGGTGAACTCCGTCCCTGCCGTTTTCGTCACATTCGGATACGCCGTGGAGAACTTCGCGACGGGTGTCGAGACCACCACGGGCAGGTGCTGCACGAGCGGCGCGCTCAGGAGGCAGCTCGCGTTCGACGCGCCGTACCCCTCGCCGGGCGGGATCGTGATCGACCGGGTGACGTTCCCGGGAAGTCCGAGGAGCCCGCGCCAGAACCCGTTGACGACGCCGCCGAACGTCACCCCGTTGCGGGAGTATCCGGACGAGGGGGTGTGCGGTGATACGTGCACGCCGAGCGGAGTGTACTGCGAGGCGTTCGACCGGAACTGGAACATGAGCGACTTCGGCCACGAGAGGTTGTTCTTCGCATCGGCGAGGATCGACGTATCGAAGACGCGCCCCTTCTCGGGGCCGCTGCCGAACAGACCGATGTAGTTCACCGTCACGTTGCTGTTGAGACCGACGGTGCGCGGTCCCGCGCTCGGCGACTTGTGGTTCGCCAGATACAGGAACCCGCCGCCGACGGCCGCGACCACGATGATCGCGACCACGCAGAGGGTGACCACCAGAATGGAGGGACCTCGTTCGGCCATCGGTTACCTACGAGCGGAAATGGGGGTCAGCTGGTCGCTGGTCTCGTCATCAGATCGGAGAGACAGGTGTTCCTCATTCCCCCGCCTCCCGAGCGCGGGGCGTATATATACGCTACAGGACGGGCTGCGGCGCTCGCCGAGAGAGTCCGCGCCCGTCAGTCCGCCCGCCGCAACTTCCCGACGATCGGCTCCTCGATCACGCCGCCCTCCTCGAGCCGGTTCAGGACCCCCTCGGCGCGATCCGCGTGCACCCCCCGCTGCGCGATCCGCTCGAGCACGTCTTTCAGGTCGGCGTATCCGTCCACCGATTGGTCGGCGAGCTCGTCGACCAGGTCGAGGAAGATCGACTCGTCGGCCCGTTCCGCCGCGGTCGGGGCGGGCGGAGGCGGCGCTGGGGCGGCGTCGCGAGTGACGCGGACGGTCGGCGGGTGAGGTTCCGGAGAGGTCCGTGGACCACTGTCGCCGGCGACACGCCGAACCGCGGCGAGGAGCTCGCGACGATAGGCGGCGCGGTCGACCTGCGGATAGCGACGCAGGGATTCCCGACCCGCCCGGATCCAGGCGCGGGGGACGCCGCCCTGCCGCAGGGTCTCGTCGTCCGTACCGGGTTCCTTCTCGAGGCGTTCGAGGAGGTCGAGGCGGTCGAGCGACTGCCGAACGATATCGGCGAGCGCCGCCCGCTCCTCCGCCTCTCCCACGGCCCGGATCGACTCGGCGCGCACCGAGATGTACGCGACGGAGTCCCGGCCCCGGTAGAGGTGGACCTTTCCGACGACGATCGACGGCCGGGGGACCGTCACCGTGCGCAGTTGCGCCATCGCCCGGGGCTGGAACCCTCCCGCGGTGACGGCGATCGATCCGGTCGGGTCCGAGAATCGGGCTCGCCAGAACGTCGGGGGCTCCTCCCGCCCGACCGGCTCGGGGGGCGAGAGCGCCCCGGCGATCAGGACGCGGTTCATCCGCGCTCCGAACGGACTGAGCAGATGGGCGACCGGCCGTTCTCCTTCCCCCTTCTCTTCCTCGAGCGAACTTTCGAGCTCGCGGGCCGAGACGCGCCAGGCGAGCTCCCGGAGCGCCATCAGCCGCGACCTCCGAGGCGCGCCGAGAGCTCGTCGGCCGTGACGGCGAGGTCGATCTCCACCGGCTCGATCGACTCTGGCACTACGGTGAGACCGAAGTCGTCGCGGGTCGCCGAACCCCGCACCCGCAGGCGCCGGCCGAACAACGACTCGACCAGCGCTTCGGAGATCAGGGTCGGGTCCGGTTGATCCTTCAACCGGCGCAACACCTCCGGGAGCGTGACCCCCCACAGCCGTTCGGTGAACTCCCGGTCGGCGGAAACGGTGGCGCTCCCGGTCCCGTCATCGAGCACGATCCGCGCGCGGAGGTCGGGAGTCCCCTCGACACTTCCGTGCACTCGGCACAGACCGCTCGAGACCCCCCGCCGGCAGGTCGGGCATCGGTAGACGAGTCCGCTCGGGGGGGAGAGACCGACGACCAACCCCTCGAGCGCGACGACCGCGCCCCCGCCGTCGTCCTCGATGTCGGCGATCGGTCGGGGGGGCGCGCGCAGCAGGCGCGCCGGATCCGGGAGGTCGGGTCGATCGATCCGAACCACGGTGGTGCGTTCGTCGAGGACAAGTTGGGCGCGCCCGCGGAACAGGCTGACGTACCCCCCCGCGATCCGGACGGTCTCCCCGGGCTTCAACCCGAAATCGCTCCAGGCGGAGAGGGCGAGCACTCCGCTCGAGTCGGCGACGAGCCCTTCGTGGACGATGCGTCGCTCCTCTCCGACGCTGACCGCCCGCTCCGACATGCGGGCGACCCGCACTTCGACCCGGAATCCCTCGTCAGAGGCTCGGAGCTCGGCGAGCGGTCGCAGCGGGTTCTCTTCGGAGTCGACCTTGGGCAGCTCCACCGGGGAGGCGGGTCCGACCTTCGTCTTCCAGGTGAACGTGAGCTCGGGCCGGCCCCGGAACTCCCCGACCTCGGCCCCCACGGCGCGCAGCACGGTGCCTCGGTCAAGCGCCTCGGAAGGAGGGTCCCACCACGTGAACCGGACCGTCGCGGTCCCGTCGCTCAGCTGGCCCGACACGAGCGGGCGGCGGCTGCCGTCCGACCGACGGGTCACCTCCCGGCGCGTCCAGGTGATGACCCGGCCGATCACCTCGACCGGCCCGGTCCCCACCTTGAGGTCGCGCAACCGCACTTCGGGGATCGGAGGAGGAGAGAGATCGCCGGCCATCGAGGATTCGTCGAGGGAACGGGGGGCCTCGATAAAACGGTGGGGCTGCCGGCGGACGGTGGAGGACGACCCGAACCGACCGCGTAGTCGCCGGCGACCCTCGGCCGTTCGCGCGCAAGGATATTGACCCGGACCCGCTGACCTAGCCGAACGTGGCGATGAAGTTCGGGCAACGGGTCGACCGCGTGCTCCGCGCCCGAGACTCGCTCCTCTGCATCGGTCTCGATCCCGACCCGGCGTCGATGCCGAGGCCGCTCCGGGGCCAGAGCCCGAAGGTGCAGCTCGATCGGTTCGTGCGGGGGATCGTCCAGGCGACGTATCCGCACTGCGCGGCCTACAAGATGCAACTGGGTTCGTATCTCCAGTATGGACCCGCCGGCTTCGTGACCCTCCAGGCGCTCTGCCAGCAGATCGGCCCGACGCGCCTGCGGATCCTCGACCTCAAGGCGAACGACATCCCCAACACCATGCGCATGGTTCGGGACGGCGCGTTCAAGGCGTTCGGGTTCGACGCGATCACGGTCACCCCCTGGATCGGATGGGAGTCGACCTCGCCGTTCTTCGACGATCCCTCGCACGGCGTCTTCGTGGTCGCCCACTCCTCCAACGCCGGCTCGGTCGATTTCCAGGAGATCCCCACCCCCCGCGGCCCGCTCTGGCTCGCGGTCGTCGGCGAGGTCCGCCGCCTCGCCCACGCGCACGGGAACTTCGGGGTCGTCCTCGGAGCCACGTTCGCCGACGCGATCCGCACGGCCCGGGCGACTCTCGGGAACGGCGTCCCGATACTCGTCCCCGGCATCGGCGCGCAGGGCGGTTCCCTCGCGACCACGGTCCGTGAGGGGGTCGATGCGCACGGACGCGCCCTGATCGTGAGCGCCTCGCGGAGCGTCCTCTACGCCTCCGCCGACGCAAACTGGAAGTCCGCGGCGGGCGCCGAGGCGGAGCGCCTCCGGACCCAGATCAACCAGCTGCGGCTAGGGCTTCGTACAGCCGGATGAGCCGTCCCGCGACGATCGGGAGGGCGAAGTGGGCCTCGGCGCGCCGCCGTCCGGCCGCGCCCATCTGGCGGGCGAGCGCCGGATCGTCGAGCAGCATTCGGACCTTGCGCGCGACGTCCGAAGCGATCAGCGGCTCGGTGAGCAGGCCTTCCCGCCGGTCCTCGATGATCTCGCGCACGCCGGGGACGTCGGCGACGATCACGGGCAGCCCCATCGCCATCGCCTCGGCCGCGGCGAGCCCGAACCCTTCGAGGCGGTTCTGGGACGGAAAGACGAACATCTCGGCGAGCGCGAGGTAGCGGGGCAGGTCGTCGTCCGAGACGTTCGGACAGAATCGCACCCGGTCGCCGACGCCGATCCGCGCGGCGAACCCGACCAGGTCGGGCAACCGGGGGCCGGCGCCGATCACGAGCAGCACGACATCGTCCGGGAGCTCGCGGAGCGCCTGCACGATCACGTCGACCCCCTTGTGCGGCACGAGCCGACCGGTGAACGCGATCACCCGCTTCCCGTCGAGGCGTAGATCGCCCCGCAGGCTGCTCGCGTCGATGCCGGGGCGGAACCGCGTGAGATCGACGATCGACGGGATCACATCGAGCGCCCGGTCGCGCAGCACGATCGACGTGCGGCCGTAGCTGCGCGTGTGCACGACGATCCGGCGCGCCCGTCGCAGCGTCGGGGGGAGGAACGCGCGCTCGTAGAGGCCCGACAGGAGACGGCCTCCCAGCCCGGGGAGGTACAGGTCACAATGGTAGGTGAGGCAGACCGGCACCCCGGTCCCGTCGAGCGCGCGGGCGGCAAAGAACGAGGTGAGCGGCGGAGGATAGTGCAAATGGGCGACGTCCGCGGGGATCCCCCGGACGGTCCGCCCCGCGGCGAGGTCGATCGGAGTGTTGAACAGCACGCCGAGCGAACGGCTGCGCACGATCCGATAGCCGTCCCGCGTCTCCAGGGCCGGGAGGTCGCGTCGGTACTGCGAGGTGACCACGGTCACCTCGTGCCCCTCCCGCGCGAGCGCTCCGGCCAGCGTGCGAACGTGGGACTCGACCCCGCCCGCATGCGGGTAGAAGAACGGCGCGACCTGGACGATGCGCACGGACTCGCCAGCGCCTGCGGTGTATTACCGCCTACGCCGCCCGGGCGGAGGCCGCGGGGCCTCGTTCAGGCGGTCGTCGCGTCGCGCCGGGAGCTTTCGTCCGCGACCGGGCCCGACTCCCTACTCTGGAACAGCGCCTCGGGAGGGAGGCTCGCGATCTCCGTCCCTCGCATCAGCTCGCCGAGACCGGTCGACACGCGCGCCAGCACGTCCGGCTGATCGAAATGCAGCGACGCCTCGACGATCGCTCGGGCGACCTTCATCGGGTGCTGGGACTTGAAGATCCCACTGCCGACGAAGATCCCATCGACCCCGAGGAGCCGGCACAGCGCTGCGTCGGCCGGGGTCGCGATGCCGCCCGCGGCGAAGTTGACCACGGGCAGGCGGCCGAGCGATCGGACCTCCATCAGGATCGCTTCCGAGACGCGCTCCTTTTTCGCCCAGGCGCCGAGGTCCCGCTTGGGGAGCTTCAGCACCTCCTGGAGGTCGCGGTTCATCGTCCGAATGTGACGGACCGCCTCGATGACGTTGCCGGTGCCGGCCTCGCCCTTCGTGCGGATCATCGCGGCCCCCTCCTCGATGCGGCGGAGCGCCTCCCCGAGGTTCCGGGCGCCGCAAACGAACGGGACGCGGAACGCCTTCTTGTCCACGTGGGCGAACGGGTCGGCCGGGGTGAGCACCTCCGACTCGTCGACCATGTCGACCTGGAGCGACTCGAGGATCCGCGCCTCCGCCGTGTGCCCAATACGGCACTTGGCCATCACCGGAATCGAGACGCGCTCCTTGATCTCGCGGACCTTGAGCGGGTCCGCCATCCGGGCGACCCCGCCCGCCGCGCGAATATCGGCCGGAACCCGCTCGAGCGCCATCACGGCGACCGCGCCGGCCTCTTCGGCGAGAGCGGCCTGCTCGGCCGTGGTGACGTCCATGATGACGCCGCCTTGCTGCATCCGGGCGAACCCGCGTTTCACGAGCTCGGTCCCGAACCGCAGCTTCTCCATCGTGTCGGCCATGCGAGTTCCGGCGCGTACAGGCTCCCCCGAGTATATGACGCTCCGCCGACGACCCGGTGCCCAAACCTCAAATCGCCCGCCCCGCTCGGGGGCGTAGGCGGGGGGAGCTGGTCACCGGCTGAGAGGACGAGGGCGACCTCGTCGACCCCACGAACCTGTACGGGATAATGCCCGCGAAGGGAACGCGATGCGGCATCGGATAGGTCGCCCCGCCGGACGGCGGGGATAGCGTGGCGGCTCGATCCTCGGGGCCGAGGCTCAAGCGCCCGGGCCGGGCCCGACAGGTGTTCTTCGCGGTCGCCGTCGTCGTCGCCGTGACGGTGGCCGGGTTCGGGATCGCCGAATACGTCGACTCGGTCTACGGCAAACCGACGCTCGTGATCTACGCCTATCCGAGCCTGCTCAACGGCACCGATTGCGGGTCGCCCGCATTCGCGTCCGTCTTCGGCGCGTTCGCGAGCGCGCACGGCGTCCGCATCGAGGTCGACTGTCCGTCCGGCACGCTCGTGGGTACCCTCGAGTCGCAAGCGAGCGCCCCGGGGGCGGACCTCGTGATCGGGCTCGACGAGATCACGACGCCGCAGGCCGAGGCCCGGGGGCTCCTCGTTCCGTACGCGCCCCCCGCGCTCGCGGACGTCGCGCCCGGCCTCGCCTCCGAGCTGTCGGCCGACGACGGAGCCGTACCGTACGAGTACGGCTACCTCGGGATCGATTACACCCAGTCGTTCCTGAATTCGACCGGTGGCGCGATCGCGCACGCCGCGTTCCCCGAGATCGCGCACAACGCCTCGACGTGGGCGGCGCAGCTCGTCACCGAGGACCCGACCCAGGACATCACGGGCGAGGAGTTCCTCGCCTGGCAGATCGAGTACTACGAGACCGTCCTCCACCAGAACTGGACCGACTTCTGGTCGGCCGTCGCGAACGCGCTACCCGCTCCCGCCCCCAGCTGGGGCACGGCGTTCGACTACGATTTCGACAGCGCGCCGGGGCACGACCAGATGGTCGTCAGCTACTCGACCGATCCGGCGTACGCTCAGTACTACGGCACACCGGACCGGCCGTACAACTCGACCCTCTCGTGGTGGAACGGGACCGAGTACGGCTGGAAGACGATCTACGGGATCGGCATCGTCCACGGGAGCCGGCATCTCGCGCTGGACGAGGAGTTCGAGAACTGGTTCCTCGGCGGCGCGGTGCAGCGCCTGCTTCCCACGCTCGAGTGGGAGTATCCGGCCAACGCCACGGTCCCGCTCCCCCCGGTGTTCAACGCGGCTCCCGACCCGTCCTCGATCGTGGCGCTCAACAGCCGGATATTGCCGGCGGCGCTCGCCGCCGACATGCCGGGTTGGTCGGAGGAGTGGCAGGAGATCCTCTCGGGCGAACCGCCATGAAGTATCGGCGCGATGAGCTGCTGTTCCTGATCCCGGTCCTCGCGTTCGTGGGACTGTTCGCCGTCCTTCCCGCGGCCGACCTGTTCGCGACGACGCTCTCGGCCTCCGGCGGCCTCGCCGGGCTGCGCGCCGTCGCCGTCGATCCGCTCGACCGGCTCTCGATCGAGAATTCGCTCCTGCAGGGTGGGCTTTCGGCGGCGTTCGCGGTCGCGATCGGGTATCCGACCGGCCTCATGATCGGCCGGTACCGCTGGCCGGGGCGGGAGGTGGTTCGGTCGCTCTTGATCGTTCCGTTCCTGCTCCCGAGCCTCGTCGTGGTGTTCGGCGTCGAGGACCTCTTCGGTCCGGCCGGGGTCGTCTCCGGGATCGTCCCGGGCCTTTCATTCTTCGGCCACGGTACCCCGGGGATCGTCGCCGCCAACCTGCTGTTCAACGTGCCGATCGTGGCGTTGTTCACCTCGACCGGTTGCGAGGGTGCGTCCCGGGAGCTCGAGGAGTCGGTGGCGACGCTGGGCGGCTCCCCCCTGCGCGCATATCGGGACGCCTGGGGGCCCGCGACGTGGACGGGGGCGGCCGCGGGAGGCCTGCTCACGTTCCTCTTCTCCGCGCTCTCGTTCGCCCCGCCGCTCATCTTGGGAGGGACTCGCTACTACACCGTCGAGGCGCGCATCTACGCGCTCGACAAGGGCACAGCGCTCGCGCCCAACGCCGCCGGCGTACTCGCGCTCCTGATGGTACTCCTGTTCCTCCCCGCGACGATCGCCTACCTGGTCCTCCTCGGGAGGCTCCGGGCCCGGCCCGGCCGACGACGTGCATCCGGTCGCCCACTTCCCTGGCGCACACCGCTCGGTGCGGGTCTCGCCGCGACCACCGCCGCCGTGCTCGCGGTCGAGTCGGCGCTCTGGGGAGCGGTCCTCTACCGGAGCGTGCGACCGAGCGGCGGCGGTCCGTGGGGGGGCGCTTGGGGCGCCCTCTTTTCAGCGCAGACCTCCGCGAAGCTCGGGATCCCGGTGGCGGGAGCGATCGGCAACACGTTCCTGTTCGCCCTAGGGGCGAGCGCCCTGACGCTCCTGCTGGGCATCGCCGCCGGGCACGCCATCGCCCGCCGCCCCGACCGCGCGGCGTGGGTCGGACTCCTTCTGTTCGTGCCGCTTCTGCTTTCGCCGGTCGTCCTCGCGTTCGCCCTGGCGCAGTTCTGGCGCCCGCTCCTCGGCGGGGAGGAGAGCATCTGGGCGCTGATACTGATCAGCCAGAGCGTGCTCGCGATCCCGTTCGCGGTCCAAAGTCTCGAGATCCCGCTCGCCGGGCTTCCGCGCGATGCCGCCGAGACGGCCCGAACGCTCGGTGCGCCGCCGTGGACCGCGTACCTCGACGTCGACCTGCCGCGCGTTCGGGGCGGGCTCGTCACCGCCGGCCTGTTCGCGCTCGCGCTCGGTCTCGGGGAGTTCACCGCGACGTACTTTCTCGTCACTCCTCGGTTCACGACGGTCCCCGTGGCGCTCTACGACCTCTCCTGCTGCTCGCGCTCGTTCGCCTTGAGCGACACGCTCGCGGGCCTCCTGTTGATCCTCAGCCTCGCCACGTTCGGGGCGCTGGCGCTGGGAGGTCGGCGTGTCGAGCTCTAGTGCGATCCTCGAGGTCGACCGGCTCTGCGCCGCGTGGGACGGCACGCCCGTCCTCCAAGAGGTTTCGTTCGCTCTCGCCTCGGGGGAGCTGCTCTCGCTGCTCGGCCCGAACGGCAGCGGGAAGACAACGCTGCTCCGCTGCCTCGTGGGGCTCGAGACCCCCTCGAGCGGGTCGATCCGCCTCAGCGGGCGCGAGATATCGGGAGTTCCGACCCACCGGCGCGGCATCGGACTCATGTCGCAGGAGCCGGCGCTGTTCCCCGATCGGACCGTGATCGAGAACGTCGCCTACGCACCCCTCCTGCGACGGGCCAGCGATCGTACCGCCCGCGAGGAGGTCGGCCGTCTGCTCGAACTGCTCCGGCTCGAAGGGTTCGAGGACCGGCGACCGGACCGTCTCTCGGGAGGGGAACGTCAGCGCGTGGCGTTGGCGCGGACGCTCGCGGCCCGGCCCCAGGTGGTCCTGCTCGACGAACCGTTCGCGTCGATCGATGTCGAATTGCGCGCGGGCCTGCGCGCCGATTTCCGCCGGGTCCTCCGGGAGATCGGGACGGCCGCGGTGCACGTGACGCACGACCGGGAGGAGGGGCTGTTCCTCGGCGATCGGGTCGGGCTGCTGTTCGAAGGGGTGCTCGAGACGGTCGGGACTCCCTCGGACGTATTCTCCCACCCGGCGTCCGAACCCGCCGCGCTCCTCCTAGGGTACAACGTGATCGTCGATGCCTCCGGGGCGTCCGCCGTGCACCCGGGGGATGTCCGAGTCGGACCGGCCGTCGGGTCGGGTCGGGAGGCGACCGTCCTGGTCCTCGGTACGACCGGCCGGGAAACGCTCGCGGTCCTCTCCCTCGCCGACGGGCAGCGGATCGAAGCCCGATCGACCGCCGATATGGGCGGTCTCGCTGCGGGCGACCGGGTCATGGTCGACTGGTCTCGCTCCACGCCGATCTCCGCCGGATCGAAACGCCCCCCGGGCCAGACTCCCGCCCCCAAAGAGCCCAAAAGCACCGGCGAGCTCGGTCCGTGATGAGCGGTGACGATCCGTTGGGCACGGCCGCGACCCTTTCGGTCGGCGGACGCTCGTTCACGATTCACCGCCCCGATCGGCTGCGCGGGGTCGATCCGGCCCGCCTGGCCCGTCGGCCCCGCACGATCCGGGTGCTTCTCGAGAACCTGGTTCGGCACTTCGCCCCGGATCGCGCCGACGAGGAGTCGATCCGGGCGCTCGCCAACGGCCGTGACACCGCCGCAGAGGCCGAGTTCGCGTTCTCGCCCGAACGGGTGCTCCTTCAGGATTTCACCGGCGTGCCCGTCCTGGTCGACCTCACGACCCTTCGGAGCGCGGCGGCGCGCCGCGGGGTTCCGCCCGAGCGGATCAACCCGATCGTACCGGTCGACCTGATCGTCGACCACTCGGTGCAGGTCGACAGCTTCGGCTCGAACCGATCCCTCGCCATCAATCTCGATCGGGAGTACGAGCGCAACAGCGAGCGCTACCAGTTCCTCCGGTGGTCGAAGGGCGCCTACCGACCGCTCGGGATCGTCCCGCCGGGGAACGGGATCTGTCACCAGGTGAACCTCGAGCACCTCGCGAGCGTCGTCTCCGAGCGCGCCGGGCCGAACGGCCCGGTCGCGTTCCCGGACACGCTGATCGGAACCGATTCGCATACTACGATGGTGAACGGCCTCTCCGTGCTCGGGTGGGGCGTCGGTGGCATCGAGGCGGAAGCCGTGATGCTCGGCGAACCGTACTTCCTCTCGCGTCCCCGGTTGGTCGGGGTCGAGCTCCGGGGGGCGCTGCCGCGCGGCGCCACCGCGACCGACCTTGTGCTGACCGTCACGCGGAAACTGCGGGAGAAGGGGGTCGTCGATCGGTTCGTCGAGTTCCATGGCCCCGGGGTGGCCCAGCTGTCCGTTCCCGACCGCGCGACCGTCTCGAACATGTGTCCCGAGTACGGCGCGACCGCGGCCCTGTTCCCGATCGACGAGGCGACGCTCGCCTACCTGCGAGGGACGGGCCGATCGGAGGCGCACGTGGCGCTGGTGGAGGCGTACGCCCGGGCGCAGGGTCTCTGGGGGTCGCCGGAGGCCGGAACGATCGACTACGATGACCTGCTTCCGATCGACCTCGCCTCCATCGTTCCGAGCGTCTCCGGGCCGAAGAACCCGGAGGAGAGCGTGCCTCTCGCGGGCGTCCCGACATCGTTCCGGACGGCGCTCGAGGCGTACCGCTCGGCCCATCCGTCGAACGGGCGAGGCTCTCATCCGTACCCAGCGGACGACCCGCTCCATCCGTTCAACGGGCAGCGCGATCGGCCGGTCCCGGCCGGGCCGGGCGACCGAGCGAGCGCCTCCGTTCAGGACGGATCGATCGTGATCGCGGCGATCACGAGCTGCACGAACACATCGAATCCTACGGTGATGATCGGCGCGGGCCTGATCGCGCGACGTGCGAATCAGCTCGGGCTGCGGGTACCGCCCCACGTGAAGACATCGCTCGCTCCCGGGTCGAAGGTGGTGACGGCGTACCTCGAGAAGGCCGGACTGCTCCCCGAGCTCGACCGGCTCGGATTCGAGGTCGTCGGGTACGGCTGCACGACCTGCATCGGCAACTCCGGACCGCTCGCCCCCGAGATCGACCGGGCCGTCCGGGAGAACGACCTGTTCGTCGCGGCGGTCCTGAGCGGGAACCGAAATTTCGAGGCCCGGATCCACAACCTCGTCCGCGCCAACTACCTCGCCTCCCCGATGCTCGTGGTCGCCTACGCCCTGGCGGGTCGGATGGACATCGACCTCGACCGCGAACCACTCGGCCAGAGCCCGGACGGGACGCCCGTCACGCTCCGCGACCTGTGGCCCGCCCCCGAGGAGGTGGCGCGGATCGTCGGCGCGAGCCTCTCGCCGGGTCTGTTCACCGAGAAGTATCGAACGATCGAGGTCGGGGACGCCCACTGGGAATCGCTCGTCGTGCCACCGGGCGTCGTGTATCCCTGGTCGACCGACTCCACGTATCTCGCCGAAGCGCCGTACCTCCACCTCCCACCGCCGCTTCTTCCGAAGGATGGCCTTCTCACCTCGGGGGCACGCGTGCTGCTGATGCTCGGCGATCGCGTCTCGACCGACCATATATCGCCGGCCGGAGAGATCCCCGAAGGGACCCCCGCGGGCGATTATCTCGCCGCCCGGGGCGTGCCGGCGCGCGAGTTCAACACCTACGGGGCGCGGCGGGGCCACCACGAGGTGATGGTCCGGGGAACGTTCGCGAACGTCCGCCTGAAGAACGCTCTCGCCGCCCCCCGGGAGGGCGGATTCACCGTGCACCTGCCTTCGAACCGGGTCGGCACCGTGTTCGAGATATCGGAGCTCTATCGCGCCGAGCGGGTTCCGCTGATCGTCATCGCGGGCAAGGGGTACGGCCAGGGGAGTTCCCGCGACTGGGCCGCGAAGGGTCCCCGATTGCTCGGCGTGGGGGCGGTCATCGCCGAGAACTACGAACGGATCCATCGGTCGAACCTGGTCGACATGGGGGTGCTGCCGCTCCAATTCGCCGCGGGGTCGAGCGCGAGCTCGCTGGGCCTCACGGGCCGGGAAACCTACGCTCTGCGGCTAAGCTCGGGGACCGCGCTGGTCCCGAACGCCCCGATCGAGGTCACCGCGACGGCCGACGACGGTCGGGAGACTCGGTTCCCTGTGACCGCCCGACTGAGTTCGGCCGTGGAGCTCGCGTACTACCACGCCGGCGGGGTACTGCCGTACGTCATGGCGCGCCGGTTCGCACCGTAGGGTCCGCCGGCTTCGTCTCGAGCCATCGGGTGGGGCGCCATCGAACCAGCATCTCCCGGTGGCGGTAGGTGTGCGTGCGATCGGCCAGCTGAGCGCGCACCCGGTCGATCGCGGGGTCGAGGAGCTCGGGCGGCACCTCCCGGAAGTGACGCGACGCCCGTCGGGCGACCATCTCGAGCCGTTTCGCGACCGGCTCGGTAACCTCCCGATCGGCGACCGAGATCGTCTCGTCGGGCGGGTACTGGCTCAGCAGTTCCGCCTCGCGCTGGCCGGGGGAACGCGCCCGCTCCCGGGCCGGATAGCCGTGGGCGACCAGGTCCTCCCGCAGGAGCCGAAGGGCCGAATCCTCGCGCGGCTGAGTTCCTGGCGCCGTCGACGACGGGGTCAGCAGCGCGTACACCCCGACCCGGGAGACCCGTCCGGCCTCGGCGAGCGCGGGAGCGGGACGGTCGAGGATATGCAGCACGTGGACGAAGAGGGCCGCGTCGAACGCGAGGTCGCGGAACGGAAGCCGTTGGGCGCTCCCCTGCACGAGCCGCGCCACGCCCTTCGCGCGGGCCCGCTCCATCATGCGGCGGGCCGCATCGACGCCGGTCACCCCGAGCCCCGCCTCCGAGAGGGGGCCCGCGAATCGGCCCGTTCCGACGCCCACCTCGAGCAGGGAGCCGACCGAGGCTTCTCGAAACGCCCCGACCACCCGAGTGACCGTGGCGGGATCGGGCGGCGAACGGGTCTCGTCGTACACGCCCGAAAGGTCGTTGAAAGCGCGCGCCGCCGACGGGAGTCCCATGGATGCGTTCGATTTCGATGTAGCGGCCCCCCGATATATCGGGCCGGAGGCGCTGTTTCGACTCGAACGGTCGAAGGACCCTTTTCTCCCGCTCCGGCCGTCCCGTAGCTTCGGGGGCTGTCGAGGTGGATCGAGCCGGCCGCTCGCCCTCAGCCGGGGCGCACGCACGGGCCCAAATGGGTGGGTGGGGGCACGGCTAGGTTGATACACCCCTCCCGCATACGCGCCCGTCCTCGGACCGGGCCCGATGTTCTGGGTGGCACCGCGCCAGAGGCATTCGCGTAGGTCCCGGGAGCACGCTCTTTTCGCCCTCGCGGTCGTCCTCCTGATGGTACTGTCGGGGGCTGTCGCCGTCACCTCCGGATGGGCCCCCTCCTCCACGGTGGCTCCCACGGCCTCTCCCGGGAACGTCGCGGCGGCGGCCCTGGCCACCGGAATCCCGACGGGATCGTCGGGCGACCGGGCCAGCCCGGCAGGTGGCTCCCCTGCGTTCTCCACCCTTTCCTCCCGTGCGGCGGCTTCTCCGGATGTCAAGGCCCCCCCGGCGCTCGTGCTCTTGCCATCGATGGGGAACGTCTCGACCCCCGTCACGTTCTCCGCCACGGGGTTCACGCACGTCTCCCCATTCACCATCTCCTACACGAATTCGCACGGGGTGACGGTCAACGCCTGCTCGGGTGAAACGACCACGACCGGCACGTTCGGTTGTTCGATCGTGATCCCGCCGCTGGGGGCGGGCGCGCACTCGTTCACCGCCGCCGACCTCAAGGGGAAGACGGCGAAAGGGACGTTCACGGTGAACCCCCAGTTGATCCTCAACCCCTCGAAAGGGCTCGTCGGAACCCAGAGCACGATCCAAGGGACCGGGTTCGGAAGCCAGGCGGTCAAATCCGGGGCCAAGACCGTGGTCATCGACTACAATGTGACCGTCACCTGGGCCGAGGGGACCGTCTGTGCCCATGTCCAGGACACGAGCGGAGGCGGGTTCAACTGCACCCTGACGATCCCGGCGGTGCCGGCCGGACCGTGGAAATTCACCGGGGTCGACAATAAGAGCCACATCGCATCCGCGCCGTTCACGGTCACCCCGGGGCTGACGGTCGGTCCGACGTACGGCGTGGACGGGACGAACGTCTCGTTCGCGGGCACCGGGTTCGCCCCGGTGAGCGACATCACCGTGAAGTGGTCCCAGGGGACCGCCTGCAGCACGGAGTCGCTCGGGTCGGGGGAGTTCACCTGCACCTATCGGATCCCCTTCTCTACTCCCGGGGGCGAGTACAACTTCTCGGCGAACGACTCGGACGCCAACGTCGCCCGCGCCCTGTTCATCATCACGTTCCTTAAGGTCTCGCCGGCGAGCGGTCCGGTCTACACGAACGTCACCCTTACCGCCGGCGGCTTCGCGGCGGTGAGTCCGCTCTCGATCATGTGGGGTTCGACGACCGCCTGCTCGGGAGGCTCGACCACCATCTACGGCACGTTCGTCTGCCGGTTCGAGGTGCCCCCGACGACCGCCGGGCCGCACCTGTTCGTCGCCACGGATGGGGCGGGCAACTCCGCCGTCGCCCAGTTCACGATTCAACCGACGCTCACCCCCCACCCCGGATTCGGCATGCCTGGGTCGAGCGTCACCTTCAACGGCTCCGGGTTCGGCGGAGGTTCTCTGACGGTCGTGAGCTGGCTCTACGGCACGGCCTGTTCGGCGACGGCCAGCTCCCTCGGCGGGTTCAGCTGCTCGTTCAGGATCCCGGTCAGCACCCCCCGGGGACCCTACACGTTCACGGGGGAGGACGCGGCGAGGGACCAGGGGACGGCCACGTTCGTGGTGACCTACCTTACGCTCACGCCGTCGAGCGGACCGGGCGGCGCCCCGGGCGCATCGACCACCACCTCCCTCTCGGTCGCGGGCGCGGGGTTCTCCCCCCACGCCCCGTTCACCGTCAGCTGGGGCGCATTGACCGTCTGCGGCGGGGGCCGCATATCCGCCACCGGATCGTTCTCGCAATCGAACTGCTCGGCCCCGTTCAAAGTGCCGTATTCGGTCGGGGGACCGCACGTGCTCGTCGCGGTGGACGGGTCGGGCTACAGCGCGAACGCGACGTTCATCGTCACGCCGCTCCTCACCTTCCCGAGGGCCTCGTACACGGTCAACTCCACGATCGTCTTCTCCGGGACCGGATTCAACGCCTCCTCGCCGGTCACGATCTCCTGGGCCGGTGGAACGGCCTGCACGGTGACGACGAGCGCGCTCGGGGCGTTCAACTGCACCAAGTACACCATCCCGCCGACCGCGGCGGGTTCCTACCTCTTCACGGCGAGCGACCCGGGGCGGGCGACCGCGAGCGCGACCGTCTCGCTGATCACCACGCTGAGCGCGACCCCGGACTCCGGATCCGTCAATAGCACGGTCCAGTTCGCAGCGACCGGTTTCGCCGACTCCTCCGGGATCACGATCGCCGGGCCGAGCGGAGTGGCGTGCGCCGGAACGACGACCAGCGGCGGCTCCTACTCGTGCAAGTACACGATCCCTCCGACACCGGCGGGCGCGTACACCTTCACCGCGACCGACGCGAGCTCGCACACGGCCACGGTGACCTACACGGTCGATTCGCTGCTCGTGGAGAGCCCGACGTCCGGGCCGAACGGGACGATCGTCACGTTCGGCGGGACGGGCTTTGACGCGAGCACCCCCGTGGTCGTCTCCTGGTCGCCCTCCGGCACCAGCGAAACCGCCTGCACGGCGGTCAGCTCCCTCACGGGAGGGTTCACCTGCTCGTTCGCCGTTCCCGCCGTGCCCGACGGCCCGTACGTCTTCTCGGCGACCGGCGGCTCCGGGTCGACCTCGGTCACGTTCACGGTGATGCCGGCGCTCAGCGCCGCTCCGACCCGCGGTCCGGTCGGCACGCTGATCACGTTCGTCGGGACGGGGTTCCCGGCGCTCCACCCCGCCTGGGTGAACTGGAGCGCGGGCGTCGCCTGCTCCCACACGACCTCCACCGAGGGCGGGTTCAGCTGCTCGTTCGCGCTGCCCCCGACCGACTACGGGGTCCACTCGTTCACGGCGAACGATACGAAGAGGGGGATCTCGGCCAGCGCCACGTTCACCGTCGCCCCCGCGCTGACGGTGAGTCCGGTCGCCGGCCCCGTCGCCACGCTTCTCGAGTTCAACGGTTCCGGGTTCAGCCCCGACTCGGCGGTGACGGTCAGCTGGAGTTTCGGCACGATCTGCACGGCGACGAGCAATGCGTTCGGCAGCTTCCAGTGCACGGTCACGCTCCCCGCCGCGACCAACGGGGCGCATCTGTTCACAGCCACGGACGGGATGGGCCACAGCGCCACCGCGACGTTCTCCGTCTCCGCCCAACTGATCCCCACGCCGTCGTCGGGCCTGGTCGGCACGAAGGTGACGTTCGCGGGGACGGGGTTCGCGAACACGGTGCTGGTCACGGTCAGCTGGACCGGCGGTACCGCCTGTTCCAACACAACGTCCGCGTCGGGAGCGTTCACCTGCAAGTTCACGGTCCCGGTCGGCACCCCGGGGGGCGTCTATCCGTTCACCGCGGCGGACGGTCCCGGTGATAATGCGGTGGCGACGTTCACGGTCGTGACGAGCCTCGCCGTGAGCCCGGGGCACGGCATCGCGGGAACGTCGGTCACGTTCACGGGGAGCGGGTACGCGGCGTCATCCTCCGTCTCGGTGACCTGGTCGGGCGGCTCCCCGTGCTCGGCGACGACCACCGCCTCCGGTACGTTCTCGTGCGCGTACGCGATCCCGCTCGGAACCCCCGGCGGCTCCTACACGTTCACGGGAAAGGACTCCAAGCAGGACACCGCGTACACGACGTTCGTCGTAACGTTCCTGAACGTTACGCCGGCCGGTGGGGTCGCGGGTACTCCGGTCGAGTTCACCGCGGGCGGGTACGCTGAGTCGAGCGTCTTCTCGATCGCCTGGAGCGGGGGAACGGCGTGCAGCGGCGCGACCACCACGGACGGCACGTTCGCGTGCAGCTACACGATCCCGGCGATCACCTCTCCGGGAAAGTACACGTTCACCGGCGCGGACGGCCTCTCGAACGAGGCGACCACGTCGTTCACGGTGTTCGGCGTCCCCTCCGTGACGGTCCCCGCTCCCTCCCACCCGGGGATCGATGTCGGGCAGAGCGTCTCGTTCTCCACGACGGCGTCCGGCGGATCCGGCACCTATGCGACGTACACGTGGAGCGAGTCGGCGGGCGGGCTCGGCTGCACGCTCGCGAACGCGGCGTCGATCACCTGCACGCCCACGACCGCGAGCAAGAATTACACCGTCACCGTGTCGGTCACCGATTCGAACGGGGTCCTCTCCGCCCCCGCGACCACCTCGAAGTACACCGTCAGCCCGGCCCTGATCGTCAGCACTCCCGTGCTGACCCCCGGAAGCTTGGATGTGAACCAGAACGCTACGTTCACGACGACCGCGACCGGCGGTTCGGGGGGGCTGACGTACACCTGGCTCGGCCTGCCGACCGGTTGCAGCGGCACGACCCACCAGATCGTCTGTGTCCCGACCGGGGTCGTGACCGCCCAGCCCGTGACCGTGACGGTCGTCGACTCGAACGGCAACAGCGTCACCTCCGCCCCGCTCCTGCTCACCGTATTCTCCGATCCTTCGGTGCTCGACCCGACGGCGAGCCGCGCCTCGGCGGACGTCGGGCAGTCCGTGACGTTCACCGCCTCGGCCGCCGGCGGCTCGGGCGGTCTCACCTACCAGTGGATCGGTCTTCCCGACGGATGCGGGGACACGGGGTCGCCGATCACCTGCTCGCCGAGCGCGCCCGCGATGCCCGCGACGATCAAGGTGAAGGTTACCGACTCGAACGGGTTCCACATCACGTCCGGCGTCCTGAGCTTCACGGTCTACTCGGACCCGAAGGTGACGACCCCGACCGCGAGCGCGGCGAGCGCGGACCTCGGCCAGACGATCACGTTCTCGACGAGCGCGACGAACGGGTCGGGATCGTTCACCTACACCTGGTCGGGGCTCCCGGCGGGGTGCCTCGCGAGCACCGCGAGCTTCCACTGCACGCCGACCGCTACCGCCACGGCGCTCTCGATCTCCGTTACGATCACGGACTCGAACGGGTACGCGGTCACCTCGGAACCGCTGACGTTCACGGTCTACCCGGACCCCGCCGCGGCGGCCCCGACCCCGAACGTGCCCGGCATCGACCTCGGCCAGAGCGTCACGTTCAACGCGCACGTGACCGGCGGGGCGACCCCGTTCACCTTCGACTGGGCCGGGCTTCCGTCCGGCTGCTCGGGCACGGGTCCGAGCCTCGTCTGCGCGGTGAGCAATCCCCTCGACGTCGGCGTCTATTCGGTCTCCTACACGGTCGTCGACGCGAACGGCTACAATGCGACCTCGGGCGATCTTGAGTTCCGCGTCTCTACCGACCCGACCGTATCGACCCCGACGTCAAGCGTGGCGAGCGTCGACGTGAACCAGACGGTCACGTTCTCCGTCTCGGCCGGCGGTGGCTCCGGCGACCTCTCCTACTCCTGGTCGAACCTCCCCGACGGCTGTGCGGGCACGACCTCGGTGGTCGTCTGCACTCCGATGCGCTCGGTCGCCGGCGCGCAGATCTCGGTCACGGTCACCGATCTCAACGGATTCGAGGTCACCTCGAGCGCTCTCACGTTCACCGTCTATGCCACCCCGGTCGCGGGAACGCCCTCCGCCTCGGTGGTCAGCGCGGACGTCGGTCAGGGGGTCACCTTCACGGTCGGCGTCGCGGGCGGCTCGGGCGGGTTCACGTACGCCTGGTCGAATCTCCCGGGTGGCTGTTCCGGCACGACCGCCACGATCGTCTGCGCGAGCGTGAGCGGAGCGACGACCTACGACATCTCGGTCGTGGTGGAGGATTCGAACGGTGTCGCCAACAGCTCCCTCGGGCTCGCGTTCACGGTCTTCACCGACCCGACGGTCTCGGCACCGATGCCCGACCACCCGGGGGCCGATGTGGGCGAGACGGTGACGTTCACGGTCATCGCCTCCGGCGGGAACGGTACGCTCTCCTACACCTGGAGCGGCCTTCCGAGCGGATGCAGCGGCACCACGACCTCCGTCGTCACCTGCACTCCGCTCGCGGCGCTCGCGGAGACGTCCATCTCCGTGAACGTCACGGACGGGAACGGCTTCACCGCCGTCGGGAGCTCGATCTCCTACACCGTCAGTCCCTCCCTCTCCGTCAAGGTCTCGGTGAGTCCGTCGTCCCTGCTCAAGGGCGCGAGCATCACGATCCAGGCGCTCGTCACGGGCGGCTCCGGAACGTACACCTACGTCTGGACCGGTCTCCCCGGCGGCTGCGGCCCGAGCAGCTCCGCGAAGATCGATTGCACTCCGACGATCACCGGCACGTTCCACCCGTCGGTCACCGTGACCGACTCGAACGGCGGTACGGCGCAGGCGGCGAGCTCGGGGACGGTGAACCCATCGTTCCTCGGTCTGCCGTCGGCCGAGGGACTCGCGCTCGTCGCCGGGATCGCCGTCCTCGCCCTCGTCGTCCTGATCGTGGTCGCGGTCCTCGTCCTGCGCCGGCGGCGCCGCGCTGCCCCGCTCCCGTGGGCCCCGACGCCGGGAGTCCCGCCGACGACCGGTTACTCCGAATCGGTCGCTCCGGCGCCGGTCGCGTGGCAGCCCCCTCCGCCCGCCGAGCCGGCGGTCGAGGAGCCGTCCCCCTGGGAGGTTCCTCCGCCCGAACCGGAGCACGACGACTTCTCGCCGCCCGAGGGCCAGTAGGCCCGACGATCGCGGGCCGTGGCGTTCCGCGCCCCTGCGGCGAGCTGAAGTTGTGGACGAACGAATGATCCCCCGCCCCCGCCCGCCGAGTTCCGTGCCGGAGCTCCGAGCGCTCTACGACGCCGAGATCCGGCGGGACCCACCGGCGATCCCCGGGACGCGCGTCGAGAGGATCGGACCGATCGTGCGTTTGACGGGCACCGAGAACATCGTGCTGTACTCCGAACTCCGCTCGGACAATGCGCGACAGGTCGTGGCCGAGCAGGCCGACTTCTTCCGGCGCGCCGGCGGAGAGGCCGAGTGGAAGGTCTACGGCCACGACGGGCCCCCGGAGCTCGAATCGATCCTGGCCGAGGCCGGCTTCGTCCCGGAGGAGCCGGAGACCCTGGTGATCCTCGACCTCGAAGCCTCCGTGCCCGAGAGGCCGTCGACCCCAGGGGTCGGTGTGCGACGCGTGCGGGACGCGCTCGGCGTACGCGACGCCGTGGCGGCGAACGAGGCGGCGTTCGGGCCGTCGGGACGGAAGTACTCGGCCCAGTACGCCGAGCTCGTAGAGGATCCCAACCAGGCGCTGTTCGTGGCGTACGTCGGCGATGCGCCCATCGGCTCAGGACGCCTCGAGCTGGTGCCCGGCCGCTCGTTCGCCGGTCTGTGGGGCGGCGGGGTCGCGCCGGCCCACCGACGCCACGGGATCTATCGCGCGCTGGTCGCCACACGGGCCGAGATGGCGAAGGCCGCCGGGTACCGGTATCTGACGGTCGACGCGCGAGAGACGAGCCGTCCGATCCTGGAGCGGCTCGGTTTCGTGCCGCTGACGACCACGCGTCCCTGGGTGCTCCGGAGCGACTCCACGGGCGGGGCCGAGTCCGGCGCCGCGGAACTCCCGCGGTAGGGCCGCTGCGCCAACCGGGCCGGTTGGAGCCGATTCACCGACGCCGTCCGGCCCGGGCTCTCGGGGTGCGGTAAATGTACTACCGCGGAGTCTCGGCCGAGCGTTGATGAAGCGCCTCGGGAGCTGGATCGTCATCGGCGGTATGTTGACCGCGACGCTCCTTCTGTCCGTACCGCATCCTGCGACCTCTCTCCTCCGGGAGCCCGCCGCGGGGAAACTCGAGACCGGCGTGCCGGCTCCCCTGGTGGGACCCCGAGCGGCGTCGGTCATCTTCCACCAGCAGATCTCGGCGACCGTTCTGCGGCCGGAAGCGGGGGGTTCCTTGCTCCGCCCATCCTGGTTCGCGTACGACTCGGCCGACCTGACGTTCTACGTGGCCGAGTACCCCTCGTTCCTGGAGGTCGTCCCCTACAACTCGGGCTCCCCGTACGTGAGCGCCAACTACTCGATCGGCTCGGACCCGTTCGCGGTCGCGGTGGACACCACGACGGGCGACGTGTTCGTGACCAACAATGCGTCGAACAACGTCAGCGTGATCTCCGTAGCGGAGTCGAAGGTCGTGGGATCGATACCGGTCGGGAAGGACCCCCTGGGGATCGCCTTCGACCCCGACAACGGACTCCTCTACGTGGCGAACGGTGGCTCGAACAACCTGAGCGTGATCGACGGGGCGACGTTCGCGCTCACGTCGCCGATCCCCGTCGGGGAGTCCCCGGTCGGGATCGCGTTCGATCCGGTGAGCGGTCAACTGTTCGTCGCCGACTCGGGGTCGGGAGCCGTTAGCATCGTCTCCGCCGCGACCGATTCGGTGGCGGCGACCGTCCCGGTCGGGGAGCATCCGTACGGGGTCGCGCTCGACAATCTCACGGACGACATCTACGTCTCGAACGAATGGTCCGGTAACGTGAGCGTCCTATCCGCGGCAACGGATACGCTCGTTGCGACCGTCCCGGTGCTCACTCCGTTCGGGGGAAGCCCGCTCCTGGAGGGGCTGGCGTACGACGCCTCCGACGGGTACGTCTGGGTCGGCGCGGGTTCCTATTTCACCGTCGTGATCGATCCGGCCTCCGAGAGCGTGATCGCCTTCTCGGACGTCGACCCGTCGGGGGTCGTCTACGACCCCGACAGCGGCGCGGTCTGCGTGACCGACACCGCGAACGTCACCTTCGCGTGCTTTGAGTCGACCAGTGGGTGGACGCCCGCGAAGGACCTGACGTTCACCGAGTCCGGGCTCCCCTCGGGGACGCTCTGGAATGTGACGCTCGGATACGAGGATCGCACCCAGAGCTCACGGACCCCCAACCTCACGTTCGCGCTAGACTCCTACGACCTCTACGGCTCCCTCTCCTACTCGATCGGCCCCACCGACCGGTACGCTCCGGATCCCGCGACCGGAGTCCTCAACGCGACCCTGCTGCCTACCACGGTCGCGGTGTCGTTCGTATGGTCGCCGGGACCCTACTCGGTCGGGTTCGAGGAGACGGGCCTCCCGTCCGGGACGAGCTGGTCGGTGTCCTTGGACGGATCCGTCGAAAGCTCCACGGGCTCCTCTGTCACGTTCACCGAGCCGAGCGGAACTTACCAGTATCGGATTCTCGCCATTCCCGACTGGCACCAAACATCGCTCCCGAATCCGGGGGAGATCGCGGTCGCCGGCGCCTCCGTGACGGCCCCGACGATGGTCTTCGTGCCCACTACGTACCAGGTCAACTTCTCCGAGTCCGGCTTGGCGAGCGGCACCGTGTGGTCCGTGACGATCGAAGGAGATACTCCGACCTCGACCGCGCCCTCCAATCTCTCGTTCTGGGAGACGAACGGTACGTATGCCTACCGGGTGGGCCCGGTCCCGGGATTCGAGACGGCGGCCGCCGGGAACGTGACCGTAGCCGGGGTGCAGCTCCAGATCCGCCTCGCCTTCATCCCCGGCTACCTCGTCACGTTCGGCGAGGCCGGGCTTCCGGCGGGGACCGAGTGGAATGTCTCGCTCGGCGGGTTCGAGCGGAACTCGACCTCCGACGAGATCGTATTTGAGGAGACGAACGGAACCTACCCGTTCGTGGTCGAGGGCGCCCCCGGCTACGCGGGGGATCCGCCTACCGGCACCGTCGTCGTCGCGGGCGGGTCGACCTCGCAGGGGATCACGTTCACACCGGTCCCGTCGAACGAGTTTCCGGTGACGTTCACCGAGACTGGGTTGCCCGCGGGGATCGGCTGGAGCGTCACGGTCGCCAACCGCACCCTCTCGATCGACGAGACGCTCGGCGCGGTCGCGCCGGACCCGATCACGTTTGAGCTCCCGAACGGAACGTACTCCTGGGGGGTGTACGTTCCCGCCGGGTACTCTTCGGGGATCCCGGCCGGACCGCTGGTCGTGGAGGGGGCGCCGACCCACCCCGCGGCGCTGAAGTTCACCCTGACCGGGGGAACGTCGATGTCTCCCGATCAGCTACCGTGGGTGTGGGTCGCCGCCGGGATCGGCCTCGCCGCGGGGGCGACCGCGGGGGGCGTGTCGTGGGTGATGCGACGGCGGGGCGCGCGGCCTCCCGACTAGCTCGGTCGGCGGGGGACGCTCGGGCGGCCACGCACCCACCCGGAAACCCCGGGCGAGAACTACTTCGATCGAGCCTTCGGCGTCTTGGGGGACAGGCTGGACGCATACCGCAAGGCGCGGGCGACCCAGGGCCGCGAGCGGGAGGGAGCGCTCCGCCACCCGGTCGGGAGAATGAGGTACTCGCGCATCGCGCGGCCGGGCATCGGTTCGAAGGGCAGAAATCCCGGGATCTCTCCGGCCTCGGACCGGTCGGCGTCGGAAAGGCGGACGAACAGCTGGTTCCCGAACACCCCGAAGAAAAGATGCCCGTTCACCACGGCGGCCGGCTGGCCGAACATCATTTTCGAGGTGACCCCCGGCGCGGACGGAAGCAGGGCCTCGAAATCCCTCACAGTCGAGGCCGCGGGGGCTGCGAACTTCATGACGGCCCCCGAGGGCGCCCGGCCCTCTTGAGCGTTGACCCGCGCGCGCCCGGTTCCGACGCGCGGAACCAGCGACCCAGCTGGGCGACGCCCGTGCTGGGATTCGACCGTTTAGAGGTTCGAACACGGTCTCACCCCCCTCCTCCCGAAGGACGGCCGTCCCGGAGCATCGGCCGCTCCGAGCTCCCGGGAGATTCAACTCCTGCCTAGTAAACTTCGACCGCGAGTCCCGGCACTCCCGAGAATACGGCGTCGCGACTCACCAAAATACCTCGGTGATGACGGGCCGTCGCCGCTACGAGAAGGTCGTTGCCGACCAGTGGTGCACCGCGTCGCATCGACTCCGCCCCGAGTCGTCCCGCCTCGGTTGCTTCCCCGATGCCGAAGGGAACGACGTCGAGCAGCTCGAGAAGTTCTAGCGTCTGAGACAGCTCCCGCCCCCCGCGATAATGAGCCCCCACCAGAACCTCCGCCGCGGCGATGGCGGGGGTCGTCATGCGCTCCGACGCCTCCAGAAGCTCCCGGACTTTCTCCACTGCGGACGCTCCGCCCCGCACATAATCGATCAGGAACGTCGCATCGAAACAACGCACGGGTCACGACCTGTTGCCGACCAGTCTCTCGGTCCGGTCTCGATCGCGCCGCCGTCCCGCCTCGCGGAACGAGCGCAGCTTCTCGAGGTCCTCGGCGGGCATCCCCTTCCAGATACCGGCGAACGAGAGAATCGATCGCCGTCGGCCCGACAGTCGCTTCACCGCCTCGCTAAACGTCTCCCCGGGACGACGCTGACGTCTAAGCATCTCGTAGGCCTCCACGTCAAGGGCTACCGTCTTCGCGGACATTATCAGCTATATCACTACACTACAGCAATATTAGCCTAGCTCGACCGGAGGAGGCCGAACTCACGGCATTGCCGTAATCTCGAGCGGCGGCCCTCGATGGCGGTCGCGGTCTTCGATAGCCACCAACGCTGGGGACATCCCGATCGCGGCGTCCAGCTCTTTGGCAGCGCGGGCATAGCGCTTGGTCCGTCGGCGAAAGTTGCCTTGGCCGTGTACGCCCGGCGGTTCCCGGGATTCGAAAAGTGGCAAGCCCGAGTAGAGCGGGATGAGGGGACATTCCGTCTTCGTCCGTACAGATTCCGGCCCGAGCGCGCCAAACTCTTCGACGAACCGAGCTTAGGGGGCGGCCGGTTTGTTGAAGTCGAGATCCCTGCCCCTAAGACGACCCGATACTAGTGCATAGTCAATCGGCCCGTTTTGTAACCACCCTGCTTCTGGCCAGTGACGGGGTCGGCTGAGCGTCGACCGACCCAGCATTCGCGAGCCCCCAGAAGGTCGACGCCCGTGCTGGGTCTCGACCGTCTACATGTCCGAATCGGAAGGTCAGGTCGCTTCCCTATCCGGTCGGTCCGGCGTAGGACTCACCCCTGCCCGGACGAGGAGCGCATCCGACCGTGGCCCTCGATGAGCAAAACCTCGATTCAGTGCCGGAATGCTCGCCGGAGTTCTCGAATGTGGGTCCGGTCGTACGCGGGCGGGCGCAACCAGAATTTCCCTATCCAGACCGTGACTCCATCTACCGTGTAGAACACACGGTACGACCCCAAGGGAAACCGCCAGACTCCGGGCACTTTTCCGACTTCCTTCACCTTAAGAAAGGGATAGGCGCGGTACGGGTTCGCCTCTAGATACGGGCGCAGCTCTTTGAACTTGACTTGGATATCCCGAGGCAGGCGAAGGAATTCTGATTCTGCCGGGCGCAGAAAGCGGACCTGGTAGGTCACAAACGGGCCCGTTCGAACACTTCATCCGCGGTCGGTCCCCGCAGGATAGAGAAACGCTTCTTCAGTTCGGCAATCAATCGAGGAGGGAAGTGCTCTTCCGCCATCTCGAGGATCAGGTCCTCGTAGGTCTGACCTGCCGCCTTCAAAGCGTCGAGGAATCGCTGAGTGCTGGCGTGAACCTGGATGGTGGTCGTCGGGTTCTTCGTTGCCACGCCGTGTCTATAGTGAACTATGGCGTTAAAGTTTCGGTTCTCAGCACCGAACTCGCGGGGGGGTGACCGTACTCCGCCCTGCCCTACACGCTGGTCTCATCTGCCCCGATTCCGACTTGTTTGAACGCCCGTGCTGGGATTCGTGAAGTCCACTTATCGAATAGCTAGCGTTCCAGAATCGATCACGATTGTCCCACAGTGGCCGGCGGTTGCAGGGAGGTATTGGATTGGCGCACTTGCGAGGATAGCACCGGTCTGGGTTGCACGCACAATGATTTCGACGTGATGGGGCCGAAGTATCTCTTCCTGACCGCCGTTGAGTCGCACTACAACGGCAATCGCCGGGACGGGCCTGAGATCCTTTGTTGTTGCCCGAATGAAATGACGGAAGCCGGACCCATTGAGGTAACCAGACGGAAGGTCAGCCCGAACTACTTGCCCGACCGAGTGGTCGTTCCGCAACGCCCTCGTGATCGCCCCAGAATTGAGGAACGGCCAAAGTCGTGACGCGGTTGCCATGATTGTGTCGACCAAGGCGGCCAGTGTGGCCGCCCCGAGTCGTCGGATATCGAACCTCCTTCGCTGACGGGATCGTGACATTCGCCTTGGGGCTATTCCTCTCTATCACTTGAAACTGCCGCGGCTCACTAAGTCATGGGCCATCACAAGATTGCGGAGTTGCAGCGGGTGTCTCGAGAAGTGCTTCCGCTAGGGTCCGCAGCCCTAGATCTTATCGAGGTTGTCTCCAACCTCGATGAGTTGGAGATGATTGCCCCAGCCTTGAGCCGCCTCCTTCTGAGAGAGATCTTGGCATCAAGGACCCGCTCGAGCCCAAGCGGAGTGAGAACCTAAGACCCATGTCGAATCCGCCCGTCTCGTTCAGGCTCCCTCTCAAAGACCGGGGTCGACTCGACCAGTTGAGCACCAAGACCGGGAAGAGTCTGGGACAGTTGATTCGTGAAAACCTAGGGGTCGCCGAACGTGACGAGGAAGCGACTTACCATCGAGCCTGGAACAAGGGTTACAGCGATGGCCACTCGGACGGCGTGTCGGAAACAGAAAACAAGCTAGCAATCTGTTACCGTTGCACTTTCTGCAACGAACCTATCCTTGTGAGTCCGAATGGTCCAGAACACCACGTAATTTTGGACGAACTCCGCCGACTTGGATGGGGGCACTCGAGGTGTTTCGAAGAATCGCGAAGATAGAAGTGCGACTTGCTCTACTACGTGGAGACAATGCGTCGCGCGGCGGGGTTTGCGTCCTGACTCAATGGTTCTTCGTAGCGTGAAGCCCTCGCGGCATGGCCATAGCCGGGAACACCCTGACTACCGGCCGGTCATCGGTGTCTCGACGTATCTACCAGTGAGTGTGTCCCGGCAACTGAGTCGAGCCGGGGGTCGCGCTCATCTCATTTCCAGAGCTCGAGGGAGCTTCAGTGAAGGCTCGATGATCCTGAGTGCTAGCCTTACTACGTGATTACGCCGTACATTGCCTAGCTGCATTCCGGCGATTACGCCCCGAAGACGGGAGGACGACCGCCACGATTACGGATGTGATTATACGGGGGGATTACGTACAGTGCCGGACCCGGGTCGTGGGCGGACGCGCGCGCGAAGGGGCCCACTGGCTCCCTGACCGCCCTCCCCCCGTCGCTCCCTGGTCGGCCCCTAGCGCGAAGGCCTGCCAGCCTCGCCAAGCTCCACCAACAGAGACCAGACCGGCCCTGCACCGGTCCTTACAGTGTAGAGGGGCGAGGACCAGTCCCGCTCATTGCAATCACATCGACGAGCGGGTCGGTCCCTCGAAGGGACCTCGCCCATTCCGCCCGAACGGCTCTGCGGAATAGCCGTCGGGAGAAAATCGAGTCGACCCAATCATCGCTGGGGAGAATATTTCGCCACCTCCTCGGGGCGTCCGGGCCGCAGTTAACTTCGAATCCCCCGGGAACGCGCCCTTCAGCATACTCGGTCCTGTGGGGGCACTGATTGCTCGACCTCGTAGGCCCCCGCGCGGAGTATTCATGCCGTATATTCGCGAGAGATTCATTATACACGAGCACCGTAAAGCGCTTGGAGAATTGCCACCATGAGCTTGTGGACCATACACGCAACCGTCGCGATCGTACTCATGGTCGCGCTCGCCGGTCTCGTCGCAAGTCCCCGTTCGAATCAACCTTCCGGTGAGCTGATTGCTTCCGGCAAAGCCATGACGATTCCCTTAACAAAATCGGATCGAAACGGAGCCCTCGAGCCTATAGTGGGACTAACAGTCGACCCGAACGCCGCACGCTGCCGTCTGGGATCGGCTTCATCGCCTTCCTGCGATGGGGCGACAGTGTCAACTTTGGGGCCAGCTGTCAGTCCCTCCTGGACCAATCTCACAAGTGGCCCAAGTCCCCCGGCCCGAGATTGGGCGGCGATGGCCTTCGACCAAGCCGACCACTACGAAGTGCTCTTTGGGGGCCAAAGCTCTTCGGCTCACTTTCTGAACGACACCTGGATTTTTGCAGGTGGCCACTGGCAGAACATTACGGATAGTGCTGGCCCTGGACCTATCGCGCGCTACGGCATGGTGATGACCTACGACGCCGAGGACGGGTACGTCCTCGCATTCGGGGGAACTTCATGGGCGGAATGCCCCGGAGGTCCGGGTGGTTCCGTGTGTAACGATACTTGGTCATTCTCTCATGGCAGGTGGCATCAAATCGATGCTAGAGGAGGCCCGCTCGACTACTCAGATGCGCTCCTTTCGTTCGCGATCGCCGACGACCTGGCCGACGGGTATGTGCTCTTAACCGACGGCCAAGGAACATGGAGGTATTCGGGGGGAGTCTGGACGCCGTTCTGCGGCTCGAATTGTACAAACTTCATCCCTGGACCTTCAGGTGTTGGCGGCGTGGTCGCCTACGACTCGGAAAATCGGGAGGTCGTATTCTATGGGGGGGCGGGAGGAAATGAGACATGGACCTTTTCCGATGGAAAGTGGACTAACGTTACTTCACTCTCCGGAATGGGTCCCTCCGCTCGTTCTGGCCAAAGGATGG
This sequence comes from Thermoplasmata archaeon, assembly GCA_049675585.1. Classification (GTDB taxonomy): domain Archaea; phylum Thermoplasmatota; class Thermoplasmata; order Lutacidiplasmatales; family UBA184; genus Lutacidiplasma. The sequence goes on from JBAUAJ010000151.1 coordinate 30,486, forward strand.
TTGAGGATGGTTCTGATGGTGGGGTACTGTTGTTTGGCGGTTATCGAGGAAGTAGTTTCCTCAACGATACCTGGACATTCGTGAACGGTACGTGGACCAACATAACTCGTGGTACTGCCCCGCCTGGACGATATGGTCAGAGTCTTGCAGAGAATTCCTCCTCCTCTCTCATCTTGATGTTTGGTGGGGATCGCGAGTACGGGGCCTCAGGGAATTTCAACGATACCTGGAGCTGGGGCTCAAACCCCCCGATAGCTGGGTTAGTAATTGATGCGACTCCATCGTCGCCCGATCCCCGCGCGGTCTGTACGTTCGACGCGTCGTTTAGGGGTGGCGAGGGCCCCTTCGATTATAGCTGGAAATTCGGCGATGGCGGCTCAAGCATGTTAGCGAATCCAAGTCATGAATTCAGCTCGATTGGCTACTACTCAGTGAGGCTTTGGCTCAACGATTCGGAAGGACATGAGTCGAGCGCGTCTCTTCGCCTTCACGTCTACAACCCGCTCTCAATCTCCTCGCTCCTAGCCACCCCCAATCCAGCCGTTCTCGGTGAGCAAGTTAACTTCTCCGGGGCCGCCGCTGGAGGGACGCCTCCCTACACATTTAGTTGGACGTTCGGCGACGGCGGAACCGGCGGGAATCTCACAGAGATCTCCCACGTTTACGAGACAAATGGTCCCTTTGAGGTCGAGTTATCAGTTCACGATAGCATCGGAGGGACTGCGAAACTTTACCTGAATGTCACAATCGGTCTCGAAGCGCTCGCAGCAGCGAAGGAATCCAGTGGGACGGCACCGCTAAGGGTCGATTTCGTGGGTCAAGGAGAGGGAGGACAACCGCCCTACTCGTTCGATTGGAACTTTGGCGATGCTTCTCCGGTCTCAACCCTGCAAGACCCGACCCACACCTACAATGGAGCTGGGAACTACGAGGTTGCCCTTCAGGTGCAGGACAGTCAGGGGAACCAATCAACCACCGAGATCATCATAGAAGTAACTGGTGTCCCACCGTCTCAGCCAACAAGTGGCAGCTGGTTCTTGGGTTTTGCGTTAGTTTCAGTCGTCGCAGGTCTGATTGCAGTAAGCTGGGGGATAGTTCGCGTTCGGGATGGGCGGCGACGCAGGGAGGGTGAGCAATGGATCAATGAACTGTCCGGAGACCACGAGTCCCCGAGAACTCCCGGGAATCAATAGAACTGCGGAAAATAGCATATCATTTGCGCACCGCGAGAGACCTTCAAGGGACAAGTCTCTCATGTGTTCCCGAACATACCTCTGCCCGGGGATTCGCCGTTGATTTGGCTCGAACTAGCAGTGACGGGCCTCTGCGGAATGGTCGTCGGCTGGATTACTCATGCACTTTTGAGACGGAAAGCACCCAAGACCAACGAAGATTCAGCTGTGAGTTCAGAGCCCGTGCGCCCCGCTCGGGACAGAAGAGAGGTCCCCGGACCGGTTGAGCCTGAGGATGTCACCAGAGCGACGGTCAGTCTTGAACCGTCGGAGCCCGCCGCGACGGCTGGTCGAGTAATCTCGCATCTATTCTCGCTCGGTCGGCTCGGAAGAGAAGAGATAGCCACGGTCGGGCACACACAGAAAGGTATGACCGATACTCTTCATGTCCGTCAGGGAACACTCGCGAAGGTCTTGTCGCGACTTGAGGCCGCCGGAGTGCTAGAGACCGATCGAAGACACGTCTCAGGGCAGCCCCGCCGGCTCAAGGTTTATTATTTAACGGGACTCGGGGAGTCAGTTGCTCGGGATTTGCGACACAAGGTACCCCAATACACCTTGCGGGGCGAATCGTCGCCCCATCGCTTGGAATTCGACGGGGGATCGATGCGGTAGATGGTGTGAGTTGAGGTCGAAACTGAAGATTGTTGGAATATTCAGGCCTTTTATTTGAGGTACATTAATATGCCAATATATCGATAAGGCGCTCGAGGCGCAAGACATGGTTCAAGGGCGCGCAGTTTGTGTGATTGTTATTTCAGTTCTGATCGTCGTAGGTGGCCTCGATTTCGCTCTGACCCCTGGCCACTTTCGAGCAGAAATGGTTGGCACCGACTCCGTCGCGCCCTTAGCCCCGGCGGCTGGCCACCCAAGTCCAGCAACTAGTCCATTTGATGGTGTCGTCTCCGCCATTGCATTCGACCCCGCCAACGGGGATGTCTACGTCGCCTATCTGGATTCTTCTAACGTCACTATCATCAATGGCGAGACGGGATCCATACTCAAGACCCTGACAGTCGGCCTCGACCCGGATGCGCTAGCCGTCGACGGCACATCCGGTGACGTCTATGTTGCAAACAGCGGATCCGCCAACGTCAGCGTCGTTTCAGGGACCACGAATACGGTCTCGACAACTGTCCCCGTCGGTGACGGGCCCTGCGCCATTGCCGTAGATGGTGTAGATGGGGACGTGTACGTTGCAAATTTCTATTCGGGTAACGTCAGCGTGCTAGATTCGAGCACCCACCTAGACATAGGCTCAGTTGCTGTAGGAGCATCTGTCGATTCCCTGGCGGTCGACGCGGCGAATGGGGATATCTACGCAGGAGATTACGCCGGAAACTACTTCGTCACGGTAATCGATGGTGCCTCCAATTCGATTCTCACCACGATTCCAGATCCGGGGGGGCAACCTTGGTCTTTGGCGGTAGACCTTGGGAATGGCGAGATTTACATGCCATTGAACAACACCGGTGAGGTTGCCGTCGTAGATGGGGAAACCAATCAGCTCACCAGTACCATCGCCGTTGGATCGACCCCGCGTGCGTTAGCAGTCGATTCGGTGAATGGCGATTTGTACGTCGCGAACCTATATTCCGATAACGTGAGTGTAATCTCGGGCCAGTCTAACTTGGTAGTCGCCACAATTCCGGTTGGAGATTTTCCGACCGCGGTAGCGGTGGACGCCGGGACGGGGTACGTCTACGTCGTTAACCAGGATTCTAACAACGTGACGATTATTGACGGCGCCACGAACACAATTCTTCGGTCTGTCCCTACAGGGTCCCAGCCCTCCGCCGAAGTGGTCGATTCCCCAGCGGGCAAGGTCTTCGTCTCCGACTATGGATCGTCCGACGTGAGCGTGATTGGGGCCAGCCCTGAATCGTTGTACAACGTCAGCTTCTCCGAGACGGGGTTGCGGTCAGGTACTGAGTGGTCCGCGACGTTCGATGGGACAGTGGAAACCACCCTCGCGAGTTCAATCACCTTCGCAAGCATTACGAACGGCACCCATGCCTACCTCCTGCAGAGTGAGGGGTCTTACCGGGTCTCCGGCCTCGCGCCGGCGGGTTCTATCACTGTGCATGGAGCGAGTCTGACGGAGTCGGTGATATTCGTTCGGGGCATGACGTACTCAATCGTGCTCCACGAGCTCGGCCTCGCGTCCGGGACCCACTGGTGCGTGACGATTGGATCTACCCTCTGCTCAACGACCGACAAGGTCGTCTTCAAGCATCTAACCCCGGGAACATACACCTACTCGGTACTCTCAGTTGGGACATTCACCACTCTCGTGAAGCTGGCGGGGGAGGCGGTCCCGGCGAGCGGCTCGAACACGATTTCGCATGGCGAGACGTTTCAAGTGCGCTACGATTCCGCAGTGACGTTCACCGAGTCGGGTCTCCCAGGCGGCACGATGTGGAAGGTCACCGCGGGCGGGTCCGCAGTCACATCGACGAGCACGACGATTGTGCTCTACCTCCGAAACGGGACCTACACTTTCGCGGTCGGCCATGTGGTCGGTTTCGCAGCTTCCCCCGCCTCGGGCCGGATTACGGAGTCGGGATCGCCCCGGGGTGAGTCAATTGTCTTCGCGACTCATGGCTTTGCGCCCGCTAATTTAACAGCCGAGAGCGACAGCGTTAGGCATGTTTCACGCACTATACTGAGCGCCCGGGTCATCTCCCGATTCTGGTTCAAATCACCAAACCTCGATTGAATCCATGACCCGGGGCATGTTTGTGTCCGCGCTCTACTGAATAGGTCGAGTGACAGGGCGATCCGGCAAAACTCGTAGCGCCGTCTTTGACAGGAGTTCAGACGACCTAGCACATACCAGGATTAGCGAGGTAACGAACTGCTGTTCTGACGGAATACCGTTTGGGGTGGATGGGCCGCGTTTGCTGTGGGGGACCGCTTGATAGGTGTTCTCATTTGGCCGGAGTCCACGAGAAATCCGACCTCGATTCGTGCGATTTTCGCTGGGGTCAATTTTTCATAGTCGGTCCCATGAGGGAGAAGCGACTCAGTGCATTGCCCCTTCGAGTGTCGAATCTATCTCGAACCACCCCCGGCAGTTCATCGTGATGCACCCATTACTCTCTACAATGATCTGTGTACGCGTTGCAGCGGAGATCAGTAAATCCATTCGGCATTTCGTCGGCTCTCAACGAGCGTACCCGTCTCCGGACTCGGGACACATTGAGGTCCGGACGCTGGCTGCTTCCTTGCCGTGCGCTCACGAACCGTCGGACGCGTTTTCGCTGGGTAGAATACATTCTTCCCACGTATAGTAGTTCATAAGTACCTGTCGCCCTTGCTGCTCGGTGCGGCATCGAGGGGAGAAGTATGGTCGCGTTCGCAGGTCTAAGTAATGCACCATTCGTGACAGTCTCGCCGGTTGGACTCGCCGCGGGTTTCGTACCAAACAACGGGGCCAATTTCGGTCCCGACACTTCCGGGACATCTACCGGCG
>JBAUAJ010000152.1:0-31993 GCA_049675585.1 Thermoplasmata archaeon
CCGCCGCGGCGGCCGCGCCGGCGGCCGCGAGGGCGATCCCGGCCGTCTCATCGAGCGGAGCCATCGTCGCGGACACCGCGGATTGCGGCGCGTTGGCTGCGGCGACCAGCCCGAGCCGCAGCCAGTCCATTCCCCGCGTCAGCGAACTCCCCGAGGTCCCCATTCGTAGCACTTTCCATTCCTCCACGAGGCCCCGGTCTTCCGGAGGCTTCGAGCCGAATTGTTCAATCGTCCGCGGAACCGGAACTTAAACTCTGGGTCTTATTTTGTACCATTTTCGCGCGCCCCGGAACCTACGATCGGGGGCCGGCTCGCGGTCGTCTTCTGGCGTCCGTGTTCTCGCGAGCGCCGGCCCGTTATGACGTTCCAACCCGTCCCCGCAGCGATGAACCCGCCCACCGCGAAGGCGCAATCCTTCCGATCGATGCATCACGGCCCCACGCCGCTGGTCCTCCCGAATGCGTGGGACGTCGCGAGTGCCCGCCTGTTCGAAGACGCCGGGTTTCCGGCGGTGGCGACGTCGAGCGCGGGGGTGATGGTGTCCCACGGGCACCCGGACGGTGAGTCGATGCCGTGGCGAGAATACGCCACCGCGGTGGCATCGATCACCGAGCGGCTCTCGGTCCCGGTGAGCGCCGACATCGTGTCGGGGTACGGGAGCTCGCTCCGCGCCGTGCGCGCGACCGTTCGCTCCGTGATCCGCGCCGGCGCGGTAGGGATCAATCTCGAGGATTTGCGGCCCGCAGGACACGGCCTTTTTTCGGCGACCACGCAGGTGGCGAGGGTACGGGCCGTCCGAGCCGCGGCCGACTCCGTTGGGGTGCCTCTGGTCATCAATGCTCGAACGGACGCTCTTCGAAACGCGCCGGGAACTCCGTCCGCCCGTTTCAAAGAAGCCGTGCGACGGGCGCGCCTCTACCGCGATGCGGGTGCCGACTGTGTGTATCCGATGGGCCTCTCGGATGCGGCGAGGATCGCTGACTTCGTGGCGCGGCTCGAATTCCCCGTGAACGTGATGGTGCGACCGGGGCTTCCCGCGCTTCCGGAGCTCGCGCGCCTCGGTGTGAAGCGAGTCAGCTTCGGGCCGGCCGCTTCCTACGCGACCCTTGGATTGCTCCGTCGCGCGTCGGCCGAGATCCAGACCCGAGGAACTTTCCGTCTCCTGACCGAGGGCGCCCTCACATTCGACGAGCTGAACTATCTGGCGCGGCCGCCGACCGGATAGTGCCGGTAAATCCCCCATCACCCGAACTCCCCGGAACCGTATCGCTGTTCGCCCCGCCTTTCCCCGGGGTCATCCGGGGCGCCCGGGTCATCGATAGATTCAAGGGGCTCGTTCGCCTCGCGGCGGGCATGCACGGTGGCGGGGGCCCGGCGATCGTTCCCGTTCCAAAGCCAGCAGTCGGCTCCCCGGTCGCTCGGGAGCCCATCCGGGAATCTGCCGGTCGGCCGGTCCGCGGAGAGCCTCTATGAGTCCCGGAAACCCGCGCTACGTCGTCTGCCCCCGCTGCCAACTCCCCAATCCCGTCGGACCCTCCACCTGCTGGAAATGCGGTTCACCGCTCCCGGAGGTGGCGGTGCTCCCGAGCGCGTTCTCCCGGCCGCCGTCGGCAGCCCCCGGTGGCTGGTTGCCCGCTCCCGCGATGGGGAACCGAACTGCCCCGCCGGTTGAAGCGCCGAGTGGAGTCGTTGCGCCCGACTACTCGATGCGCTACGACGGCCCCTCCGTAACGACGACACCCTCTGTCGCCGAGCGCCCCCCTCGGCGACTTCGCCGCGGTCCCCTGATCGGAGGGATCGTCCTGCTCGCCATCGGGGTTCTCCTCCTCGTCGCCGCCTTCGCCATCGGAGGAAGCACGGTGACCCAGACCGTGCCGGCGGGATCCGGGCTGACCCTGGCGCCGACCGCCCTGAGCTCGGTGACCGCGACGATCAGCTGGTCTGGCGGAAACTCCACCTCCATGGTCTATCTCATCACCGGCAGCCCGAGCTGTTCGTCTCCGAGCGGGATCGTGGGGCAGGGCAGCGGTTCCAACGGCTCGTTCTCGGTTACGTTGAGCTCGAATACTCAGTACCTGCTTTACGCCTGCAGTGGGTCGACCGCCCAGGGGATGGTGTTCAGCTACACGGTGACGTCCGGCTTCAGCACCCTCGACCTGATCTCGATCGTTCTGATCGTACTGGGAGCGATCCTCATCCTGCTCGCCTTCCGCCGGCGGAAGGAAGACTGGGAGTAGCGACCGACCCGACTCCCGACCGGTGGTGAGTGCGGCTCGAGCCCCGAGCGCTCGGGCAGGAGTGGGAGACACGCCGAGCAAAGGGCCATATGGGCCGCGCGGGCTGCTCCGGCTCGCATGTCCTCCCCCCGCACCGGCGCCGGAGTGGTGTTCCGCGATCGGATCGGAACTCCCGAGGTCGGTAACGCCCCTCGGATCCTCCTGCTCGGAAGCGGCGAGCTCGGACGGGAGATCGCGATCGAAGCGATGCGCCTCGGGGCGGAAGTGATCGCGGCCGACCGGTACGCCCACGCGCCGGCGATGCAAGTCGCCCACCGTTCGAGGGTGCTCCCGATGACGGACCCGGCCGCGCTCCGGGCGCTGGTCGAGGCCGAGGCGCCGGACGTCATCGTTCCCGAGATCGAGCAGATCGCGACCGCGGAGCTCGTCGCCCTCGAGGCGGAAGGGTGGACCGTGATCCCGAACGCGGCCGCCGCGCGCACGACGATGGATCGCGAACGCATCCGGGTGCTGGCCGACGGGACGGCGCACGTGCCGACAAGCCGATTCGCTCTCGCGAACGATATCGCCGCCGCTCGAGAGGCGGCGGAGCGGATCGGGTTCCCGTGCGTGTTCAAAGCGATCATGTCGAGCTCGGGCCACGGGATGAGCGTCGTCCGCTCACCCGGAGAGCTCGAGCGAGCGTACGCGGAGGCGTCCGAGCACGGCCGCGTGGCGAACCCTCGGATCATGATCGAGGAGTTCATCCGTTTCGACCTCGAGGTGACGATGCTCGCGGTGCGGCACTACGATGCCCACGGAGAACGCCGAACCTCGGTGATGGCGCCGATCGGCCATGCCCGCCCGGGGACGCTCTACCACGAGAGCTGGCAGCCGGCCGACCTTCCGCCGGCGACCGTGGCGAAGCTCGAGCAGGTCGCCACGGCGGTCACCGACGTCCTGGGCGGGTTCGGTGTCTTCGGTGTCGAGTGCTTTGTGGCGGGCGACTCGGTCTACTTCAGCGAGGTCTCGCCGCGCCCCCACGATACCGGGCTCGTGACCCTCGGGAGCCAATGGAACAGTGAGTTCGCCCTGCACGCCAGGGCGATCCTGGGCCTGCCGTACGTCGGTCCCGAACCCACGGTCCCGACCGCCGCCCACGTGATCCTCGCCGCTGGGACGGGGCTAGCGCCGGAGTTCGGTCACCTTTCGAAAGCGCTAGCGGAACCGGGAGTGCGGGTGTACCTCTTCGGGAAACCCGAAGGCTACCCCGACCGGCGGCTCGGAGTGGCGGTCGCGCGAGGGCCGACGACCGCGGACGCTCGCCGTCGGGCCGAGGTCGCGGCCCACCAGATCGAGAGCGACGTACGATACGCCGGCCCACGGATCCTCGAATCCAACCACGTTTGATCCCGCCCCTCGCGGAGCGGAACGGACCCGTCCGACCATGCGGCCGTCACGCTTCGGGTTCAATCGAACGAAGAATCCTCGCCCATTCGAGTGATCATTGTGCGGCAACGAGGGCACTGGACGAGTCGCCAGGAGGGTTCCACGGCTACGGCCGACTGGCAGGCGGGACATTGAACCTCGCGGGGGTCATCCGCCATCTTTTTCGTCCCGGTTCGACCACGTCGCATCGGCATTTCAATACGCCCGGGCCCGAGTTCCATCCCGCGGGGTACGAACTCCTTCAAATTTCCTGACGAGAGGAGGTCGCTGAGGCCCAGATAGAAGGAGGCGAGGGCACGGGACCCGGTCCCGCGCCCCCGCGGGGGGAAAAGGTTTGGTCGGTCGCTTCGAAGGCTGACGCCCGCTTACGCGGTGTCGAACCCGACGGTCGCCGAGTAGACTAGGGCGAACGAGGCGGCCGAGGGGGTGCCGTCGTCGGATCCGGGCGGGATGTCGATCCCAATCGCATCGAAGTACGACGCGCCCGGGGCGAGATCGGTGAAGTTCACCGAGACGTCCGCAGGTCCGGGGGCCGTGGGGCTCCCGCTGTAGTAGAACCAGCCACTGCTCTCAATGCCGGACAGCGTGAAGACATCGTAGCAGTCGGTCTGGAACGCGCTGCCACAGATTCCGCCCGATCCCGCCGTGTAGAGCGTGATGCTGACGTTCAGGGGCTGGGTCCCGACGTTCTGGATTTCGATGTACGCCTGGCAGATGTCGTCAGGGGTTAGGTTCGCGACGTTGAGCGTGATCGCGGTCTGCTGCTCGTTCTCGTTCGAGAACGAAACGTTGCCCGGGGCGGCCACGTCGTGCCCGTAGTAGAAGCATCCGACCGCCTCGGTCGCCTGGATATCCAAGCCGACCGACGCCGCGCTCGCGTTCCCGTAGACGACCGCCGACGCGGTAAATGCAGAAAAGCCGACCCCGGCCATGCAGACGACCGCAATCGCCGCCACCAATCCAACTAGCCATCTCTTCGCCATGCTGTGTTGCTCCGGAGGCTTGCGCCTCGGCGCTCCCAGCGGTGAGGGGGTACTACGCATTTAGGGACGAGTCGGTCGAATCGTACGGAACAGCCGTACCATTCATCGAGAGCTTGGCCGGGAGTCGACGGCCGGACCCTAACCGGCAGGGGGTGGCGGTCCGGATGGCCCACGGGCATCGTTCGGACCGGGCACCGTCGACGGGGGACCCCTCACCGAGTTTCGTTGCCGTCGGGCTCGCACGACGATGGCCACTGCGATCAGAAGAATTCCGACTCCCGCCGCGAGCAGCCCGTACTCCGCGAGGGTTGGGCCGGGGGCTGGGGCGGCTTCCATGCGGACGGAAACCACGATCGCTGTCCCACGGGCACGGAATGAACCGTTCGACGGACTGGCCGAATAATCGTCGGGCGGCATCGCCGACCATCGGAACGTCGCGTTCGGCTCTCGGAACGTGATCGTCGCGCCGTTCGACCGGTTCGCCTGGGCGGGTCCCACAGAGGGAAGGACGCCGACCGCCCAGCCCGTCCCCGACGGCAGACCGGACTCCGAGAACGTGACGAGTGCGGTAAAGTTGTATGAGATGGAAAGTGCGATCGCGAGGCCGGCGACGAGGACTGCTCCGGTGGCGTTCTTTTGGGCCAGGTAGGGGACGGACGGATTCGCCGCGTATCCTACCGTGCCGTTCGGTTCGTGGAATGCGAGAGACGCGGTGGTGGCGGCGACCGTCGTCACTCCGGCGGTCACGGACCATCGGGTCCCGAGGGGAAGTCCTTTCTCGGTGAATGTGACGGAGTACAGGCGAGTGTCCGGCAGACCGTAGGCCGTCAGGTGTCCGGAAGTCCCGTAATCTCCGCTGGCGACGAAGAGGCGGCCGTCCGCGACGACCGGTTCCGTGACGCTGTCCTCTCCCCCCGGTAGCGTCGCGTTCCAGGCGACCGTGCCGTTGGCCGCATCGATCGCCTCCACTTCCGACCCGCCCGCCGCAAAGACGAGCCCGTTCGCCCAGGTGAGCGACCCATAGATCGTCCCACCACCGTCCATCCCCACCCCCCACACGACGGTTCCGTTCCCGGGGTCGACCGCGTAGACGGAGCTGCCTCCGGCCAGGTAGAGCAGATGCCCGTCGAACGTCGCCCCCGAGAAACCACCGTTCGTTACGTCGGACCAGACCGGACCCCACGTTCCCCCCGCGGTCACGTTGCTTCGATCGAGGGTGTAGGCAATCCCGTTCTTGTCGGTCGCGACGACCAGGGGGGTGCCGGAGGTGGTGTGGAAAAGCACCGGCGTCGATCCGAAATCGGCGTCCTCCCCGGCGACGTTCGGAACCTGCCAGGAGCCGGTGACGTTCAGGGTGGTCGCGTTGAGCGCGACGACCGCGTTCGCGTAGATCGGGTAGCCGGGGGGGTTCTCGTTGCCGGTCGTCACCCAGATCGTGTTGTTCCTCGCATCGACCGCCGGGCTCGTCCAGATCGACTCGCCGGTGAGTCCCGTCGGACTGGAATGGAAGACGTGGCTGGGAGTGTGGGGTCCGGTAAGGTTCACCTCGAGCAGCCCGGCCGGAATCAGCGGGTCGTCAAAGCAGCTGGAGACGCCGATGTACAAGGCGTCGCGGTAGACCAAAGCGCTGGCCCAGTTGTACGACCCGTTCGCACCGGTGCCGACGAGGTACTTCCATTCGGTGGCCCCGGTGGTCGCGTTGAGCGCATACCAGAATCCGTTCCCGCCCCCCAGGTAGATCGTCCCATCGAGGTATGCGGGGGTGGACGAGATTCCCATCGGGGTGTATCCGCCGCAGGCGGTATCGACCCCCAGGTACGATCGCCATTCGATCGCGCCCGTGGAGAGGTTGACGGCCGTCTCGTTGCCGTTCCACGACCCGTAGTAGAGGGTGCCGTTCACGACGATCGGCGCGCTGAAATCGGAACCGTTGTCGGCGATCGACCAGATGGGTGTGAGGTTCCCAACATTGGCGGGGGTGATGGCCCGCTCCCCGAAGTTCGCCCCGGTCCGAGCCGGATTCTCCATGTACGTGGGCCACGGCGCGGGTCCCGCGTCGAGATGCGCCCCGGGTGAGAGGGCGGTCGGGTCGTGGGAACCGAGCCGAGGGACCCCGGCCAGTGACTCCGACGAGCTGCCGAGAACGAGAACCGCGACGACGACGGCGAGCATCACGGGCGGGAGCCCCGTCCAACGTCCCACGAGGGTATATTCCCGAGACCCCTCTTTGTATCTTTGCGACCGGTTCCGCCCGATTCGGGCGAATTCCCGTCTCCCTGGAAGAGTCACTCGAGCCGACGAACATGCCCGGAATCTGGCCACGGATCCGCGCGACTCAAACTTTCGGGAGGAGAAATCCCCCGGCCGAGCGACGTGAGGTGGCAGAGCCGGCGTCCGGGCCTAAGAAAAATCCGGAACGGTTCTGTGTCGTTTTAGCACGGACGAACCTCTGACGGTGGCGCGGGTCTCCCCCTCGCTGGTTCCACGCGGCCGGCCGCAGGTTTATACCTCGGGGCGGCCCCTTCTACTCTCGGTGGTCGCGAGAAAGCGGTCTCCCGGCAGCGGATCCGATTCCGCTCCGTCCGAGCCGAGCGAAGCCCCCCGGGAGGCTGCGTCCAGCGGCTCTGAGTCTCCCACGGAGACTCCGGTTCCGCCGCCGACCCCTTCCGTCGCTTCATCCTCTACGGGGGATCCGTCGCCCCCCGCGGCTCCTGAAAAGCCCCGTCCGCGTTCCCGAGGGCGTCGGTCGATACATCCTCCCGTGGAGGAATCCTTCGATCAGCTGGCGGAGCGAGTCGCGCAGGTACAGCCGATCCGCGGGTCGATGATGCAGCCTCCCCCGGCGTGGCAGCCGGACGAGGTCACCCTCGGATTCGCGATGGTCACCGACGAAGCCGGAGGGGTCCACGAACTTCCCGAGCCCACGCTGCTGGCCACCATCCTGCTGGCCGTCGAAGCCGACCGCCGGCGGCTGCTGCACCGGATCGTCTCTCGAACCGAGGAGGAGATCGAAGGGGTCGCGAACCTGTTCTGGCCCCTTGTCGTGTTACCGGGCCGTAGCGCGCCCGCAGTGGCCATCTTCGACGGAACCGGAGTGTGGAAGCGATCGTTTCGCTACACACTGCTCCCCGATCTCGAACAAGGGACCACCCTGCTCTCCGGAAATCTGCCACCGCCCGAGTTCCTCGATCGAATGCGGAAGCTACTCCCGCAGCTCGCCCATGACCCGGGGGCCGAAGTACTGACGGTCGAAGGGTTCCTGCCCGTCGACCCGCCGCTGCTGTTCGATGTGCTCTCCCATAGCGATCTGCGCAGCGATCCTCAGTCCCCCCACGCGGGATTCCTCCCCGCCCGGCACGATGTGATCTGGTATCGCGAGGCGGTCGAGCAGATGTACCGATGGCTGGACCGATTCGACTCGGACATCGAGAAGCTCGGGAACATGCGGAGCCGCGTGCAGACCCAGGTGGCCGAGTCCGAGCGGGGGTTGGACGACGAGTACCGCCGCCTCGAAGCCGAATCTCGAGAACGCGTCGCCGAGGCGTCCGCCCAGGCGGACGCGGAGATCGCCTCATTGCAGACCGCCCACCGGGCCGAGATCCAACGTCACGTCCTCCGGATGCGGGAGGCGCAGGCTACGATCGCACGTTCCGAGGCGACGGTCGCCACGGCGGATACCCTCTCGTTCCGATCCCAACACCGCCGGACCGAGGGGAACATGCACGCCCAGCGGCGGGCGCAAGCGGAGTCCCGAGCGCGGGATGCGAACCGAGACGGGGCCGAGAGCCGCAAGGAGATCGAGCGTATTCACGCGAAGGAGCGAGCCGACCTCGAGCACGCGGTGGGCAAGGTGACCCAGATCGAGCAGCGGTTCGCCCGGGCGCTCGCCGACCGAGAGCTGTTCCGGGACGAGTTCTCTGCTGCCGGGGCCGATGTGCTGCAGGCGATCGACGGACAGATCGCGGCCCGATCCACACAGAAGAACCTGCTCGCGGGGTACTTCATTCCGGTCGAGAATCTGGCGGGGATCCGCGTGGTCTGGTTCCCGCTGTGGGTGGCGAGCCTGCGCGGCCCCGCCGGGATCCGGCAGTTGGTCTTCCCCCCGATGCGGGTCCTCTCGGAAAAACGCCTCGGCGGGACCCTCCGGCAGATGTTCGGCGGCCTCGTGCTGCCCGTCGAACCACGGACCGCGCAATTCGACAAAGTGCTCCGCACGACGATGGAGGAAGCGCTGCGCAAGGACCCGTGGCTCTCGGCCGCGACACAGGAGCTTACCCGCGCCGCCGATGTGCTCGTCGACCCCGAGGTCCTGCCTCGGCTCGAAGTCGGTCTCCGGACCCTCCGTCGGGAAGGTTGGATCACGCCCCGTCAGGAGGAGAGTTTTCTTTCTGCCTTCGTGGACCGAGCCCGGCGTCGAGGGCTCGCGACCGCCGGGTCCGGTGCACCCGTCCCCGCGGGAGCGACCACCGAACCCTATCGACCCCCTGGGTCCTAGGCGCTTCGGCTCCTCGGGGCCCCGGGGGCGTCGCCCAAACTGTGCATACCCCGGCCTGTCCCGAGCGCCCGATCTGTTCGGAGGGTTCGATCCCAATTGTACCGACTCGGAAGTAGGCTCCCACCAGCAGTAGTTCCCCGGTGGCGCGGACGGGAGGGGGCAGTACGCCCGCATTGGAACCCTGGCCGGCCGGCCGCTCGACGCCTCGGCGCACCTTAATCTGGGCCGCAGGAATCCTGCGTTCCGGAAGCGGAGAGATGCCATCCTCTGGTCGCCGGGAAGATCGCAGCCCCTCGAGGACCGGACCTCGAAAATCGTCGAGGAGATCGAATGCCCCCCTCCCTCGATTTTCGGTGGCCCACATGGATCTGACGGCGGATCCCACCATTGACTTTTTTCGATATGCTTCGGGGCACTGGATCGATACTCATCCGATTCCGCAGGACAAGTCGAGTTGGACGGGCTTCGACGAGCTCCGGGAGCGAAACCTGGCGTTGCTTCGTGGCCTTCTTGAGGATGCTTCGAAGGGGCACAAAGGATCCCACCGGGCCGCCCGGCAAAAGGTCGGAGAGTTTTACTCCGCCGCGATGGACCTGTCGCGGCGCGAGAGGCTCGGCCTGGGACCGATTCGCACCGATCTGAACGCGGTGGAGGCCGTATCAACCAGTCAGGAGATCCCCGGGCTACTGGCCCGGCTCCATCGGATAGGAGTTCCGGGTGGATTCGACTTCGCGGTGAGCGCGGACCGGAAGAACAGTTCCGTTTACGCCCTCTACCTCGTACAGGGGGGCCTATCGCTCCCCGATCGGGACTACTACCTTCTCCCCCGATTCGCTACCCTGCGGCGGCAGTATTCGACCCATCTGCGCCGGGTGTTCCTCCTGGCCGGCGAATTGGCCGCTCGAGCGCGGGCTTCAGCTCGCGCGGTCCTCTCGATCGAAACGGCTCTGGCCCGGGCAAGCCGTCAGCGGGCTGCTCTGCGGAACGCCGAGAAGAATTACCACCGATTCACCGTCGACCAGCTGGCCCGCCGTTACCCGCGGATTCGGTGGAAGGAGTACCTTACCGGAGTCGGCGTCCGCAAGGTCCGCTTTGTGGTGGTCGGTCAGCCGGAATTCTTCGCCAAGCTGACTCGCCTTCTCGGTTCGGTTCCGGTCGCCCAGTGGAAATCCTATCTCAAGTGGAAGGTGTTGCACGACGGCGCCCCTCACCTGCACTCCCGACTCGATTCGGAGAACTTCGATTTCTTCCATCGTCGACTTTTGGGGCAACCGCGCCCCGAGCCCGTCTGGAAGCGGGCGACCCGGTGGACCGATCAGTCCCTCGGGGAGGCGCTGGGTCGTTTCTACGTCGAGCGGTACTTCCCGCCCCAGGTCCGAGCCCGAATGCTGTCCCTGGTCAACGACGTTCGCAACGTCTTCCGAGCCCGGTTGGCAAAGGTCCCGTGGATGACCCCCACCACCCGGCGGCGAGCGGTCACGAAGTTCGACCGGTTCACGACGAATATCGGACATCCGAGCCGCTACCGAAATTACGCCAAGGTACGCATCTCCGCGCAAGATCACCTCGGCAATGTACGACGGGCCCGGAGATTCGAGATCGACCGGGACGTCGCGCGGATCGGCGGGACGGTGGATCGATCGGAGTGGCATATGACTCCGCCCACGGTCAACGCTTACTTCGTCCCCACCCAGAATCAGATCTTCTTCCCGGCCGGGATCCTGCAGCCGCCGTTCTTCGATCCGACGCTGGACGACGCCGTCAATTTCGGCGGTATCGCCGTGGTGATTGGCCACGAGATCACGCACGGATACGATGATCAAGGTCGAAAATACGACCAAGAGGGGAATCTGCGCGACTGGTGGAGCCCCGCCGACGCCCGAGAGTACGGAAAACGGGCGAATCGGATCATCGAACAATACTCCGGGTTCGAGCCGCTGCCCGGACTCCACCTCAACGGAGAGCTCACCGCCGGCGAAAACATCGCCGACCTGGGAGGGGTGAGCCTGGCGTTCGAAGCACTCCACCGCCGGCTGGCGAGCGGACGGACCCCGCGCGCGACGATCGACGGGTTCACCCCCGAACAGCGTTTTTTCCTCTCGTTCGGGCAGATCTGGAGAGGCAGCGTCCGGGATCAGGAGCTGAAACGGCGGGTCTCGATCGACCCTCACTCTCCGGGCCGATTCCGCATCAACGGGGCGGTGTCGAACCTTCCCGAGTTCTGGGCTGCCTTCCACATCCCGTCGGGCGCGCCCATGCGGCACGACGGGCCGGCCCAGGTCGTCATCTGGTAGCCGGGCGGCTCGCCGGAGTTCCTCCCCCCGGCTTCGCCCTAGGATCGTTGGCCCGGCCGCCAACTCTTCTTGTCGATCACGTCAAACTGATTTCCGTCGGGGTCCGCCAGCGTGACGAAGTCGTGTCCTGGGTCGGCCGGCCGCTTCAACGTAGCCCCGAGTCGCACGAGGCGTTCAACCTCCGCCACCGGTTCGTTCGAATACAGGTCCAGATGAATTCGGTAGTCAGCCAACGGGCGCTCCGAAGTCAGATTCAACGAAAGATTCGGCCCGTGGCCCTGCGGGTCCTTCAGCACCACCCCGTCCTCCTCCGGCGGATCTCGCGGGATGTAGTGAAGAGCCTCTTGCCAGAACGCGATCATTCGCGGAAGATCGGTGCAGTCCACTACGACGGAGCCGATCCACAGTGCGTCGCTCTTCCTCCCTGCAAGTTGTCCTGTCGTCACCGCCGATCGCCCCGGAGCACTCCGGACGTTCGCCAGCTAATCTACGTTATGCGCGCGGGGAAGAAGGCCGTACGGCCGGCGACCCGTCGAACCAGACGGATTGACAATGCGGATGAATCAGGTCCCAAACTGGGCGAGTGGACGCGTAGCTAGAGGACCTTTCCGGCGCGGATGACGGGGGTTCCGTCGATCTCGATCTCGGAGCCGGCGAGCGAAAACCAGGTAAAGAAATTCGACCCGTTGGTGCCCTTGAGAAGTCGATTCCCCCCTATCTGCAGGGAAACGGAACCGCCCTCGATGGTCTCTAGATTGGGGACGTCCTTTACCGCCGGGTTCAGCCCGAGTTTGAGAGTGCTGGCGCGGTCCTTGCCCGCGGTGCCGCTCTTGTATCGGCGGGAAAACTGGTCCTTTCCGTACTCGAAGGACCACGAGATTAGCTTACCACCCGAGAATTCGAGCGTTCCCCCGGCGTGCCAGTTCCACCAGATATTTGTCCGGCGGTTGGCGCGGAAGCTCCCCTCCGCCGTTTGGGAGTCGAGGGCCACGTCGAGGGTCCCGGCGGGCATCTGCTGGAGCATCCCAGAGGCGGGGTCTCCTTTGCGAAATGGGTGGGGCCTCCCGTCGGCCAGCCGGAAGGGAACCTTTTCCAGGGCGACTTCTACGTCGGTTCCGTTGGAGTGGGTGATTCGCACCTTTTTCCCGCGGGAGAGCGCTTTGCCGAGGCGAACTCCGCTTTGGGCGATCTCCTCCGGGTCGACGAGCGTTGCCCGCAGCATGCTTTCCTGCCACTTCGACCGGTCTCGGCCCCACCTCTTCGCCCGTCCCTCCGTCGCGAACCCCTCGGTCATTCGCACCCCGCGAAGCCCCGCCTTCCGGGCGACGGCGTACCAAGGCCAGTTCCAGGCGAACGCATCGTCGAGCGCGTCTTCGGAATCTGCCTCGATGCGATCGGCGTCGCCCGGTCCCCAGAAATTCACGTACACGTCCGCGGCCTTCAACGCCGCCCACTCCGGGGCGCTCGACTGGCCGAGAAGCTTGGTCTGCCCCCGGTCGATTGCGCGCCACCATGCGTCCTCGTCGTTCTGGACGAGGAGGACCTGGCCGCCGACGCGACGGATCTCATCGACCATCGCCGAGGCCATCGGCATCGTGTGGTCCCATGACTCGATGATCGCATTCTCTCCCGCTCGAACCTTGAGGTACCTGGTCACGATGCTTCGGGCCGCGTCCCGCTGCAGCTTCGAGGGAGTTTCCGCCATGGTTCGAGGCCGAACTAGCCTAGCCTACATCTAAACTGCGCGGGGGTGAGAAGCCCCGGCTCCATCGGAACCTCGCCAGTGGGTTCAAAGGCAATTGAACCCACGGAGACCAGGAGGCGGCGCTCGCTCGGCCTAGGTCGGGGGTCCGCGCGGCGCGAACTTGATGGACACGGTGCGACGCCCCCGGCTGACCTCCAACTCTCCCTGGATCGGGGTCGCCACATACCCGCGCACGGGCTCGACCCGGAACGTGTACATGCCATTTGACACGGACATCTCGATCTCCGCTACGGACGAAGACCCGACTCGGTTCTCCGGGTTGACAGTCACCGACCACGGAGTGCCCGCTGGAAGGCCCGACTCGACGAATACGAGAGGGAACTTCTTGACACGGAATACTACGAAGAATGCGACGAAGACGAGGAGCGCCGCCAGGCCGATAATGCCGTAGAGCTCCGTGCCGGTAAGGCCGGGCGAGCCTCCTGCGGCGGGCGGCGGCGAGGTGACGGGCGTGAATCCGATATCGACCATACGAGGGGCACCGAGCACGACGACCGTGCCACCGGAAAGATTGGAGGTGTACCCGCTGACCGCCCCGACCGTGAAGGTGTAGCTCCCGTTCGCCCGAGAGGCCGAGATCGTCGTGGACAACGAGGAAAGTGGAGAACTCACTAGTGTCACCGTCCATTCCGTACCCGACTGGAGACCGGTCTCGACGAAGGAAATGAGGAACGTGGCGGGAGGCTTCGCCGTGAATACGATACCCTGGGTGACGGGGCCGCCGTTTACCGTGAGAGGCCCGGACGTTGGCGCGGAGGTATAGCCGGGTTCCGTGCCCACCGAGAAGGTGTAGCTCCCGTCGAGGACACTGTAGCCGATCGAAGTCGTGGAGGACGATTCTACGGTAGAGTTGAACGTTACGCTCCAAGATGTGGTGGGAGGGAGCCCACTCTCGGAAAATGTCACGGCGTAGTGGGCCGGGGTTTCGGGGGTGCTGATCGCGAGAAACCCGTCGCCGGAGTCGGCGGAGAAGAGTTCCCGGGCCACCGGGTCATAGGCGAGGGCGGTGGGGCAGAATCCCAACGGGTAAATCGAATCGACCGGCGTGTTGGTGACGTCGGAGATCACCGTTACGCCCTCCGGATTGTCGTTGAACGTGCCGAGGAAGATCTCATCGTCCGCCGCGTCGTAGGCGACACTCCACGAGAAAGTACTGGTGGGGATGACCGTCATGATCTTGTTGTCCGCGTCCGAGATCACACTGACGTTCGGCGAGCCGTAGTTCGCGGTAAAGATCTCGCCCTTGCCGCTGTCATACACCATGCCGAATGCGGTCGCACCCAGATTGATCGTGGTCACGATGGCATCCGTCGTGGCGTTGATGACCGTGAGGTTCTCCTGCTCGTCGGTCCCTTCCATGCTACTGACGAACACCTCCCCCTTCCCGCGGTCGTAGACCAGGGACCAGGGGACGTACCCCACGTGGGGGATCGCTCCGACGACGTCGAACGTGGTATCGTTGATGATCGTGACATTGTTGATGCCCCCGCCCTCCGAGCAGCCCACGAATATCTCTCCCTGCACAGGGTCGTACGCCATTCCATTGGGTCCCTCCCCGCCGGGAAGCGTGAAGTTTGCCACGACCGTGTTTGTGGTATCGTTGATGACGGTGATGCCCGGGGGACCGCTGCTGGAGGTCCACACCTCACCCTGACCGTGGTCGTACACCGCTGTGTACGCATGGTCGTCCGGAACCATGGTCACGACGTGATCGGTGATGTCCGAAACCACCGCTACTAGGTTGGAGGTGTCGTCGGCGATGAATTCCTCCTGCTTCGCGCTGTCGTAAGCGAGGTAGCGAGCATTGAACCCTATCAGGACCGGCGAGCTCAGCGCGTGAGTCGTGTCGGATATCGCGCTGGCGTACAGGGGGAATCCGTCGAGGACCCAGACCTCGGACTTCGCGGGATCGTACGCCGCCCCGTGCCCGCTCGAAACCAAGGGGATCGTGGCTACGACCGTGTCCGTCGCGTCGGAGATAACGCTCACGTTCTTAGTCACCTGGGTGACGAAGATCTCGTGCTGGGACGGATCGTACGCCATTGCGTTGGGGCCGTTACCGACGTCCACCGCGAGGACCACTTTCATGGAGGAGTCGTTGATGATGCTCACATTGCTATGCCCGGGTAGGGGGCCGTAGTCGTAGAAGCCCCCGACGAAGACCTGGGATGTACCCGCATCGTAGGCCAGCGCGTCCGGGTCGTAACCTACCTTGATCGTCGCCACGACGGTATCGGTCGCATCGGAAATCACGCTTACATTGCCGTACGTGGTGTAGGAGGTCTCGTAGTTCGCTACGAACACATCCGAGTCGCCGGGATCGAAGACCAGCGCATAGGGACTTTCCGCAGGTAGGTCCACCCACTTTACTACTGTGTTGGTCGAGGTGGAGATCACGCTGACGTTAGCCGATTGATCGTTGGCGACGAAGATCTCTCCCAGGGCGCTATCGTACGCCATACCGACCGGGTCGGCGCCCACGGTCACGGCTTTCACGAGAGTATTCGTCGTCGCCGAGAACACGTCCACCGTTCCGGGGTTCCCGGTGAGAGAAATGAAGAACTCGTCATCCTTGTAATCGAACACGATACTATTGAGATACGCGAACGTTGAGACAAGGTACTGGTGGGTCACCTCATTGGTCGAGTCCGAGATCACACTGAGTACGCCTTCGTAGCTGATCGCGTAGAGGTTCCCCGAGAGGTTGTCGTACGCGATGGAGAGGGTGTCCTGTATGGTGCCGGAGGCAATGTTCTCGTAATTTCCAGGAATCAGGCTGTTGTTGAACACCGAGAGAGTATCCGAAACGGCCCAATCGGTTGCTGCCGGGGTGACCGCTCGATTGCCCGAGGACGAGGCGTCTCCGCCTTCGGCTGGCATTTGGAGATGGGGAGAAATGGGGTTGGGAACGGCGTTCGGCTGAGTACCGCGAGCAACGGCGAGGTTGGTGGGGTTCGCAGGTCCGTACTGCTTAGCTACGGGAGCGGAAAGCGCCACGCCGAGTCCCGACGTGGAAAATAGCAGCACCAGGGTGACCACAAGAACTGTGCGCATGGATCCGTCTCTCATCACCGTGAACGCCTCCCATTCGCGAAATGTTCGGGGCGTGGCACCACGGTGACCGATAATGGAATGGTATAAACGGGAACCGCACGGAATTCGCGATTCCGGTCGCAGGCAAACTTCGAGGCAGAATCACGGTCGACCGCGACTGTGCTCAATCCCCATTGCACATTATCGGGTCCATTCCCAGTGCCGACTTCATCGCCAACCTCAACATCCCTTCCTCATCTCCCGAGGCATCTCACATGCGCGTACAGTCCGACCTGCAATGGATGGGCGAGTATCTCGGCTGGAGTCGCAGAAAGTACCTTGATCTGTACGAGAGCCTGCCTTGGAAGGTCCTGGTCCGAAACCGGGAAGCGTCCTTCGGCTCGATTCGGAACGTACATCAGCACATTCTCCAGGTGTACGCGTCCTGGCTGGTCTGGATGTTTCAACGGCGGTCGCTGAAGCCAGTCCTGCAACAACTCGACCCCAAGAAATTCAGGCCCGTCGCGAGCATGGCCCAACTCCGAAAACTCGATCGAACCATCGACAGGGAGTTCCGAGCCGTCATTCGCCGGTCGACCGCAGCCCGGATGCGTAGGAAGCACTGGTTCACAGACAAGGGAGGGAGATCCGCGTTCACCGAAGTGGAAGGCCTGTGGCACATGGTCGAAGAGGACCTTCTCCACCGGGGGGAGATCATATGTATGCTCTGGCAAGACGATGTCGCCCCCCCGAATACCAGCCATTTGCTGTGGAGATACGAAACGAGTCCGAGGGAATTTTCGTACATGCCGTACCGATTCGCAACCCCGAATCCTCGAGTCGCCCGGAAGGTGACTCCAATACGCTCGTCCGAGAGGAAGAGAGGGACCCGGGCCGCGACATAGCCAACAACGGGTCCGTTGTCAGCGTCCGAGCTTCACTCATCCGACGCCGTGGTAAGTATGGCCGTGCGATTCAGTGTCCAACGCGGCAGTCGCTCGATGTACGTCCGCAACTCCGGAAGTCATTTGCGGAGCTGGTGGCGGTATTCCGCTTCCATTACCTCGACATACCGATCCCAAACGCGGTCGAACAAGGCCCGGTAGCGCTTCTGGTCGGGAGGCTTACCGGCCTTCCACCTCCTCCGAAATCGCATGTCGATAGAAGTGAGCGCGCGCCCCTTCCGGGTCAGGCGGTACCATCCGGTCTCGTCGTCAGTGACACTGAACTTGTCCAGCCGCCAGCCGGCCGGAGGCCGAAGCGAGATGACTTCGACATCTGTGTTCCGGTTTCGATCCCTCCCCGGGACGGTGATGATCCGAACAACGCGAGCAGATTCCCTGAGGACGATCTTCGCTCGATAGTGGTAGATTGAATCTGTGATTCGATCGTCGTCATCACGATAATCCGTGCACCACCGAAAGACAAACCGGAGCGGGGCGTGAACGAGCTTCCGAAATCCGAAGGCCCGATAGGAGGCTCGAGTCGGACGTTGGGTCATTTGAACACCGGGCGGCAAAGCCGTCGACAGACCGTCTGACGCCAGTCCGTTAGTACCCCTCCAGACCCATCAGCTTTCCGAAACGGGTCCTTTTCGGCGAGCAGGGCCAAACTAGTAGGAGGCCGGAGCGGCGCGTACCTGGATGACGATGCTCCTGTCGGAAGCCGTGTTGTCTTGGGCTTCGTTAACTGGTAGTCCCCAGGATCGCGCTACGTTCGCTAACACTTCGATGCCTTCAGGAGTAATCTCCTGGGGTACGGCGCGACGAACCGTCCTCAGGACAAAGGCGGGAGTGGAAGGACTCCCCCCGGGAACCCGCTTCAGGATGTCGAACGAGACCGTTGGATTGCTTCGACCGTACCGGACTACCTTTCCCGATGGCAACGTGAGGATTAGCTCGTCGTTCAGGACTTGAATTGAAACCGGGCAGTTCGCAAGCATCGGCGAGAAGATGGTGTAAGCCACGCCACCGACGACCACCATGAACCCCCCGAGGATCCCAGCCAGGTCTAGCATCCATCGCGCATCTTGGAACGGATTCAGACCGGCGAGCACGAAAAGAAATCCGCCAACCACAATGGGTCCAAACGAGGCCACCCGGATGAAGATTCGCACGCCTGAACTCGCCGCAGAAGTGGCACCGGGTTCACCACGAGCTCGGTCATCGGTTTCAGGGCGACTCCATCGTCTTGGAAGAAGTACTCGACCCCAAAACAGGTCCCATCGCTAAGGGGATGCCCGCCTCCGCGCTCGCAAAAAGCATGGCCATCGGGACGGCATAACGGCCCTCAATGGGGACTACACTCCAAAGTGCACCTTGACCGCGTTCATCTTGCCAGCAGGGTCCGGCGCGGAGCATACGCAAGGTATAGCAATGTGTCTGAGGGCTACCGAACTTTCGTGCCCAACTTTCTAAAGAATCGACAACCCGAGTCCCAACGGCGAGAAAGTGAAGATGGGTAGCGCAATCGCCGGAGCGAGCGTCGCGTGGCCCGAGGTAACCCGGTGACTGCCGAGCCTAGAGCACGTAGTTCGGGACAGTCCGAACCTCGATAGACTCATATTGGAGAAGGAGACCTGCGCTAATGCGTGAGCAATCCGTCCCCAAACGGAACGCCATCATTCCCTTCGAGGCGCCGCCCCACCCGCCGCTGGGTGCTCACGGTAGTGATCGGCGCAGTGAGCGCAGGATTGATTGGATTTACCGTGGCAGCCGTTGCGACTGCGTCCTCCACGGCCTCCTACACAGGGACAGCAGCTTCGTGTACCGGTGAGAACTGGGCATTCTGCCCCTTCGTTGTCTTTGCGACGTACGGAAACTCCCACTTCACTTCTATTGTCGTCCATTGGTCGGCTTCTGCAAGCGTCCATGTGATGCTCGGCTTCGGCGGAGGAGACTGGACAGAAGACGGGACGGGAGGGTCGTTCGAATACAATGGAACGGGCGGTTACTCGTTGATCGCCCAGCCGAACCCGCCCTCACCAGCTCTCTCGATGAATTGGTCGGTGACGCTGACCCATCACCTCATCGAGTAGCGACCGGGCCCCTCCTCTGCGTGGGGAGGAAACGACCGGACCCGGAATCCAGCTTCCCCTGCTCCCGGCGATCCGGCGTCTTAGTGTCGACCTGCCCGTGGCTTGAAACCTGTGCTTTATAGCACGGCGGGGGGAACCAATCCTACTCGCGGTGCATGGCGGCGAGCAGGCTCCCGAGCCCTAGTACGATGATCCCAAGACCGGCCAGGACGAACGTCACTTCCGAATCTAGTTCGAATGCGCTCTCGCGACCAGAGTACGCGGCGTGTTCCGTTATGGCGATGAAGAGCACGCCGATTCCTAGGAGGGCCAATCCGACGAACGTCGTGACGCTCCCGACGCGCTTCCACGGTCTCGGCGTACTCGCGGGAGTCTGTCTTCTACTGGAAGAGGATTCTCCATCGACCGGGGCCACTTCCCTCGGACCGGTGCCAGGTGTGGGCGCATTCGCGACCATTCGTCTCGTAACTCGCCGTTAGTCCGGTCGCTCGCCGTCACTTCTCGACAGTACTTAGTGAGCCGGGTCTCTCCAATCTCAAGGGGTAGTATTGCTACGGAAACCCCGCCACGCTGAAGTCGGTTCGCCGGCTCGGTTTGATAGGTGATCTGCCCTGTAGATACCGCGCCGAGTTCCCCAGTCTGTTCAGTCGCGATGCTGAAAAATCACCCATGCAAGGAGTATCGGCACTGCGACCCACACGAGCACGAGGGCTGATAGGATTCCCGGATTGGTCGTGGTAGGGATCAATAGCGGCCGTCCTCCGTCAAGTCTGAACGCAAGGTAACCGACTATCGAGGTCGCGCTCTGGGCGGGATTCAGCAAGAACCCTGTCGAACCGACGGCTCGGTTGGAGGAAACTCCCAGGAACCGTCCGGTGAGGATGACTAGCGGATACCACAACAGCGTGAGGAGTGTGACCAGGAGAACCAACCCCACCAAGAGGAGCGATCCGGACCTCGTTAGGTGCGCAGCCAGGAACATGAGGCCAACGAAAATGGCCGCTTCGGCCACAAATGTTGCTACCAATCCGAGCCAAATAGAGGCAGGTACAGGAGTGCTCGAGACGGAGGGAAGGGCCAGCCCCAAGATCATGGCCCCCACCGCAGTGCCGGTCCCCACAACCGCCATTGAGGCGACGTATCGCGATAGGATGAGCCTCGTCCGGGTTACGGGGAGAGCTAGGGCGGGATCCAGGCTGCCATTGAGCCGATCCTTTGCGTACCCGGTGTAACCGACCAGCCCAGCACCGAGCGCTACGACGAATGACATAATTGGCACCGCCGTCTGCAAGCTCGACCCGGCGTTAGTGACGATCGCGTTACTCGGGTTGGTCGGGTCCAGGCTGCCGAAGGAAACATTGTACGTGCCGATGGTAGCACCACTCTGGCTGACCAAGCTGTAGTGGATTGTCGCCGAGTCCGATTGGGAGCCAAGGTCGCGTAGGGGAAAGGCCTGAGGCAATTCCGTGACGGCCCCCAGACTGTGAGGCGTGCATGGTGGCAGCGTCTCCGGCGCGACAGTGGCGCAGACTTCGAGAGAAGTTCCGGACGGAACGGTGTCGGCATCGTCAGGGAAGCCGACCTCCAAAAACGAGGGCCGTGACTCGAAAAGTCCTTCGGAGAGAACGGTGAAGTCGATGTAGGGAGTCAGATTCGAGGATGCGGGGTCGGGCAGCTCAGAGAAAGTAGTCCCCCGCCTGAGTTTCATCGTCAGCAAACACCGACATTGCGGATGAATCCAATCGAGTGTTAAGAAGCCGTGGCTGTTCGTGGCCCCAGAGAGATTCTTGAGAGGGGGCCCACTGGAGTTCGGCGCGTAGAACAGCAGAGTTACAGGGGCGCCCTCGAGGACCTTTCCGCTGGAGCCGTATGCAACGAAATTGAATTGGTAACCACCCGAATAGTTGGCCGAGATCGCGTAGAAAGTCGGGGATGTCTCCGGGGCAGGAGTCGCCAACCGAGGGGTAAGCGCCCCCGTGGCGAGGAGAAGTACCACCGCAACGATAGCCGCCGGGCTCCACGCTACTCTCAGAATCTCCCGAAGTATGGGTCTCATGGGGCCTCCTCTACTAAGCGGAGGAAGTACTCCTCCAGGTTCCTCTCGTCGGTCGAGAGCTGTCGAACAACGTATCCTGCCTGGACCAGGGCGGAGTTGACCACACCGGGGTCAATCCCCTTTCCACGGACTGTGGCCGTGAGTCCGGAGCACGATACCTCGCCGAACCGCTCCAGCAGTCGTACGGCCCCCTGATCGAGCCGATCCACCACGACCGTTAGCCCCTGCCGTGCCAATCGAGCCACGTCTGCCGCGCTTACCGACGAGGCGATCCGACCCCGGTGGATCACCACCACTCGGTCACACAGCGACTGGACCTCGTTCAGATTGTGAGAGGATAGCAAGACCCCGGAGCCCGACGCCCTGCACTGGACTATCCACTTCCGGATCTGGGCCATCGCAACCGGGTCCAGTCCATTGAACGGCTCGTCGAGGAGGAAGTAGTGTGGTTCGGTCAGGGAAGCGACAACGATGGCGAATCGTCGCTTCAGCCCAAGAGAAAGTTCACGAAAGTGCTTGCGTTGGTGGTCAGAGAGACCCCACGCCTCTAGCAATCCGTCGCCCACTGCATACGGAATCTCACCGGCGATGTCGGAGTAGTACCGAAGCAGCGAAGTCAGCGTCGCTGAAGGATCATGAGTCGGCTGCTCAGGGACCCAACCTAGCAGCCGAGATGCAGCCTTCTTCTCGAGGCGAAGGCTGATCCCGTTGACCCGAACTTCACCGGCATTGGGAAGCGTGACCCCGCATGAAATTCTGAGTGTCGTGGTCTTCCCTGCCCCATTCAGACCGATCAATCCCACAACTTCTGAGGGGTGAACCTCGATGGAAACACGGTCTAGCGCCGGACCCCAGTTTGGGGAGTACATCTTGGAAACCCCGCTTAACGCGAGCAACAATCGACCGGAACGCCAGGGCGCCACC
Source organism: Thermoplasmata archaeon (assembly GCA_049675585.1). Taxonomy (GTDB): domain Archaea; phylum Thermoplasmatota; class Thermoplasmata; order Lutacidiplasmatales; family UBA184; genus Lutacidiplasma. Next base: position 22,253 of record JBAUAJ010000152.1, read on the forward strand.
TATCTATGTAGACAACAGGCCGCCGGGAGGTGGCATATAGATGGGAGGGGGCGCCCTCGACTTCACCGAAGTCCTGGGCCCGGCAGATGGCGGAGTGTGTAAGACGATCCTGGGTCAGGGTTTCGAAACGAGTGGGTATCCTACCGGGGACCTGAAAGTTTGGCTTGAACCTGTCGCGATTCTGAAAACACCAGGTACTGCCGGAAGCGTTTTGCTCATTGCCACAATTCCCCAGTCGCCCGCGTACTACTTAGGGTCAGGTCGGTAATGAGGGAAGTCGCGGAATGGAAGTGGACCCCGACCGCCCCCGCGTCGGAGGAATATTACCGATCGGCAGTTCTTGGCGGGTACATGCTACTCATAGGGAGCGTGTCCACGTTTGGATTCTCCGTGTGGGCATTCCTGCTCGCAATTGCGGGAGCTACTGCGAATCATGGCGAGCCCGGACGCCGCGCCTACTTCTTCATCGCAATCGGCCTGTTTCTGGCTGTCATGGGCCTTTACGCGTTGATTCAGGCGCGACAGATGCAGCTGCCAGCTCTGTCAGCAATTGGGACGTCGAACACGGGACTCGCCCTCAGGTGGGTATCCGGCCCGCCGACGATTCTCCGATGGGACGAGCTGGGATTTCGAGTAAAGGTCTGGGATACAAGAAGTTACCAGCCCGCCAATGGCGCCCGAGTAGCCTCGCATCTGAAAGTGGCGGGGCGCTCGGGGGGTCTGACAACGGAAGCTTGCGACGTCCTCCTCGACCGCGCACGTTTTTACGGTCTCAGGATCAACGAGCGCCCTCGGAGAGGTTTTTGGGGAGAGATAGGTAGGTACACTTTGGGCCCGCGGCAGGGCGCTTAGTACATGGGTCGTAGAGCGCCGGGTTCCGGCTTGAAATGCACCTCGACACACCTTCCGAAAAGAGTGGCTTTCCGATTATGCGGCAGAACTGCTCCTCCCCGATTTTATGACGTCAGTGTCCCGCTCTCGGATCGTTCCGATAACGGTAATGCCTGGGGGCCCTTTCCATCGACGATCTGGAATACATGAGATTCAACCCACGGGTCTGCATGATACTCGGAATCTCGATCGGCTTGATCCTTCCACTGGTTATCCTGGGTGTCGGAGTCACCCACTCTATATGCAGCCAGGGCCCCGTTATTGGCCGAAGCGGTCCGCTGATGTCGCCTTGGGCCATTGCGGTCGCCCCGCCCGGGGGATTCGTAAATGGCAGCTTCTCAGTGAACTACACGTTCCCGGATTCGTCCTACACTATTGCCGGCCTCTCCGACCTTCCTATGAACAGTACGGTCGCCGATTATGACGTCGAGAATTGGAGTCTTCATTCGGAGAACTCCACGGAGGTCAGTGGGAGGGGTCCCACCGTTTCCTGCACCTCGTTCCTCCTCGTAGCCGGAGGAGAGAGCTCGAGCTGCACTGGATGCCCGATAGGGCCGCCCACGCCGGGTGGGATCGGACAGCGCGTGGTGGTGCCTGAGCAGTTTGGGTTCGGTTCGATCCCGTCGGCAATCATCAACGGAAGTTACAACGCTCCGCCTATCGCCTCCTTCACCTTCGAAGAAGTCGGTGGTGGACTCCAGGTATCCAATCCCGGGAATTTCTCCGGATTACCCGTGGCGTACGGCCCATTCTACGAACACGGGGAGCTGTATGGGCTCGGACTGACGATCCGGATGCACAGCACCCATTTCGGCGTCCCGATCCGCCTCACGAATGGGACAGTGGAGAACTTTACCGGCTCACTTCCCGCTGACCTGATGCACACCGCCCCTTCGGAGGATATTTCGCTGGTAATCAAGATGGTCTACGTCTTACCCGTCACCACGGCGGCCGGCACATGGGACGTGTATGTGGCTGGCGCCGGGAATCCATACTCTATCGGTGGGCTCCTCTTCGAACAGACTGCGGATCCCTGAGCAGGGGATTCCGAGAACCCTCTCCGAAACTGTGCCGACAAAGGGTGCATTACCAAACGTAGGTGTAAGACCAACTCACTTCGACTGACTCTGGACTCGTGCAGGCCGACGCGTTGGATGCATCCACCCAAGCCCACCCACCACTGCCTACGAAGGAGAAAGTCCCAGAGACTCCCTCGAGTGCATACTTTGGTCCCCCTGCATGACTGTTCACTGGGTAGACGTAGATCGCGATCTTGACATCCGTCCCACCTTCCGCCGACCAACGGAGGTTGACACGGGAATCGGGAGGAAACCCATTTGGGGCACCGGGGTCGGGCCCCCACCCGGCACCGAGAGAGCCTCCGCAACCAGCGACTTCGAGGTATCTCGAGCCCGAGGTCGGGAGGTAGAGCCCCGGAATTGCGCCATAAGAGAGGAGGACCATCATGAGAAACACTGCCACTCCAACGGCCAACCAGCCATGGTGCCATGGGATTTGAACCGCGCGCGCAGGACGAGTTGCACGGAGAATCTGCAGCAAGAAACGGAATGTTCCCCAAGCGACGAGAAGAACCCCGATCAGAAGGAGCAAAAGTTCCGTAGGCTCCAGAGCGCTGAGCATCGTACTCTGGTAGCCGGGTGCGAGTACCAGAGGTGTTGCTGCCCCCACCAGCAGGAGGACGCCCGAGCCAACAAGTTCAACAGGTCGAGTACACGATTCTCGCATGACTTCGGGCTCATGGCTCGGTGTCGCGCCCGCAGCCTGCTGCGCATGACGGGAATCGGCTTCCTTCGCGATAGGCGTTTGCCTGGAGTCGATTCACCCGTCCCTGTTGAGATCGCAAAGACGATCCTGCTTGCAAATCTGATGCCTTGCCAACGCCTAGGGCCGGTCAAGGACCCACAGCCGGGGCCGCTGAAATCTGAGACGGCTTAAGCCCGACTCCCACCAATACCGCACTTGCACCAACGAGGCCGATCAGGCTGAAGAGAATCCACGCGGGGCTCGCAAGATCGAGGATCATTCTCCCACCATAATCGAATCGCTGACCGAGGCCGCCAAAGACCACCGCCAGCAGAAGCGCAACCGTTCCCAGAGCGCCGGCCAGTCCCACGAGACGATAGCGCCTACGGGAGTCAAAAACCGCGATGAGTGGTAGGACGGTCAAACCCAAGAGCCCGAGGACTAAGGGCGTGTTGAAAACGGGGTAAGAGGCGACCAGACAAGGTCCGCCACCGGGTCCGGGACCGGGGGAGCACGGAGCCTTATAGTGTCCGTACGAGGTCAGAAAGAGGCAGGCTAGTCCGAGGAACATCAAGCCACAGCCGATGAGAACAAATCTCCCATTCCGGGAGCTCGAACGATACGGGAACTGGTCGAAAACACGATCCCGCTGTGGCGACCCCGCGTCCATCGTCTGTTTCGGTACAACCCGGTCGGTTGATATCCAGTTTGCGACGAGTGGCCGGGCTCTCCGAAAAGGAGTAGGAAATCTACCACGGCCGGGCTACCCCCGGTCCCGTAGCGAAAGTTGCGATTCAACGCTAAGAATCGTGCCGGGCGCGGGCCTAATGTGAGCGGGTTCCACATACCTTGAGCACTCTAGATGTCGACTCGCCCCCGACTGAGCCGTCAGAAAAGAGCCGATCCGTCGATCGTGTCCTTACGTACTTGATCGGGAGCGTGGTCGAGACCCTGAATCGGGCCCCTAATCCGGTATTCGAAGAAGAGAGCCCCCGGGGCCGGGTGGGGCCAGTAGGCCGAGATCGGTCTGAAACCCATTTCCTGGTAAAACTCAATCGCGGCCGTCATGCTGGCCAGTGTGTCGACCCGTACCCGCTCATACCCGAGTATCTCAGCCCTATCGAGCAGCGCGCCCGTCATTCGGGGTCCGAATCCCGGACCCCGGTGATCCGCCCGGACGAAGATTCGCTTGATCTCACCTACTTTCGGTTCGATCTCACCGAGAGACCCGCACGCAACTACGGCGTCTCCTGCGAACGCGAGCAGCACGTCTCCGTGGGGCGGACCGTAGGCTCCCGGCAGCCCTGCGATCTGTCGGTCGATCTGGCCGAGGCCCGCGTTGACGGTCGATTCAGCGGCAGGGTTGGTATCTCGATGGGCTGCGATCCACTCACGGTAGTTTTGGAAGAGTCGCCGGACGGTCTCAACGTCCCTGGCCCAGTCCACCGGCCGGAGCGTTGTGCCGGGATGACTGTCCGAATTGTGCTTCCTTCGCAGTACGGTCATACCGAGCCGCCTCGTGTTGTCGGTCCGGCGATTAAACGACTGGCCAGCAGCTGAGGCTGTGTGAAGATGTCACGTAGGGAGCGAAGTGCTTGGCAGACCCGGTTGCACAGAAAACGGAGTGTACAGGTTGGCGTTGAGATTCATAAGATCCGATAAGCCGCTGGCCCCGACCACAACGACCTGGGCGGAGGGTTCCCCGAGCGCCTCGAACAGGGCGTTTCCTCCCAGCGTGGTGTTGGCGTTCGCGGTGGCGTTGGTGTTGGTTCCGAACGCGGTGGCAAGCGCCGTGAAGCTGGTCAGGCAGTCGGCCGTCGGACTCGACAGATTCGAGGGGACCACCTGCGTGCAGTCACCGTTCGAACGCTTCGGGAAGATGTTCGGGTCGAAGACGAAGACTACAATCGAGCCCCATGCGACATTGGGGTATGTCGTCGCGGTGTCCAGCAAGAGGTCGTGCGCCGGGGTCGGTAGGACGCCTTCCGGGAGGCCCTCGGTCCCGGTCGTGATACCGAGGTGCTGCTCGGCGGCGGTGAAGTCAGGTGAGTACAGCTCGTGGGGGTGGTCCGGACAGGCACCGACCGTCCCCCCCGCACCGCATCCGGTAAGCAAGACGGACCCGTCGAACTGGGGGAAGCCGTCGGAGCTGGCGCCCATCGACGTCAACCCAAACGTCGTCATGCCCGCGAATGCGGGCACCAGGATCCATTCTGGGATCTGAGCGGGGACGGCCCCTTGATTCGCATCGCCGATCTCGCAGCCGCCCGACGCGTTGGCCGCCGAACTCTCGCCGGCGTAGAACGTCGTAAGGTTGGGCGTGCAGTTGAACGGCGCGCTGTAGACGAAGGTGACGACGTGCCCCTGAGTGAATCCCACCGCCTCCTCCGGGGCGGACGGCTTGCCTGGTGAACGACCGGGATCAAAATCGACGACGTAGACGATGGCGCCGGCGAGGAGCAGGATCAGGACCACCGCCACCACGGCAGTTACTTTCCACGGCCCGGGCGACTCGGGCGGCGGCCACTGCGCTTCTGCGGGCGGCCCGGGGGCCCCGTTGCTTCGCATCATCTACCGGCGATCGGACGGGCATCGCTCCCGGGAGCCGGTGAGGTTGCTTCGTGGGGCACGGACCCGGTTTCTCGCCGAGAGGCGCTCAGACATTGAGCGACCGTATTCCCGTGACCGTGGGGGCGGCCCACCACACAAACTGCGAGATTGGATTGGCGGCCCCTGGGCTCGGAGAGAGCCCAACGACGGGTGCGCCGGTCGCTTCCGGGTTCGCAGTGCCGGTGTAGGCGACATGCAGCGTCATCGCCGCTTCCGGAACAACGACCGTGAACAACCCGATCGCGGGGTGTGGGTGAAGGGCGGTGAAGTTCCACTCCACGAACGAGTAGGACCCGTTCTCGAGATGGAAGGTGAGCGTCGTGCCGGTCGTCGTCAGGCTGACGGCCATCGGGCCGGTGACGTTCACCCCCCAGAGGGTGTGTGCGGCCAAACCGGTCTCCTTGAAGTGAACGACCGCCGAGTCTACGGAGAACTTGACCGGCTTGACTAGGGCGTGCTCGGGAATGTGGATCGTGCCTTTCCGGGGGGAGGCCCTTTCCGTCGTAGGCTTGGTGATGGCGAACTTGAACGCTGCCCCGTGCGGTTCAACGAGGGTGATCGAAGTGCCTAGCGTGGAGGAACTCTGCGCCGGCGCGCCGGAGGCGAGGGGTGAGGTGAGCGTGATCCCCCAGATCGCGCTGCCCGGGAGGCCTTCCTCGGTGAAGCTTACATTCTCCAGTAGGCCGAAGTGTACGACGAGGGTAGTTGCGCCAGAAATCGTCGCCGACGTATATGTCGGTGCACCGGGCCCAACGATAGAGATGACTCCGTAAGCTGCCGGGGGCGTAAACGCGTACGGGAGGGTCCCGTTGGGCGCGAGGATCGTGACCGTCCCCTTCTTGTCGAAGGTGGTGTTGCTGGCGTTCGTCAACGGGGTGCCGGCGGAGAGGCTCCAGAGTTTCCCGGAGGGGAGTCCCGACTCCGAGAAGGTGACCGCGACGGTGCCCTTCGTTCCGATGACCGTGATGTTCGATGAATCGAAGTTCTGGACGTACGTGTAGCCGGTAACGGGGTTCGGAGTCGCGAATATGGGCGACAGACCGGCGCGAAGGGTCTGGACTACCGAGAGTCCGCTGAGCAGCGAAACAGTGGAGGAACCGGTGTTGGGTACGGTCAGCGTGTCGGTCGAGCCAGGACCCGGCGTCGCAAATTCGGGGCCGGTGCCGACGGTGGGGGAACCCACGATCGTCTTTCCGATCCCGGCCTGGAATATCGTCAGATTGTTCGAGCCGAAGTTCGTCACATAGAGGCGCAACGACTTTGAGTCGTACGTCGCCGACCATGGGGCGTGGCCGACCTGTACATTGTAGAGGACCGTCAGGGCGGGGGGCGCGTTGAGGATGCTCACGTTGTTCGAGCCATGGTTCGGCACGTAGAGCCAGTCGTTCGACGGGTCCCAGGCCGCGAACTGGGGACCGGTACCGACGGGGATCGACCCGAGGACGATCGTCCCGGTCGCTCCGCCGATCATGCTGACATTGTTGGAACCGGTATTGGGCACGTAGATCACCGGCGAGGTTACGCTCGGGGAGTCTGCGGCAGGGTCCCAGCCCCCGCCTCCGCCACCGGAACTGGCGACGACAGGTGCAGACGGGTCCGACCCGACGGGAACTGTGGCAATGACTGCGGTTCCACGGATCACCGAGATGTTGGCCGATCCCGAGTTCGAGACGTACACGAGGAGGTTAGACGAGTCGAACACTGCGAATTGCGGCGAGTCGCCGACGTGCACCGACGACATGACGGTCGTCCCGCTCAGGACGCTCACATTGTTCGAAAGCTCGTTGACCACGTAGACCATCTGATTGGACGGGTCGTACGTCGCTGAGAACGGAAGTGTCCCGACCGGAACTGTCGCGACCACAGCGGTGCGCTGGACGACGCTCACCGTATTCGATCCCCAGTTAGGTACGTAGAGACGATTGTTGGCCGAGTCATATGCGGCGAACTCAGGTTCAGCACCTACGCCGATGTTCGCAAGGACGGAGTACGCCCCCACGTCCGGCTTCACGACCGCAGGGGAAGAATGGGCGGATGAGAGACGGTCGAATGCCGGCGCCAACTCACGCGCTCCCATCGCGGAGTGCGATAGAGCGGAGGTCGGCTTGACGCCGAAAGCGCCGTCGTAGATTGCAGCCGCGGCAGTTCCGGCCACGGCGAGACCCAGGACGACGACGATTGCCAGGAGGATTTGAGGCGTGACGCCGCGTCGTTCGGTTGGGAGACTAGTTTCGGTGCTCCGATTGGAGACACGTCGAGTGGGGTTAGGGTGTTCTGGGGAACGACTCGGGTCGGGCAGCCTCATGAACGGCCAGAGTCGATTCGGGGCCAACCTCTTTTTGGTCCAAACTCGGAACCGCCCCGCTATCTCGTGAGTCTCCTCTACCGGCGAGCAGGACTCATGGCCTCAGTGTCTCCGGAGCACTTACCGACACCGCAGTCGAACGTGGCTGATGCCACTAGGAAGCAGTGAGGAGGCGGTTCTTCAGGGCGAGTACCAAACCTGGAGCGAGCCGGTACCAACCGCCACGGAACCGTCCCCGGGAGAAAACCTCACTCGAATTCTGGACAACCCCTCACAGCAGTCATTCTGGCCCGCAATCGAATGAGGGTCAATCCTGTCGTGCGTTCAATTCGGTTTGAACACAATTCCTGGCGCATCCGATCTCGTAGGAGAGGCGAGTGATCGGCCGCAGCCGCAGGCCGCCTAGTGCCGCGTCCACCAGCGGAGTGCGGGACGTGAGTTCGTCACGCAGTGGACTCGATTGAGCCGGCGGATGGCGAGCCGAAGCGCGTTCTTCGCCTCGTCCCAGTCGGTGTAGTTCGACCCGGTGAACGCCCACCGACGGATCGTTCGGAAGTGGGTCTCGATCGGGTTGAGGTGACTGGCGTTGGTCGGTGTGGGAACGAAAGTGATCCGGAGCTTCCGGGCCTCGGCCACCGCCGCCGGCGTGGTGTGCGTCGAGAGGTTGTCCTGGATCAGATAGATCCGCCCGCCCGAGGGGTACCTCCCTCGGACCCACCGAAGGAATCGAACGTACCCCGCTCCGTTCTTCGAGGAGGAGAGGTACCCCCGGAACCGCTTGTGGTAGTAGTCGTAGGCCCCCATCAGATAGCGAATACCCCCGAGTCGCTTGTACGTCGCCGGCACTCGGTCGGGGTGCCCCGACCGAGCCCACGTGTGGCCTCCATACGGTTGGAGAGAGATCGGCCCCATCTCGTCCACCGAGACCACGATCGGAGGGTTGTGCGGGCGATTGGTGAGCTCGTTCAGCCGCCGGAGCTTCTCGGCGAACTGGGGATCCTTCGAGCTCTTCCAGGTCTTCACGGACTGGAAGGTCACCGACTCCTCGAGGAGGATCTGCCGCAGCCGCTCCCGACTGATCGACTCCACGACGCCCTCGAAGACCAGGGTCTCCTGGAGCAGATCGAGGGACCAACTGGTAGGCCCCTGCCATCCGTGGTCCTTCGGTCGGGAGAGGGCGAAGGTCACGATGGTCTTGCGGATCGCGGGGGTAAACTTCGGCTCGGGCCCGGGGCTCTTCTTCGGGTAGAGGGCGTCGCGACCGATGCGGTTGTACTCCTTGATCACCCGTCGGACCCACTCCTCGCTCCAGAGCACCAACGCCGCGATCTTCGGCGGAGAGAACCCTTGGAACGAGTGCAGGACGATCATCGCCCGCTTGACGACGGTGGGATCGTTCGAGCGCTTCACGATGCGACTGAGAGCATGGCCTTCCTCGTCGGAGAGCTCGCGGACGCGCAGCATGGGGAGGAGGCATCACCTCCTCCGGGAAAGTACTTGCGCTAGAAGTCAGGAACCCCGAACTCTCCCACTAGACGCGGCACTAGCTCGGTGTCGCCCTTACTTTTGTTCTTCGACCTCTGGATGGGTCCACTCTCGCATCGAGGTCCGCCGGATGCCCGCCGCCCGGGCCAGGGTATTCTTGGTTCCTTCTTTCGCCAGGCGGGGGGCGTTGGCCACATTGATCTTTACGTCCCGGCCGATCCCGCCGAAGGCTTGTCGGATCTGCCGTAAGTGCTCTCGGAATCCTGATTGGTCCGAACTGTCAGTCATGGGCTTCGGCCCCTAGTCCGAACTTCTTGTCCAAAAAGCTTGAGGTGGACGAGTCGCAAGATCCTCTAGCGCGTTAAGCTCAGCGCGGGCGAGACTGATCACTTGCGCGAGTTGCCCGTGTGCTCAAGCATTGTTGAGCCTACCGAGCCCGTGCCAGCTCCCACGCCCTAATCGGCGTGACCTCGACACAAAAGGGGTGGTTTTACACTGCATTGGCTGATTCTGATCGCGAGCGCTCCTTGCGGTCCCGTCATCGATCGCGCTCGCCGCCCATCAAGCCCGCGGTCGCGTTGCGCGCGGCCAATCCCACGCTCGCGGACGCTCGCTAGGACGGGGCGCCTTTTAATCGATTTCCCGCGAGGCCCCGTTCAGGCGTTGCCTTCAGTAAGTCGGAGGCC
>JBAUAJ010000153.1:0-1658 GCA_049675585.1 Thermoplasmata archaeon
GCCCAGGGCAATCGACGGCAAATCCAGTGAGGTCCTGGATAGACTGCTCGACCGTCAGAAACGCGCAACCCTTCCAGTGCTCTATGGCCAGCACCCGGGTGAGATTGAACCTGGGCCTCGCATCAAAGCTGGTGTCAGCGAGGTGCTGGACGAGGGAAACGAGGTCGTCGTTCTGTTCTCCGCCGTAAATCCCTCAAGCCATGCGATCGAGATTCTGCCACCGCAGGTTCAACTCGGCGGCAAGGTCAAGAAAAAGTGGACCACCGCAGAGCAGCTACGCGTCATCGACTTTCGACTGAGCACACGGCGGTTGGGCGCCGGGCAGCGCACGGATGGAGTGGTGATCTTCGAGCGGCCGAACTTCAAACAGTCCAGCGAAACGTTATTCTTGCAAGTCGCCGACTCGGGAGCGGTGGACCTTCCGGCGCTAGCCCCGATCGGTTTCGGAATCAGCAGTTTTCGAGGAGGTTCGGCCTATGACGCCCGATGACAAAACTGAACGAATTAAGCCGGGAGAGGATCGCGAGGAGAACCCGAGTATCGAACGCGAGCGGGAGTCCGAGTCGGCGGAAGTACCGGAGCCACAGCCTACGGGATGGGCTGCGCAATTGCGGCAAATCATGCACGGTTCGGCGCAGGGTGAAGCCCGAACCAACATCAAGCGTCAGCAACTCAGAGAGGATCGCACCAAAAGCTTTCTCCTGCTTGCGGGGCTCACGGTTGTGCTGGCGCTTGCGTTCTTTGTGATGTTCTCTACGCCCAGCACGGGCCGAAAGGACATCGCCAGAACCAACCAGCCCAACCTCGGCCGCGGATCAGGCGGAGAGAATACGGATACAAGCCACTCGGTGACGCCGCTTCTCAATGCCGATACGCGGAATCCGGATGACAACGCCGGGAACCTCAGTGCGCAGGACATTCGCAATACCGCGAAGCAACGGATGTTAGCGCAAGCAAGCCCCTCTTTCGGGGATGCCCCGGTACCACCGCCTCCAGCCCCTCGTCCTGAGCCCAAAGACTACGCTTTGAACAGAATTCAGTTTCCTCCAGAGCAGCCACAAACCACGACACCCATTCCAGCTCCGAAGGTCGAGAAATTGACCAAAGCCTCGCTGGTGTTCGTGAGTTCAGGATCCGGACCGCGGGTGACCGCTCAGACTTCGAGCAGCGTGCAACCTGTGGTGCTCGAACGGAATCCGGAATTTATGGCGCTGCCGACCGGGACTCGGCTGATCGCCCGGCTGCAAACCCCGGTGAGCTCGGCTGTCAAGACGCCCGTGGTAGCCGCCATCGAGTACAACTATGAGCGGGATGGCGAGATTGTCATCCCAGCGGGCTCGAAAGCATTTGGAGAACTCAGTCAGGTGAATGATCAAGGCTATGTCGGTATTCAGTTCCACACGATCCAAATGCCGGACGAGACGACGCAGAAGATTGAAGGCCATGCGGTCGGGTTGCAATATCAGCCGTTGCGAGGCCAGGTTACCGGCCGGAACACCGGCAAGAAGTTTCTGGTTCGAAGCCTGACCGGAATCGGGACCATCCTAGCTGCAACGGTTGGGGTTCAGAGCGGCACGGGGGTTACCGACGCTCTCTCAAATAACGTTCTGCTGCGAGAGCGAGTCGCAAACAACGTCGCGGTCGCAGGCGAGCAGCAG
>JBAUAJ010000154.1:0-2002 GCA_049675585.1 Thermoplasmata archaeon
TTTACAGCATTTCTTACCATCTCGTCTTTGCTAATGTTTGACAATATTTTTTGTAAATTGTCGCTTGTTCTAAGAAAATTATCTATGTTCGATGACGATCTAGCGCTGAAAGGTGATTGATTTAGAATGAGAATATCTTGACCATCTATTCCTATCCACTGATCTTTGATTTTATTCCAGAGAAAAACCTGTCCGCTGTTAATTGTGGTTTCTATGTCTATTGCCAATATCTTCGGCATGTTATACAGTTATTGTTTCGCCTGCATCTGGTGCACGGGCATCTAATCCTAACTTTTCATGTATCTCAGATGCAAACTTTGTACAAGAGTCCATGTCTCCATGAACAGTAAGAACTTTGGGATTGCCCTTAATTTTCTTCATCATATCAAAAAGTGAATCTCTATCGGCATGTCCTGAAAATTCAAACTGCCTTACTTCTGCTTCACACTTGAACTCCTTTCCTCTTACACCCACTCGTCCTGTATCCAAAAGTTTTCTTCCAGGTGTTCCTTCTCCTTGATATGAAACTAGTGCAATACCATTTCTCTTATCTAATGCTAAATTCTGTAAATAAAATACTGCAGAACCACCTACTAACATACCTGCGGGTGAAATTATGACAGCTGGTTCATCTAGCGCACTCTTTCTTTCTTTTTCTCCTTTTATCCAAACTGCTTGGTGAACAGAATCAGCAAAAACTTTTGGATCGCGTAGATACTCTGGATAATTCAACATTATTTCATTTACTTTTACAGCCATTCCATCCATCACTACTTTATGTTTGAATCCTGCATTCTTTAAGACGCATGCAATTTCTTGAGATCTTTCTACTGAAAAAGCAGGTACAAAGAGAGAGCCTTTTCTATCTAATACTTCGTATGCAAATTCCATGAACTTTTCTTCTGACTCGTTTCGTGGCATCTGGTTTGTCTGAGAGTATGTACTCTCAGTAATCACTAAATCTACTTCACCAAAATCAAGATCAGCATCTCGTAGCATTCTTGAACCTTTTGGGTTGATGTCTGCTGTGTAAAACAATCTTTTATTTTCAGATTCAACTATAACTGATGCCCCTCCTAAAACATGACCTGACTCGAGAAGCTGAAAAGAAGCATTTCCACGTTCAATTTTTTCTCTATATTTTATCTCCTTTGAGTGCATCATCATCTTTGAAACACTAGCAAAATCATATGGCAGCTGACTTTTTTGAATTCTAAGCATATCTTCAATTAACAATCTTGAAAGGTCAAACGTAGGAGGCGTAGCATAAACATCAGTGCTACCATTTACAAATAGTGCAGGCATATTGCCTGAGTGGTCAAGATGAGCATGAGTTATAATAGCCGCGTTTATTTCATGTGGATTTACCGCTATTGGATATAGCGACTCTTTTTTTAACTCTACGCCATAATCTAATAGAAAACTAGCCCCATCACAATTTACTTGAAACGCTGATCTGCCAACTTCTTTGGCCGCACCTAGAACTCTTACTTGCAAGAATCAAAACTTTTTCAAAGGACTTTTAAATCTTTAGCACTCAGATCCGACCTGATTTATTATATTTCTTGTATAATTTACAAAAGACTTAATTAGATCAAAAAAAATGATCCGATTATGGGTAGAACTTTTGAACAATGGTGGAGTACAATCCCAAAAGACCTCAGAGACAAAGTTCGAAGAGGCGATGAAGGAAATAAACCATTATTGAATCAAATAAACTGGATTTGGGTTCACAATATGATGAATCAGAAAGGAGATCTAAATCCTACATCTGCGGAATTGCTTGACTGGGTAACATCAGGCCAGATTGAAGCAATGCGCCAAATAAAGAAGTAAAAATATCATTTATACTTTCTTTTTGTTTTTCTTTTCTTTTTAAAATTGAAATAATTCTATAACTCCGTTATAGATTTTGCAGATCATTTAAATAGCAAACGATGAAAGATCAAAAACAGAATGCCAATAGCAATTCTTCCAGACGTTGATGAGCAGAGATGTATAG
>JBAUAJ010000155.1:0-1827 GCA_049675585.1 Thermoplasmata archaeon
GCATCCAGGCGCTTCGAGCGCTCCTCCGAGGCGCTCACCGAGTACAAGGAGTTCCGGGGGCGCTCGCACTTCACGATCGGCCAAGAGGGCTGGGAGGAGGTTGCAGACTACGCCCTGAACTGGGCCGTCGAGCACGCCGCCACGTTCACGCACGCCTGAATCCGTGCGGTACGGGCAAACGCCCCCGGCGCTGTCGTGAGCACGCCGCCGCGGCGCGCGCCAGGCGGGACCAAAACACCGTGATGCGGTGATGACGTCTCACCCGGATCTTGGCGAACGTTAGTCTGATGATTCGACCCCAAGGACAGTCGCCCAGGCTGACAGCCGGGCGGAACGCTCAACTCGGAGGTGTATATGCCCGAGCCTGTTGACCCCCATCATCTCCTGCTGATCGGGGCTGGACCAGGAGTCGGCGCCGCGGTGGTTCGGCGCTTCGGCCGCGAGGGCTTCCGCAGCACACTCATCTCCCGCGGCGGAACGCTCGACCAGCTCGCCTCTGACCTGCGTAGCGGTGGCCTTGAGATAGAGGCGGTCGCCGCGGATATCGCGGATCTGGACGGCTACCGCGAGACGCTCGAGCGGATCTTCAGCGCGCCAGAGGCACCCGGTGTCGTCGTGTACAACGCTGCCCTGCCGGATCCGGGCGAGATCCTCGACACCACCGTCGAGCGGCTCCGAACCGCCCACGATGTCGATGTCCTCGGCGCTGTCGTGGCGGCACAGGTGGCCGCCCCCGTCCTGCGGGCAGCCGGCGGCGGCACCCTGCTGGTCACCAGCGGCGGCTTCGCAGACATTCCGGTCCCCGCATTGGCGAGCCTCTCGATGGGGAAGGCCGCCCTGCGCTCGGCGCAGACGCTGATTGCCGCCGGCGTCCGGGAGGACGGCATCCACGCCGCCACCGTCACGATCGTCGGTGCCGTCAACCCGGGGACCGACTTCGATCCGGACAACATCGCGGAGCTTTTCTGGACCGCTCACACCGACTCGAAGGACGCCTGGCAGACCGAGTATCGGTTCACCGGCACCTAAGCCGGTGCTCGGTCAGCGATCGAGCGGTTGCGCGAAGTACCAGGAGTGCCCCTCGGGATCACGGCAGTGATAGCGCCGCTCGCCGTAGTCCTGATCCTCGGGCTCGGCGAGGATCTCTGCGCCGGCCGCCCGCGCCTGCGCGCAGTGCGCGTCCACGTCGTCGACGTAGACGCAGAGGAGCACGGGTGTGCCGCCGTACCTCCGCGGGCTACTCGGCGAAGACGGCTGGCCAAGGAAGATCTCACCGCCCCTGTACTGCATCTCGGCATGGCTCACCTGCCCGCCCGGGGACGCGATGCGCCTTGTCTCCTCGAAACCGAACGCCCGTGAGAGGAACTCGAGCGCCGCTCCTGCATCCTCGTACAGGAGGTAGGGCGTGATCGTCTGCACCATAAGGAGAGGCTACGCGGTGATCGGCAGGAACCAGCGCTCGGGTGTCTGGCTGAGGATGCCGCCGAAGAAGCGTTCGTCGAGATCTCGTGCCGACCACGAGCGCCATGCGGTCGGAGTCAGTCGGATCGTCACATCGTCGGCCGCCGCGAACGCAGGTCCGATCCTCGCGTCGCCGATCGCCTCCGGCGTCAGGTACCGCCGCAGGATGCTCGCGTTGATCTCTTCCGCCTCACTCCCGGACAGGATGTCGGCCGTCCCTGACGCGGACACCCAGCGATCCATTCCCGGCTGCCGCGCGTCGACTCTGATCGAGGCGGCGGGCGTGTGGCGAAGGTTCTCAACTTTCCTGCTTGTCGAAGCCGACTCGATGTAGAACCGATCGTGATCGAACAGGAACCAGACCGG
>JBAUAJ010000156.1:0-2097 GCA_049675585.1 Thermoplasmata archaeon
GCCCATGCCATCGCCGGGCCGAGCCTCGACTGGTTCGGCGACGTCGACTACAACGAGATCTCGGTCTTCATGGCCTACATCGGCGGAGTCGTCGGCTTCCTCGTCGGCATGGGCTTCCTCAACTACCCGCTGGCACGGCTACGCGGCTACCCGCCCTCCCTCCGGGAAAAGGAGACCGGAGGCTGGACTCGCTACTTCAGCCTCTGCACCGATCACAAGGTCGTCGGCATCCAGTACCTGTGGGGAATCGGGCTGTTCTTCTTCATCGGCGGCCTGAACGCGATGCTGATCCGCACCGAGCTGCTCCGGCCGAACTCCCAGGTCTTCCCCGCCGGCACGTACCTGACGATCGTCGGGATGCACGGCACGATGATGATGGGGATGATGTCGAGCGGGATCCTCGGCCCGTTCGCCAATTACTTCATCCCGATCATGATCGGCGCCCGGCGGATGGCGTTCCCGCGCATCGAGGCGCTCACGTTCTGGCTCCTGATGGCGGCCGGGACGATCCTGACCACGACGATCTTCTTCGGCGGCTTCCCGACGGGCTGGACGGGCTACCAGCCGTTGATGGACCAGGCGAACGCGGGGATGGACTGCTACATCATCTTCTTCGCGCTCGTCGGGGTCTCGATGACGCTGCTCGGGCTGAACATGATCGCCACGATCGTGACGATGCGTGCTCCGGGACTGACCTGGACGCGGCTGCCGATCTTCGTCTGGGGCGTTCTCTCGACGGCGGTGCTGATGGTGCTGGCGGCGCCCGTCCTGATCGCCGTCCTCTCGATGGAGACGCTCGACCGGACGGCGCAGACGACGTTCTTCCTCAACGCCGGAGGCGGCAGCAATTACCTGTACCAAAACCTGTTCTGGATCTTCGGCCACCCCGAGGTGTACATCCTCGCCCTGCCGGGCTTCGCCATCGTCCTCGAGCTGCTGCCGGTCTTCGCGCGCAAGCCGCTCTGGGGCTACCGGCTGGCCGTCGCCGGTCTGCTCGGCGTCTCGCTCCTCTCGTGGTTCGTCTGGCAGCACCACCTGTTCGTCAGCGGCATCAACGGCGACCTCCGCCCCTTCTACATGCTGTCGACCGAGCTGATCTCGATCCCGACCGGCTTCACGTTCCTCTGCGGGATGATGACCATCTGGCGCGGCAACATCCGCTTCACCGTCCCGATGCTGTTCTGCCTGGCCTGGTTCTTCAACTTCCTGCTCGGCGGGCTGTCCGGCGTCTTCCTCTCGGACGTGCCGAGCGACGTGACGACGCACGGCAGCTTCTTCTCGATGGCCCACTTCCATTACACGATCATGGGCGGGCTGGTCTTCACGTTCTTCGCCGCGATCTACTACTGGGTGCCGAAGATGACCGGTTGGGAGCTGAACGAACGGCTCGGGAAGATCCACTTCTGGACGATGTTCCTCTTCTTCAACTCGGCGTTCGCGGTGCTCTTCGCCGTCGGCTTCCTCGGCCAGCCACGCCGTGTGGTCACCTATCCGAGCAACCTTCAGTTCCTCAACGACTGGGTATCCGTCTCCGCGTTCCTGCTCGGAGCCTCGATGCTGGTCTTCCTCTTCAACCTCGTCTGGTCGCTCGCGTTCGTGCGGAAGCCGGCGGCGGCAAACCCCTGGGGCTCGCGCTCGATCGAGTTCCAGCTCCCGTCACCGGTGCCAGTGCACAACTTCGACCGGATACCGGTCTTCTCGAGCGATCCGTACGGCTACGGCGAGGGGCCGATGCCGACCTTGATACCGGCCGGAGCGCCAGCAGGGAGGGAATGAGTAATGGCGGCTTCGAGGACGTATGACGGAGTTGGCTACGAGGTCGTCGAGCGGGAGCCGCCCGAGGTTCTCAGCCGGAACCTCGTAACCGCGAGCTACCTCCTGGCCGGCGCGACAGCGTTCTTCTTCGTCTCCTTCCTCTTCGCCTACTTCTATCTCCGCTCGCTGAACAACGGCGGAATGTGGAAGCCGGCGGGCGTCGACGCCTCCGTCGGCTGGGGGACAGCCATCGTCGCGTGCTACGTCGTGAGCGCGCTGCTCGTGCGGCTCGGGCTCACAGACCATCGCGCGCTGCGGCGTCGGCAATGGCGGATTAAGGGG
>JBAUAJ010000157.1:0-3028 GCA_049675585.1 Thermoplasmata archaeon
GGGCGCGACGCGGAGAGCGACGCCACGAGCGACCCGCTGCGTCCGGACGTGCGCGATTGCCACTTGGTGGTGCCGAACGACCCGCCCTCGATGCGCAGCGTCTGGTCGAGCGCGTCCTGCGCAGACATGTCGGTCGTAAACGAGATCACACCGCCCGAACCGTTGCCGTACAGTGACGACGCCGATCCGCGCAGCACTTCCACGCGTGACACATCGCCGAGCTCGAGATTGTTGAGCTCGTTCTGTCCGTCCGGCAGTGACTGCGGCACGCCGTCGATCAGTACCTTCACGCCGCGAATCCCGACGTTCGCGCGCGAACCCGCCCCGCGGATCGAGAGGCGCTGGTCGAGCGAATAGTTGTAGCGGTTGTCGACGTACACACCGGGGATGTTGTTGAGGGCCTCATCGATGCCGAGCGTCGCCTGGCCCAGCCGGATGTCGGACTTGTCCTGCACGCCGACGGCCCACGGCGCGCGCTGCGCCGTCTCATCCGTTCGGGCGACGCTCACGTGCACGCCGGAAAGCTTCTGGCCGGTGGAGTCCTGCGCTGCCACGGAATCGCGTTTTGCCGCGCGCGCGGAATCCGCGCGCGTCGGCTGTTGAGCGCGAAGCTGCCCCGCGAGCGCCGCGACGAGCAGCATCGCGCCCGCTGTGCCGCCAAATCCGCTGCGGATCGCCTTTTTCACGCGCTCGCCCCACGGCAATCGCGACTCGTGCTTCTGCACCTCTTGCGCGACCCGGCGCCACTCGGCCTGCATGTCCGACGCATCGGTGAAGCGGAGGTCGGGATCGGCCGCGAGCCCTTTGCGCAGCCAGCCCGCGAGCTCCGGATGGAACTGCGAAAGGTCGGCGCTCCCCGCGAGCTGCTGCGCGAGGATCGCGCGGCCGTCCTCGCCCACGAACGGCGCCGCGCCGGTGAGCGCGAAGTAGACGATCGCGGCCACCGCAAAGAGGTCGGCCGCGACGCCCTGCGGCTCGCCGAGCAGTTGCTCCGGCGGGGCGAATGCGGGCGTCCCGCTCGATCCGGCCCACTCTTCCCCCATCGCGTTCGCAATGCCGAAGTCCGCGATGCGCCAGCGGCGATAGCGGTCGATCAGGAGGTTCTCCGGCTTCAGGTCGCGATGAATGATTCCGTTGTCGTGCGCGGCGTGCAGCCCGTCGAGGATGAGGTCGATTTGCGGCGCGACCTCCGCGAAGGGCCGCGGTCCCATGCGACGCACGAGGTCGGCGACGGAGCCTTCGTCTTCGAGCTCCATCACGTACCAATGCACGTCGCCCTTCGAGTCCCAATCGTAGATCGGCACGATCGCGGGGTGCTGAAGGCGCGCGGCCATCTGTGCCTCGCGACGGAACCGCGCGACTGCGGCGTCGCTCTTGGCCACCGATGGATGCAGCACTTTTATGGCCACCTCCCGTTGCAGCGTGAGATCGCGCACGCGCCACACGGTGCCGAAGGTGCCGGAACCGAGCGACGACAGCACTTCGAAGTCGTCGCCGGTCGCCCACCGCAACCGGTCCTCTTCGCTCACGGACTTGTACTCGCCTGAAGCGATGTCCACGCCTGACAGAGCGGGCGTCCCCGATCCAGAGATCTTCTCGACGGCGCGCAGCAGCGACGCGACGGAGTGAAAGCGGTCGTCCGGGTTTGCCGCGAGCGCCCGGTCGAGCAGCTCGGCGACGTTCCCGGGGCAGTCCGGGCGCACCCAGCGGAGCGGAGGGATTTCGTCGCGCGGCGGCAGCTCACCCGTGAGGATCGCGAAGCAGCTCGCGGCGAGCTGCCACTGATCGCTCGCCGGAGTCGGACGCCATTCGCCCGCGGACCATTCGTGCGGTGGCGGCGTGAACAACGGATCGGGGCGCACGCCCGCAGGAATCTCGGACGGCGGCAACGCCCACTGCCACCCGAGAATCCACACGCGCCCGGTGGGCGTCACGTAAATCGTGTCGGGCGAGAGCGCACCGTGCGTCTGTCCGGCGTCG
This sequence comes from Thermoplasmata archaeon, assembly GCA_049675585.1. Lineage (GTDB taxonomy): Archaea > Thermoplasmatota > Thermoplasmata > Lutacidiplasmatales > UBA184 > Lutacidiplasma. Next base: position 1,981 of record JBAUAJ010000157.1, read on the forward strand.
TGCAGGTAAGCCACCGCCGACCCCGTCGCGCGCAATACGCGGAGCATATACGGGACCGTCTCGATCCCAAGGCGCCGGATGCGCGCGCCGACCGTTTCGCCCACCACCCATCGCCGGAGGTAACCGGGTCCGCGGCGCGACCCGGGACTCTGCGTCCAGAAGTGGTACGTCGTGGGAATCGCCGGGTGGTTGCGATGCGCCAGCGAGCGCGCTTCATCGAACAACCAGGTCGCATGCGCTGGGTCCGGCACGGTGACGAGCGCGAGCGAACGGCCGAGCGCGTCGATGATTTCCTGGGCGTGCCGGTGGTTCGCGTAGTACCCCTGGTCCCCCCAGACCCATCCGGGCGGCAGCTGCCATCCGTCGAGGTGCGGTGGAATTCCGGTGGTGCGGCTGACTGGAACGGTTTCGGGGCTCATCATGACGCTCCAAAACTGTCAGATGGCGGGCGCCGGAACCAGTGCGATGTGAATCGTCGTGCCCGCGCCCGGCGTGCTCTCGATGCCGATCGTGCCGCCCCACCCTTCGATCATGCGCCGGCTGATGGCGAGCCCGAGCCCGCTGCCGCTCGTTCTCGTGGAAAAGTGCGGCTCGAAGATATGCGGCATGATCTCGCCGGAGATGCCCTGCCCGTCGTCGCGAACCGCGACGTGCAGCATGTCGGCCGATCGCGAAAGCGTGACGCTCACGTTACGCGCGTTCGCGAGGCGGGCGTTCTCGAGCAGGTTGAGGAGCACTTCGCGGATCTCCGTGCGACCAGCCAGCACCTGCACCGGAGACCCGGCCCCCAGGGCAGTCCAGTGGACGGCCTCGCCGCCGAGCTGTTCCAGTCGCATGACGTCGTTCACCGCCTGCGCGATGTCCACGGGCACGGCGGCCGCGCGATCGTCCGGCGCAGTGCCGTAACGGCTGAACGCGCGCGCAATCTCGTCCAGCCGGTCGATCTCCGAGAGCACGCGTGAGACATTTTCGTCGAGGACACGGTCGAAGTCCACGTTCGGATCGTGGCGTGCGCGACGGAGGTGCTGCATGCCGAGCCGCATCGGCG
>JBAUAJ010000158.1:0-21008 GCA_049675585.1 Thermoplasmata archaeon
CGGGCGTACCTCCTGCGCGCGGCGGCCGTCGCGCTCGCCCCGATCGCCCCGTTCACGGCCGAGGCCGTCCACCGCCGATTGCTCTCCGAACCGAGGAGCCTCTTCGAGACCCTCGACCTCGGCGCCGACCGAACGCTGATCGACGACGAACTGTCGTCGGCGTGGGACCGGTGGCAGAACGTCACCGCCGCCGCCGACAGCTTCCGCCGCGCCCAGCATCTACCGCCGGAGACGGTGCTCCCGCTCGCGGCCCTCGTGCTCTCCGACGAGGATGTCGCCGCCCGGCTGCGGGCCGACCGGACGACGCTCGAGCGGCTCGTCCGGATCGCCCGGCTCGAGGTGACGAGCCCGAAGGTTCCGTGGGCGGCCCGGCAGCGGCGGATCGTTCCGGTCGAGAGCGAGATCCAGCGGGCGTACCCGTCGCTCGTCACGACGATCGTCCACCTGCTCGCGCGAATGCCGCCCCGACCGGCGACCGACGCCCCCGCCAAGGAGCTCACCGTGGTCGTGCACGGAGTCTCGCGCACGATCAGCCCCCAGATGGTCACGTTGGTGGACACATTGCCCGAAGGGTACACCCCCACTCCCTACGGACCCGGGGAGATGTACGTCCAAAGTCCGGGGAAGGGAAGCGCGGCGCCGGCGCCGCCTCCGCTCTCCACGGACGCGTTCTGGCTCGTGCGTCGAGTGCGCCGCCGGCTGGCGGGCTTCGCTCCGGTTGCCGATGCACCGGGACGGGTCGCGATCGTCACCGCGATCGATCCGCTGGCTGCCGAGCTACGGGACAAGGCCGCGCTGATCTCCTCGTATCTCGGTCTCCGCGAACTGCGCGTCGTGGAGGGGACCTCGGAAGCGCTGCCACACTCTCATCTCGAGGGACGAACCCGCACCGGCGCCCACTGGTCGGTCGCCCTTCCCGGGGTTCCCGGTCACCGACGGGCCCCCAAGCACCGTCCCGTCCGCTCGACCGGTCGAAGAGTACCCGACGCGGCCGATGCGGCCTCCTCGTCCGAAATCGATTACGCTTCCGAGGCGGTCATCGCCCGAGAAGAGTCGATCCGAGTACTGGGCCGAGAGCTCGACGAGCTGGTCGCCGCGCCCCTCCTCGGGCCGGCGAAGTTGACGATCGCATGGGACGCCGGCCTCCGTTCGATGCAGGAGTACCGGGACGCCCCGTTCGACCGGGTGGCGGGACTCGCCGGATTCGGCCGACCGGTCGCGGCGACCCTGTGGGAGAAGCTGGGGCGGGCGGTTCCGCCAGCGCCCCCCCGTCCACGGCGCCCGGAAGGGAACGGGCACGGAACCACTCCCATCGCCGATCGGCCGCGCGAGATGGCACCCCCACCGGTCTCTGCGCCGCGTGCACTGCCCCCGTCGGTCATTGCTCCACCGCCCCCTCCTCTCGCGCGAAGCATGCCGCCCCGCTCCACGCCGGCCCGGATGCTTCCGCCTCCGCCGGTAGTTCCCTCTCTTCCCCCGGGAGAGCCCGCCGCTCCTCCGACTCCCCCGGCCCCACCGTCTTCCCTTGAAATGACTCCGGGGGAGGAACCCGGTTCGGTCCTTCCGCTACCATCGACCGAGGAGACCCCGGACCTCCCGAGCCCCTTCGCACCATCGAGCGAGCCCGCCGTGACAGAGCTCGATGAGTCTGCTCCTCCCGACGTTTCCATACCCAGCGACTCGGCGCAGAGTCTCGAACCTGTGCTGGCCGCGGAACCGACCGGGGCTCCGACCGACCTCGGCATCGGTCCGGAGGTATCGCCCGACGAAGCGGTCGCAGAACTGATGCGAACCGCGGTCGCGAGTGACGCGGCCGAATCGTCCTCGCTCCCCGCGGACCTGGCCCCGGTCCCCGAATCCCCCGGGGAGTCTTCGGTCCCGTACCTCGCGGCTTCGACATCGGCCGATACTCCCGATGGTTCCGGCGCCGGGGGGATCGATCCCAATCCGATGGACTCGCCGGGTCCCTCGACCGAGACGGAGGACCCCCGTCCCCCCTTCACGGCTTCGGTCCCGGACAGTATCGAATCCGGAACCACCTCGACCCCGGAGCACGTACCAGAGACGCCTTCGACCGGCTCGGAACCGGCGCCCCCCGTTCGGGAAGAGCCGCTTACGACGCGGACGGTCGAGCCCGTGGCGATCTCCCCCGAAGGAGAGAGCGCGGGCGCGACGCTGGCGGAGCGGACGGATGCGTCGGAACCTCCCCTCGGGGTTCCCCCGTACCGGACCGACTCGGAGCCGCTCGTAGTTCCCCCCGTGACTCCAACTCCGGAGCCCGGCGGGGAGATCGCGCCATCGATCGAGCGTCTCGGAGTAGACCTGCCGATCCTGGAGCGAACCAACGAACCGAATCCTGAGCTTCGCCCGGAGGAAGGGCTCTCCTCGCCGGAATCGCAGCGGGAGGAGACCGCCCTTCCGGACCTAGGACCACCGGGGTCGGAGCTCTCCGTCCCAGTACCACTGCCCGAGACCTCTCCACTCCCGCTCGAGGAGTTGCCGGCACTCGCTCCTGCTGAGACGCCGCGGAGCGACGCGATCGTCGCACCCGAGAGCTCGACTGCCCTCGATTCGATCGCCCCGGAGGAGGCGCCCACGGTAGAACAGGAGCCGGTCGGCTCCGAAGGAGCTCCGGTCCAGCCACTCCCCGCCGAGATTCCCCCGCCCGGAGCGGTCGAACCGATACGAGCTCCCCCGGAGGCGGTCGCGGTGGCGCCGACCGCATCGGACGCCCCAACCAACGAAGGGGCTCCGGCGCTCGAGTCAGCCGCTCCCCCCGCCGTCGAGTCGCCTTCACCACCCCCATCCCCGATCCCCTCGCCGACGCCGGAGCTCGGGAGCGTGCGCAGCGCCCTGTTCTCGATCCCCGCTCCGGCTCCGGTCGTCTCGGCCCCGCCCCCGCCCGTGGTCGTTCCTCCGCCGCCACCTTCCGGCGTGGAGATCGATTTCTCCTCCGCGCTTTTCATGGCGCTTCAACCGTTCCTCGACGCGACCGCCGCCGGCCACAAGGGGATCGCGCTCGTCCGCGAGCTTCCCGAACGGATCCGGGTGCACATCGGTCCTCGTCCGGTCGAAGTGTACTGGCTCACGAACCTCGACCGGCCTCGGACGGTTCGGCCGAGCGACCTCGGAGCGATGGCCCAACGGTTCCACCGGGCCCTTGAAGACGACGGCGTGACCGCGGTGTTCCTCGAGGGGGTCGAGTACTTGGTCGGGATCCACGGAGTCGAGCGCGTCGGCGCGTTCCTGCGAGAGATCGATGCGCTCGCGCGTCAGCACGTCGCGCGGGTATGGGTCCACCTGACCCCGTCGCTCATGTCGGAGGCGGGCCTCGACCAGCTGCTCGCGACCGTTCGCGCTCCGCCGCCCGGCGAGGCGGGAGCGTCGCCCGCCGACCCATCGACCTCCCGAACCGATAGTTCTTAACCCGGCCAACGCTCGGTGCGCCGAAGAATGTCGGCGAACGTGCGCCCGCGATGGCTCTCTCGGTGGACTCTGATCGGAACGGTCGCTGCGATCGCCCTGCTCGTGGCGATTCCGTCGGCGAGCGCGTCGGCCGTCGCACCCGGTCCCCTCCCGATCCATGTCGCGCCGAACATCTCCCTGAAAGGAGAGTCCGCCCGCTGGGACGGGAAGAATCTCAGCACGGCGTCCACCGCGGCGCACGCGTTCACCCTCGGCGTGAACCAGCGCTCGCTCGTGGTCTTCACCTATGACGTGCCGCTCGGCGGCCCGAACGTCACGACCGCCCGGATGCAGGCGATCTACTTCGGCGCCGTCATCTCGACCGACCAGGTCTCGACGCACACGAACCTGTCCGGCACCGGCAGTGGAACGATGAACTGGACGCTCGGCACGTTCACCTACCTGCTCGCGGGCCTCTACCTCCTGACGGCGAGCCTGGTGGACTCGAACGGAACGACCGTCTGGAGCGAGAGCTTCTACATGCAGGCGTCCGCGCCGTACCACGTCGGTTCCGGGCTGATCATCTTCCTGATCGTGCTCGCGCTCGTAGAACTCTACTCGATCGCGACGGTCGGACGCTCGGCGCGCAAGCGGCCGAAGGCGCTCTCCAGCGCTCCGCCGACCCCGTGGCAGCAGCCGTCCAGCACCGCCGAGGGCGGGGCGGCGACCCCGTCGGGGGAGACGCCGCCGTCCGGTTCTCCCTCGTCGGAGGGAAGCCCGTGAGCGGGGCATCGAGCGCGGCCGGCTCGGGCTGCGTGCTGGGCGCTGCGGCAATCTTCCTCATCCAGCAGCTCGGATGGATCTCTCTGAGCGGCCTCGAGACCGGCGCGATCTACCTGATCGTCGGCCTGATCCTGGGCGGAATATTCGGTGGGCTCGCCGGCTGGGCGCTCACCCGAAACCAGTAGCCCGACCCGCCGACGGTCGGCTACAATGGGTCCGGACCGAGGATCTCGTCGACCGGCTCGAGCGGCTCCGGAGCCGCCGCCCGCTTGGAAACCCGAGGCGGCGCCAGCCAGACCCCGAGTGCTGCGAGAAAGCCGCCGAACCCGATCGCGGCGAGACCCGCGGTCCCGCCGAGGACCGGCTCGGGGTAGCTCAGCGTCAGCGTGAGCGGCTTGCTCGTGGAGACCACAGCGTAGTAGTCGCCCGCTCGGCCCTGCCAGTGCAGGGTTCCGGAGGTCCCCTTCTCACTGGCCAGCAGGTTGGCCGGCCCGACGTTGTGGCACTTCGGCTGCTCGCCGCACGCATACACGCTCACGGACATGGTGATGTTGTGCGCGTCCCAGAGGAGGGTGAAAGGGATGGGGGCACCGAGGATGGAGAGCGGGGCTTCGAGCCCGACGATGTACGTGGTCCCGCTGTCGAGCTGAGGTCCCGTCGACACGGGCTGGATCGGAAAGTACCAGAGCGCGAGCCCGACGAGCGCCACCACGATGCCGAGGACCACCAGCCGACGACGCACGACCGCTCCGGACCGGCGACCCATCCCAGCGTGGCACCCGAATATAAGCGGCGACCGCACGGGATGCGGTGGGTCCGTAGCGGCCCCCCTCCCGGAACGTTTTACCTCCACCGGTGAGCCTTCTCTCGGTGGTTCCGCCCATGCGATCCGTTCGGCCCACGGTCCCTCCGAGGGATTCGACGTCCGCGCGGCGCAGGACGCCCCGGGGAGCGGTGCGAGCGTGAAGCTCACCGGAACGCCGGTCGAGCTCGACGGCTATTCCGCGGAGAGCGTAACGAATCCCCAGTTCGGGAGTTTCGACATCTCCCGCCTGGACCGAGTCTACCTGCCCCCGGGGATGCGGCCGCTCGCGGACGAGCCCCCGCTCGAGACCAAGACGTTCATCGAGGACGACAACCGGGGCGCGATACACCCCGATCCCGTGGCGACGCTGGATGGCCGCGCGTTCTACCTCTCCGTGAAAGGGGTCGGCTCCGCCGTCGACCCGTACTCGAACCGGCCGCTCGACCGATCGGCCGCCGCCGCCCTCACGGACGATCCCGAGCTTCGGGAGCGGCTGGGACGTCCGCCCGCGGACCGCGATCCCCGCCTGATCACGGGCGAGCTGTGGCTGCGCGGATCCCCGTACGGAGGTCAGGGGATCGAGCACGCGATGACGGCGTTGCGCGTCTCCGAGCGAGCCGATCTCACCTCCCTCCACGGGTTCCTGATCGCCCCCGTCGTCAAGGTCTGCTACCTGCCGCGCCCGATCGAGGAGCGGGTCCGCCGGATCTTCTGGTACCGACAGTACCCGGGGCGGATCGTCCAGGAGATCCGGCTCGTTCCGTCGAACGTGCGGATCTACTTCCACGCGAAGCACACCGTCGGAACGAGCATCCGCCACCTGTTCGACCTGTTCGGGCTCACCCGCTCGGCGTCGGCCGTGGCGTTCGAAACGAACTTCGTGCGCTCGACGGTCGCCCTCCTGACCCTCTACGCGCGCACGCTCGCCTTCGACGCCGAGCGGGGGCGCTGCACCGGGCTCGATTTCCACGACGTGTGGCTCGACAAGGACGCGGTCATCGCTCCCGACGGAGCGGTCTACTTCGTCGACCTAGAGGGGATCGAGGAGGTCGCGCTCGAGGAGGAGTTCGTGCGCGAGAAGATCGAGGACCAGATCTATCGCTCGCTCTACGAGTTCATGTTCGCCTTCGAGCAGGTCGAGCAGGAACGGGTCCGACGTTTCGGCTCCCCGCCCGATCGCCGCTCCCACTTCGAGCGGATCCTCGAGGAGGCGCTCCGGGACGACCCGTTCGTCCGCCTCCGGCGGGACGGACCCCACCTCGAGATGATCGTGCGAAACCTCGCTTCGAAGGAAAACCTCTATCTCGGGTTCCGCATGGTGGACCGGTAGCGTGACGAACTCGAAGGACGTCTACAGCTTCCTCGACTCGGTCCGCACGCGCAACGTCACGACGACGCTGCCGGCGCCGGACCTCGCGACGCTCTCCCAGGCCGGGATCGTGAAGCTCCTGACGGCCGACCAGTTCGCTCAGGCGACCCGCGATGCGTCGACCCTCGAGGCGGGGCGGGCCGCCCTCGGCTCCGAGATCGATCAGCGCAACCGCCTTGCCGCCACCGTCCGGGCGGAGGACGAACGGACCCACTCGATCCTGTTCCATCTCGAGGGCCGGGACCGCCGGCAGGCCGAGACGGATCAAGAGGCGAAGGACGCCGCCGCCCTCACCGCGATGCAGGGCGATCTCACCGCGCGCCAGCAGCGGTTCGATGCCCTGCTCCAGCAGCGCGCGCTGCTCGACTCCCTGACCCCGTTCCCGGGCGGGTACGTCGGATTGACGGGATACGGCGCGCTCCAGCTGCGCGACCTCGGGGTCCGGCTGTACCGGGCCTCGGATGTTGATTTCTCCGCCTACTGGCAGGAGGTCCGGCAGGTCGACCAGGAGTTGAACGGGATCGCAGAACGGAGCAGCGCCTACTTCGCCCAGCTCGCCCCGCGCCTCGCGTCGTCCGATCGGTCGTACTTGTGGGCGATCGCCGTGGGACTCGCCAAGACCCAAGCCGATTTCTCGCAGACCGCGAACGGCTTCCTATCGGCGTACGGCGCGATCGGCGGTCTCGCCCACAATGACGAGAACCGCCTGCTCTCCGCGGAGATCCTCGCGGCGATCCCCCGACCGCTCACCGACACCGTCCGTCTGCTCGGTCCGCTCGAAACGGAGGTGCGTAGGGTGGGGGTCCCCAAGGAGTCGTCGCTCGGTGTCGCTTCCCTCCTCCTGCTCGGGCAACGGCAGGACGGCAGCTTCGCGCTGCCTCAGCTCGCGAACTTCCTCAAGGTCACGCGCTCCTACGAGTCGGCGGGCCTCCTCGCGATCGTCAACCGGCCGTTCGAGGATCTCACCACGAAATTTGCGTCGCTGCGCGCGCTGTTCGCCTCGTGGGGCTACCAGCCGAGCGAGGACGTGGAGCTCGCCGCGAGCTTCCTCACGCTCTCCGACCTCCCCGCCGACGGGATATCGACCAAGCTCACGATCCTCTCGCGGTCGCTGATCGCGTACCTGCAGTATCCGCTGGTCGCCTCGGCGATCCTCGCATCGATCCCCGTCCTCGAGGCGAACGAGACGCTCAATCTCCTCGAGCACGCCTACGAGATCATCGGACGACGCGCGATGCCGATGTCGCAGGCCGAGCTCCTCTGCCTCGCCGTCCGGATGATCCATGGGATCCGCTCCGAGACGGTCGGAGGGCTCGACACGACGGCCACCGCCCGACCGGCGGGATTCACCTATCTCCCCACCCAGCGGTTCTTCTTCGTGCCGATCGTGATCCTGCACGGCTCCTACTACTCCACGTTCGGAGGGTTCGGCGGCGCCCACCCCGGGCACCTCCACGCCTTCGGCGGGGGCATGGGATGATCCTGCTCTCGAAGCTCGCACTCCTCGGAATCGTCCTCGTCCTGACCGTCCCGACCGGAGCCGCGCCGGCGAGCCACTACGATCCAGTGGCGCACGACGGATTCCACTACTACGAGACCACGGTGCTGAACGACGGAGCGGGAAACTACGCGGGGTACGTCAACCGGACGTGGACGAACGGCACCGAGAACGTCACCGCCGTCGCACCGAACGGCACCGATTCCGCGACCTTCTCCTGGACCGAGCATTACTCGGATAACGCAGGGTACCACGGTACCCTCCCCGACAGCGGGACGTTCACCTTCTCCGCCGCGACGTACACCTACGTGCACGGGACGGACGGTCCGAGCGGGCCGCACGTCTGGTTCTACATCAACAACACGCTGCCGGTCGGCGGACAGTTCCACCTCAACTCGACCGAGTTCAACGTCACCTCGGTCAACACGTCCTACCCGATCGCCTTCACGTCGACGGGCTACGCCGCGACGATCTCGGGGTACGGGCACGGGTCGTATACCTACCTCAACTACACCGGCGTCTCGTTCACGGGTCGGTACACTTGGACCGCCTACTTCGACCCGCACACCGGTTACATCGTGGGCTACGCCTACCAGGAGCAGGATCGGGACGCGAGCGGGGACGGATACACCTGGACCGACGACCTCAGCGTGACGCACACCTCCTACCGACTCACCCCGTATCCGGCGCCGTCCTCGGGAGGGCCGGGATCGCCGTTCGGCTCGAGCACCGTGCTCCTGGTGATCGTCGCGATCGTCGTCGTGGTGGTGATCGTGGTCGCGGCGCTCGCGCTGCGCGCGCGCCGTCCGTCGCTCCCCCGCCACTCGCCCACGGGCCGGGTCGACTACACCCCGATCCCTCCGCTTGCCTCGGCTCCGCCGGTGGGGCTGAGCCCCGGGGCGCAGCCCGCGGTCCAGCAGATCGTGATGCGGGAGACGGTGAAGGTCAATTGTCGGTACTGCGGCACCCTGATCGATACGACCGCGACCGTCTGCCCGAACTGCGGTGCGCCTCGCGCCTAGGCGCTCTGCGCCGGGCGAGCATACTCGAACAGCTGCCCGATCCGGCGCATCCCGCCCGCCGAGGCGATCGCCCGCGACGCCGAGTTCGACTCGGCGATCTCGGTGAGCAGCCGATGCGCACCGACCGAGCGAGCGAACATCGCCCGCGCGTGCCAGAGGTCGGTCCCGACCCCGAGGCGCCGAAAACGCGGGGCGACCGAGAGCGAATGGAGGCGCCCCGTGGAGCCCACGACCGTCACCCAGGCGACGCCGACGATCCGCCCTTCGATCTCGGCCACGAAACCGTGTTCGTCCGGATGGGGGAGAGCGCGCAACCAACGCTCGTCGATCCCGCCGTAGACTTCGCGCATCAACCGGATCAATCGAGGCACGTCGGCGGGCTGAGCCGCGCGAATGGTGTGCGCGAATCGATGGAGCACCGGCGGGCTCGATAGATCCGCAGCATACACGGGAAAGATCTCGGGTTCCCCATCGTTCACTCGGTACTCCGAGAACACCGCGAGGTCCCCGCGCGCGCGGAACAGCGCCTCTGCCGCCCCCGGGGAGGCGGCGAAGATCGAACCGATCCGCTCCGCGTCCCGGCGCAACAGGATCCCATCGACCCGTCCGGCCGGTCGGTACAACCAGACGGTACCTCCGGTGCGCACGGTCTCGGCCACGAAGTGGCCCAGGAGCGGGGCGAAGAACGCCGAGAGCTTCGCGCCGTCGGCCCCCGCGATCTCCGGGAGATGCTCGAGCGGAGCGATGTCGCTCCCAGCGGGGGACGAGAGGGGCTGGGTGCCACCCATCCGACCGGCCCTCCTATTCGAGCGGAACGAGGGAGTACCGCCCGCTCGAGTCGGTCCAGTCGAGGAGGTACGCCGGGGTCGGCGGACGAACCCCGACCAGAAGCGCGCGGCCGTAGCGCTGGTGGATGCGCACGTGGACGTCCACCGCGGGGACCATCTCCTTCACGAGCGGGCTCTCGCCGCCGCCGTATCCGACGCCGTGGAATCCGCGGAGCCGCGCGTAGGTGGAGATGACGAGCGGGAACGTGGCGGGGTCGTAGGTCGTGCCGGCGACCTTCGCGAGCGAGTTCAGACCCTCCACCGAAAGCAGGAACAACGCAGGTCCGTCGCCGCGTCGGTCGCGCAGGAACTGGTACGCCGCGGGGAACGCCGGGGCCGACGGATCCTCCGAATGGGTGTCGGGCGCGCCCGGGTCGCGTCCCCGCCCGGGGCCGATCCCGATGGTCCGGAGCTGTCCCGCCGAATCGTGGGGGCTCCCGGAGAGAACCCGAACGCCCTGCGAGATCGCTTCTTCCGGAAGAAATCGGGCGAGGCTCGCTCCGACCTTGGCGGGCGAGGCGAGGCCCGGAGGCACCCAGACGACGCGGCCGCCGGCCCGAACGACCGACACCACCATCGGAACGAGGAGTACGTCGGCGAGGTCGAACGAGGTCGACCGATCGAGCTCGAGCAGGGTCAGGGCGTGGTGGCGTAGCCGCCCGAACGCGGCGGCGTACGCCGCCGACCCGGGCCAGACGGTGCCCGACTCCACGTTCGGCTCCGGCTCCGCCGGTCCCGCGGGGCCGACAAACCCCGGCCGGTGGGCCGTCGGGGTGTAGAACTTTCCGCCGCCGAGCGAGTAGAGGAAGTGGGTATCCGGCTTGGCGGCGCCGCGCATCGCCGCGATCGAGAGCACCCGGACCTGGGCGTCGCCGATCGGTTCGCTCCGCAACACCACCACTCCGTCGGAGATCGCGTCGACCTGAGGATCGGGATCCTCTCCGATGACAACAATGGAGGGAAGGGGGAGCCGGCCCAGCGACTCGCGCAGGATCGTCATCGGGGAGGTCATTCGGGAGACGGTCGCCGCCGGGCTCGCGATCGCGCGGAACGCCTCCTCCGCGGCCCGGTCCCAGGTGTCGGCCACGACCCACCCGCCTCCCGACGCGACGAGCCGGTCGATCGCCTCCTTGAGCGGGGGAGGGAACGTTTCCGACGGAGTGCTCCCTGTCGGGGCGAACGAGAGCGGCACCGTCGGCGGGGATCGCTCCGCGCCGGCGGCCCCCTCGGGGGTGCGCGTCGGGTCGAGGATCGTGAGGGTGATCTCGAGGGAGGCGCCGGTGCCAACACCGGCGCGGTACGCAACGTAGAGGATCGGACCGGGGAGCCGCTGCACGACCGCCCGGACGAGCGTGCTCCTTCCCGATCCGGGGGCGCCTCGGATCAGCAACACCCGCGGAGCGGGGCTCGTGACGAACGCCGCGAGCTGCCCGACGAGATCGATCTCGGGCACTGCCGGGCGAGTCGCCGAGCCCGATCCGTCCGGCATCGTCGGCCCCGGCGACGGCGTTCGTCTATATTCAGCGTTCCACCGCGCAGGCGAGACCTGCACGGATCACGCGAGCGGGCCTGAGCGGCTGCTTCATCCTTGGGCGCCGGCTGCGCTCGATGGTGACGCCCGCGTTCTGCCCGCAATGCGGCCGCCCCGCTCCCCCCGCCGGAGATTTCTGCCCGAGCTGCGGAGCACGTCCTCGGGTCGACGCGGGATCGTCGCCATCGGGATCGACCGCGGCGGGTGTCCCCCTCGGCGCCCAAGTCGCGCCGGCGCCGCGCTACGCACCGTTCCTCACCGGGTCGAGTGGAGTCGGAGGCGTCGCGGCTCCCGACCGGGCCGCCACGCAGAGCGCGATGACCGACGTCACGATCGCGTCGGTCCTGGGCCTGATCGGGGGAGCGCTCTCCCTGTTCGAGCTCTCCGGCTCCTCGAGTTTTCGGCTCCTCACGACTCCCTCCGCGAGCTCCGGCGCGACGTATTCCCTCCCGGCGCTTTTCCTCGTCGCGGGGCTGGTCGGGGCGAGCCTGGTCCTCAGCTTGCTGGGGCTGTGGCTCTACCGCAGTGCCTTCCTCACCCTATCGGTCGCGGACCGGTCGTTCTCTGGCCCGGCGACGTTGGTCCTCATCGGCATCCTGGGAATCCTCGTCGTCGTCGTCTCGGGGAGCGCCCTGCTCGCCGCCATCCTCCGGGCCGTCTACTGCTCGGGAGTGGCGAACCCGATCTCCACCTCCTGCGTGAATTACGGGGAGGTCGCCCTGCTCGCGGTAGCGGTCTTCGGGGCCGCGATCGTCGCGGTCATCGGCTACATCGGATTGCTGGTCGGCATCTGGCGACTCGGGACGCGTTTCGATGACGGCCTCTTCAAGGCCGGTGCGGTGCTCATGCTGTTTCCGCTCCTCAACCTCGTCGGCTCGATCCTGGTGCTTCTGGCCGCGCGGTCCGCCCGCAGAAGGCACGGGATCCTCTAAGCCTCCGACACGGCCGGCTCGCTCGGCCGGGAGGATCCGGCGCGACCTGGACCGTGCCGGAGAAACCGTTCAAGGCGACGGCACGGTCTCGCGGGGTCGACCGCCGCCGCCCGGGGGAGTGGGGGTTCGGCTCGTCATCGCCCACAACCCCACGGCCCCTAGGGCGAGCACCAGGCCGAGCAGGATACCGGCCTCGGAGAGTCCGATCCGCTCGGAGAGCTCGGCGATCCCCACCGTTGGCACGGCGAGCGCGAGGTAGCCGGCGCAGTAGAATCCGGCGAGGATCTCTCCCCGATCCGAGTCGGGCGCGACCCGATCGACCAGGGTCACGCTCCCCATGAAGGTCAATCCGACGGCGACCCCGAGCGCCCCGGCGACCAGGATGAGCCAGGCGACGCTCGCGATCGACAGGATCGCCACGAGAGCGAGCGACGTGGCGACCAGGAGCGGGAAACCCAACAGCAAGGCGCGGCGATCTCGTATCTGGGAGGTGGCCAACTGAATCACCGCGGCGCTCCCGAACATCACCGCGACGATCGCGCCGGCGACCCAGGGGGTCGAGAACCCGAGGCCCGATCGGACGTAGGACGGAACGAGCGCGGCGAACAGCCCGTAGATCGAGTAGCAGGCGGCGATACCCCCCGCCGCGACCCAGAACGGCCGGCGGAGCGCGGCGGGAACGGAGATCCGCTGCACCCGGCCGAACGTCCCGGCGCCGAATCCCGAGGCGGTCTCGGGGGTGGCGTACACGGCGGCTACCCCGAGGAGGCTGGCGAACAGGGGGAGGAGGTAGACGACAGAAGTTTCGTGCGGGAGGAAGGTGACCAGTAGTCCGCTGAAGAACACTCCGAGCGCGAATCCCCCGAAATTCGAAGCCACCGCGACCCGAGCGACGTGGTGCGCGTCGTGGTACGGTTCGAGGCTGTTCATCGCGGCGGTGGCCACGCTGGTGGTCGCTCCGACGGCCAACCCCGCGACGAGCCGGGAAAGCGCCAGGACGAGTACGTCGCCGGCGACCGCGAACATCCCGGCGGCGACCGCCGTAAGGGCCATCCCGAGAGCGAGGAGCTTCCTTCGACCGATCCTCTCCGCGTGGGGCGCGACGAAAAAGAGCGTGAGAAAGACCCCGGGGGTGTACGCGGCGAAGAGCAGCCCGAGCACCCCCTCGGAGAAACCGAATCGTGCCTGGTAGACGGGGTAGAGCGGCGTCGGTATGGCGGCGGCGAACGCCGTCACCGCCAGCACATAGGCGGTCCACCGGAACATCCCCCGGGGCGAATGGATCAGCACCCGGGAGAGCCAGCGATCCGAGGGCGCGAGCTCGAGCTCACCCACGGCGCCTCGGCGGCGATCCGTCGGAGGTGGCTATCGATCGGGAGCCCCCAGAAACGGACCTGGGTAGAGACCAGCCCCGAGCCGGCCGAGTGTCCGTGGCGGGGGCGGCTGGTGCTCCGGCGAACGGGAGAGGGGGCGCCAAACCTCCCACGCCCGGCGGCATTGGACCTCCGCCGACCGAAGGCGTAGGAACGGCGGAGCACGAGAGGTTCTCGGAAGACGGAGCGTCCTCGAGGATGTGGAAGCAGTACTGGTCTACGGTCCAGTTGTAGTTGTAGTCCGATCCCGCTACGGCTCCGTCCTCGGAGCCCAGGTTCGCCTCGTCGAGGTGGAATTGCGAGAAGCCTCCAGTGGGCCCGGTCCAGCAGGTGACGGACGGCACGCCCGCGGTCCCGGCAAGAAGCGAGGCGACGACCCGGATCGCCCACCCCCTCCGCTTCGCTGCCGGGGGTCGACCGGCCGCCGCAGTAGACGCGCCCACGGCCAACGTGAACGGTCATCCCGCCGGGTTAATCCTTTCCTCAAGCCGAAGGAGTCGGGCGGCCCCCACCCGACGGCCCAGGCGCTCACCGAACATCGCTTTCGGGCGCGCCCGTCGGCCGTGGGCCGCGCCGCCGGCGAGCTCTCCGTAAAAGACGCCGTATAACCGTTGAAATCGGCTTTGCGAAGCTTCAAGTAGGGAAGCTCCGCGTATCGACTGCTGCGCATCTATGCGCATTGGAGCAAGCCGAATGAAAGCACATCTGTTGAGCCGCCGAACGTTCTACCTCGCGGCGGTCGTGGCGATCGTCGCGTCTACGAGCGGGTTCGCCCTGGCGTCCGTCCTTACGCCCCCGACGACCGTGACCCAGAACTCGAGCTTCTACAGCGGGACCAACGCCCCGATCGCGGGCTACGGCGCGCCCACCCTTGAGATCAGCGTCGTGCCGGCAGGAGTCGTCGCCTGCTCCGCGGCCACGGTCATCGACGCGTCCTCGGGCGGAACGGCGAACCTCTACCTCTCGGCGTACACCGGCGCGAGCAACTGCACCGCCGGCAACTTCGCCGAGGAGTACGTCGTCGACTACAACGTGGCGGCATCGGCAGCCCACGTCGACAACTTCACGATTTACAGCCAGGTCGGCGCGGGTGCCGAGCAGACGAACTTCGGCCACATCCAACTCGGCGGCGGCGCCTTTACCGCGTCCATCCAGATCTACGTCTGTTACGGGGCGGTCATGCCCCCGAATGGCGGCGTCACGGAACTCGAGTTGCTCATCCACCACCCGTAAACCTTCCCGAGCCCTGGGGAGCTTGCCTCCCCAGGGCCAACCCGTTCCGATCGCCAGCTCAAAGCAGTGGAAGCGAACGCAACGTCCCCCGCAGCGTCCCCGAGCCCCGGCGGGCGCACGCTCGGTATCGACCGACTTCGGTTCCGCGCTATTCCCCGGGACGGCGTCACGATGCTCGCGGTCGCCGGGGCCCTCGGATCCCTTTCCTTCGTCACTCATCTCGAACAGATTCACTTTGGGCCGGGAGCCATCCCCGCCTGGGTCCCCCTCGCACTCGACGCGGCCATCGCGGGGGCCGCCGGGTTGATCCTTACGCTCGGGGCCCGCCTATTCGATGATTCCCCCGCGGAGCCGTCCGGCGACTATGTCGTGGTCGCCAAGTCGGTGTGGGAAGGGATCCAACACGAGGTGGTTGCGGCGCGCGGCGGCAAGCCCGTCACCCCTCCCGTAGCGACGCGCCCGGCCCTCGTTTCCGAAGCCGCCCCAGCCCCCGCACTACCCCCGGCGCCAAACCCCTGGGATGAGGGGCCCCCCCTCACGTCGGAGGAACGATCGCGCCTGCGCTCCAATCCCTCGGAGGGGGAGAACCTCCTCGCCGGTGTTCCGATCATGGCGACGCATCCTCTTCCAAAACCGGCCGTCGGGTCTCGCCCGTCGACTCCCTCTACGGGGGAGGCGAAACGCAGCAGCTATCCGGTGGTCGCTCCGCCCTCGAGCCCGCCCCCAGTTTCCCCCCCGAAGACAGTCCCCTCCGCGCCGGCGGCTGCCCCCGCCCCGTCCCCCGCCGAAATAGAGGAGATGGTCCGAATGGGGGGGATCATGGGAATCGTTCAGCAGAAGGGCGAATCCGGAGCGGATTACACGCGGCGTCTCGCGCGGGAGCTCGACGCACTCTCGAAGCCGCTCCCGCCCGAGTCCGCCCCGAAGGCGGCTGGGCCAGCTCCAGTTCCCTCGCCCGACTCGACCGAGGGGGCATCACCCGACATTGACGAGCTGATGTCCTGGCTGGACAAGTTGAAGGAGGAACAGTCCCAGGCCCCCCTCGCGTCGCCCCCGAAGAAGGACGGTCGGAAGGGAGATGTTTCCGAGTCATCCGAGCCACGGTAACCATTTGCGCGAGACCAGATTCGCGGAATCGCTCAAGACCACGTCACAGGCGGCCGGAGGAGCGGGACGAGAGGGTTGGGACCCGCCATGGAGCCAGGGGCCAGGAGGTTGCGAGGCATCGTCGCCAAGCTACTTGAGAAGGTATGGCCTGTCCCCGCCGACGCGACGACGTAACGGAGCGTAGATGTCGAGAAAAATTACCGCCAGTCTGTACATGACCCTGGACGGCCGCGGAGCGTTCCCGAAGTACCCGGGCTCCGACCGGGAGACGAAAGAGGCCAACGAAATGTGGCGCGAGATGTGGTTGAATCGGTTCGACGATGTCACCACCGTCATCATGGGCCGGAGGTCGTTCGTAGGTCACCGACGCGTCTGGACCGAGAAGGCTCGAAAACCGAGCGATCCGAAGTACTTGGTCGATTACTCTCGGTGGCTCGACCACGTCGAGAAGGTCTGTCTATCAACCCGCTTGAAGTCCCCGGGCTGGGAGAACTCCCGGATCATGAAGGGCGATCTGGCCAAGATCGTTTCGAAGTTGAAGCGCGAGAAGGGCGGGAACATCATCGCTGAGGGAGGCCCACGTCTGATCCTCGAATTCCTCCGGCGGGGGCTCGCGGACGATTACTGGCTCGTCGTGCAGCCCGTAGTCTACGGGAAGGGGCCCCAGTACTGGGGTCCGATGAAGGCGCAAGCCACCCTCAAGCTACTCTCGTCGACCAGCATGGAAGACGGGGAGTTGATGCTCCACTACGAGACCGTTCGGGGTTTCAAAGCCTAGTGCCACCCGACATCCCTCGAGCTCGAGGGGCCCGACCCACCCGAATTAAACGAGTCAATTGCGCGCCGGGTATCGGACGGAGCGCGGACGAGCACGTCGGACGGGGGCACGTCGGAGTCACCCCGGACCTCGCTCAGGCCGCCCAGAACTCAGGGCTAGCTTCTCGTTGCGGACGCGGAGACCCCGCGATTGGTCGGTAAGCACCCGGGGCTTCGTTCGACCTGCGGGGTATCGCCGGAAGTGCCTCGCGGGATCGATACACCGTGAACCCGCATGTTTAACGAAATGACATAAAGAATAAGTACTCGTTAAATTCTGTTAAACGCCGTGCGAACTGCCCGGGCCGACGCTCCCGCGACTCGATTCCTCGGAGTGCGCCTCACGACCGAGGAGGAGGCCCAGCTCGACCAGTACCGTCAACGCCGCGCGTTCTCGAACCGC
Source organism: Thermoplasmata archaeon (assembly GCA_049675585.1). Classification (GTDB taxonomy): domain Archaea; phylum Thermoplasmatota; class Thermoplasmata; order Lutacidiplasmatales; family UBA184; genus Lutacidiplasma. The sequence continues at coordinate 17,105 of JBAUAJ010000158.1, forward strand.
TCCGACGCGGTGCGCGCCCTCGTCCGGGAGGCCGTGGAAGAACGACCCTCCGGCGCCGAGCTCCCGGCGACCCTGCGGAGCGAGCTCGAAGAACTGGTCGAGGAAGGATACGCCCCGAATTTTGACGGCGCGCTCGCGCTCGCCGTCCATGCGGGGATCGTGGAGCTGGCCCGGACTCACACCGAACGCATGCCGGCGCTGCGGGACCACGCGCGCGCGGCGAGCGAGCGGCGGGAGGGCCGAAAACGGGCGGATCGGGAGGGGCGGGGGTTCCTCCGGCGCTAACCCCCGGGACAAGGGATGGCAGCAACCGTAGGAGCGATGGGCATCGCCTGGAGCGAGCGAAGCGGCTTCATTTGCCGACTGTGTCGTCAGGACGCCAAGCATAATGAGGTGCTCCACATCTCGTATTGCCCCGTCCACGGGCTGAGCTCTCCGCTGGATCAGCTACCGTGGCGACCGGAGGCGAGAGGATCCCGCGTCTCTATACCCGTACGGGCGACCGAGGGACGACCGGTCTCGCCGGTGGCCATCGTTTAGACAAGGATTCGGCCCGGATCCGAGCGTACGGCACCTACGACGAGCTCGGGGCCCACCTCGGGCTCGCCGGTGCGCTGCTCCCCGAGACTCTCGGAGAGATACGCTCCGTCGTGCGCCGCCTTCAAGACGAGGTGTTCGTAGCCCAGGCGGAGCTCGCAGCGGCCCCGGCAGGGCCGCCGCCGAAGCACCGCATCGACGCGTCGCACACCGAGCGTCTGGAGCGCGACATCGATCGGTTCGACGCCGCCCATCCGGCGACGCGAAGTTTCGTCGTTCCGGGAGGCTCTACGCCCGCCGCCGCCCTGCACGTCTGCCGAACTGTCTCCCGTCGGGCCGAGCGAGAACTACTCGCCCTCCATCGGGAGGAGCCGGTCGCTGCGGAGCTACTCGCCTGGGCCAACCGTCTCAGCGATCTCCTCTTCGCGCTCTCCCTGGCCACGAACGCCGCCCTCGGCGTCCCCGAAACTCCCCCGAACTATTCCGCGTAACCGGGACCCTCGGAGAGAACAAATGGAAGTGGGAATCGTCGGAAAGCCGAACGTCGGGAAGTCGACGTTCTTCAACGCCCTCACCCTCCTCGATGTTCCAATGGCCCCCTACCCGTTCACGACCATTGCGGCGAATCGGGGAGTCTCCGCGGTGCGCGCGCCGTGCCCGCACACGGAGAAGGGGGTCGCCTGCCACCCGGGCAACGCCCGATGCGTCGAGGGGACCCGGTGGGTTCCCGTGGCACTGATCGACGTCCCCGGCCTCGTGCCCGGCGCGCACGAAGGGAAAGGGCTCGGACGCAAGTTCCTCGATGACCTCCGTCAAGCGGACGGCTTCGTCCAGGTCGTTGACCTGAGCGGAGCGACCGACCCGGAAGGACGGATGGACGCGCCCGGCACGCATCGACCCGCCCTCGAGGTCGAGTGGTTGGAGGAGGAACTCGTCGAATGGATCGCCGACATCCTCGGTCGAGACTTCGTTCGCGCGACCCGCGGGGTCGAGCTCGAGGGACGAAAGGTCGAGGAGTTCCTGACGGAACGCTTCGCGGGCCTTTCGATCCCCACCCCCGCGATCATGACCGCCCTGCGCAACGCGCCGGTCGAACGGGACCATCCGGCCCACTGGACCGTAGAACAGCGACGCGACCTGGCCCGCGAGCTGCTCCGATCCTCCAAGCCGCGGCTGATCGCGGCGAACAAGTGCGACCGTGCCACGCGCGCGGACGCGGCGACGCTGGTCGAGGAACTCCATCCTCTGCCGGTCGTTCCGACCGCCGCCGACGCCGAACTCACCCTGCGGCGCGCCGCCCGCGCCGGGCTCGTGGACTACCGACCGGGCGACCCTTCCTTTACGGTGCGAGAGCCGACCCGATTGAACGCGGGTCAAACGGCCGCCCTGGCCGAGATCCGGCGCGTGATGCACGACTGGGGGACCACGGGCGTGCAGGACACGCTCGAAGCGACCGTGTTCACACGACTTCATCAGATCGTGGTCTACCCGGTCGAGGACGAGACGCACTGGACCGACGGAAAGGGTCGCGTGCTACCGGACGCGCTGCTCGTCCCGGCCGGCATCGCCGCGCGCGATCTCGCCTACCGGGTGCACACCGATCTCGGGGAGGGTTTTGTGCGCGCGATCGACGGGCGTACCCATCGGGCGATGGCGGCCGACCACCCGCTCGAGGCGAACGCGGTGGTACGGATCGTCTCGAGGAAGTGACGGACCATCCCCCTACCGGGGAGCGTCCTCTCCCAGGAGCCCGGCGCCCGAGGGGCTGGGGCGCACGACGAACGGAAGACCCCCTACGCGGGCGAGCCGTCGCACGAGGTCCGCCTCGAGACCCGGTTTCGGCAACGCCACGATCGAGCCGCCGCCCCCCGCCCCGGTGATCTTCGCGGCTTCCGCGGACGGCTCGGCGGCGGCGAGGAGTGCCTCGAGGCGAGGATGGGACACACCGACCTCCACGAGAAGTTCTTGATTGCGTCGCATCCGCTCGATCGTCGCGGAGCGATCCCCCCGCGCCACCGCCGAAATCCCCTCGCGGGCCACGCGTGCGAACTCGTCGAGGAGTCGGTCCCCACCGGGCGCCGCGAACCGCTCCCCCACGGCGCGGACCGCCGGTCCCGTGGCCCGCGCGACGCCGCTGTGCGCCACGACCCAGAGCCATCCGGGGTCTTCGACGCGTCGTACGTCCCAGGACCGTTCGGCATCTCGAACGCTCCAGAGAGGGTCCGTCCCGGGCGCGTTCAGGGAGATGTATCCTCCCGCCACGCTGGCGGAGGTGTCGCCCGGACTTCCGACCCCCTGGGCGGCCCGCTCGATGTCGAAGGCGCGCTGAGCGAGCCGCCCCCGATCGAGCCCCCCCGTCGCCGCACCGAAGGCCACGGAGAGGGAGGCCGAGAACGCCGCCGAGGAGCCGAGTCCCGCGGCCCGGGGGATGCGCGACACCGTGCGCACCTCGACCGCCGGTCCGCCGGGCCACGCTTGAGCGAGCGCCTCCCGGAAGTAGGCGTTGTGCGCAGCGGGGTCCGGGTCGGCGTTGAGGATCGGTCCGGGGCGAGCGCTGGGCCGAACGATCGCCTGCGTCGTGAGGTCGATCGCGAGCAGGAGCTCCGGGGCCCCGTGGACCACCGCGTGCTCGCCGAAGAGGATGCATTTCCCCGGCGCGACCGCCGAGACCGGGAGCGCGTGCGCGGGGATCGGTACTAACGGCTCCATCGCCCGTCCTTCCCTTTCGACCGCATCCGCTTTCCTCTTTCGGTGGGGACGATCTTTCGGCGGGCCCCACGCAGAGGCGTGGGACCGGGGACGCCCCGCAGTCGAACGAGCGCCACCGCGAGCGCCGCGACCTCGCTGTGCGGCTGGTGGCCGACCGCGACGTTCAGGTGGGCAAGTCCGTAGAGCTCCGGGGGGACCTTCGCGCCGCCAACGACGAACAGGATCGGGCCGCCCCGACGTAGCCGCGGAAGCACCTTCTCGAGCGGTTGGCCGTACATCGTCAGGTGGACGACCGTGCCGGAGTGCCGGCGGATCACCGACCGCCAGTCCGGCGCCGCGACGATCTCGAACGACCCACCCCATCCGTCGACGACTCGCCGCAGCCGCTCGGCGAGATCCGGGTCGGGCGGATGGAGATACATGCGCTCGGCACCGAACGCGCGCGCGGCCAGCGCGAGGTGGGTGGTCAGGCGAGGGTCCCGGCCGGGCCGGTGACCGATCCGCAGCACCGACGGCGCGGCGCGCTTCCTACGCTTCGGCGTCGGGCTGGAACCGCTCGATCCGATGGCCACGGTACTCCAGTTTCTCGGAACGCTTGACGAGCCCCTTCAACCGAGTGGGCGACATGCTGAGCTCTTCCGCGATGTCCGAGAAGAAC
>JBAUAJ010000159.1:0-1622 GCA_049675585.1 Thermoplasmata archaeon
GCTGGCTGCGCGCTGATACCACCAGAGCGGGTCGTCGCGCGATCCCCACTGGCGCTTGAATCTGTGTGTACCGCCATCGGGCGTGCACCGGCCGAAATTGAAAAGCGTCACACCCTCAGTGACCGCGCGCTGCATGAACTCCCAGTAGAGCAGCATGTTCGGCGCAATCCTGTTGAACGCCGTGAGCGACGATGCCCACGTCATCTCGAACTCGGTGCCCCAGCGAAACCCCGCGCCCGCGGCGACCGGCTCTCCCTCGTACCACGCGCACGCAAACCACGAGTCGTCGGCAAACCGCGCGGCGACCTGTTCGAAGAAGTGGCGCGGGAGCGTCGGCGTGCCGAGATCCCGCATATGCCTGCTGAACACACGAAAGAACGGCTCCACCTGGTCCGCGCCAAAACGGACCGTGACTCCTTCCTTCTGCGGCCGACGGATTTGGCTCCGAAGTTTGGCCGCGAACGACTTGAATAGCGTTTCGTGATCGTGCGGCAGGTCGAGCACGACCGTGATCTTCCGGTGCGACACGGACATTGCAAGGGGCAGTTCGACGCGGCTGCGCAGCTCGAGCAACTTCGCGTCGGACGTGCGAGCCTCGGTCTCCGCGGCTGCGCCGAGCGCGGCGATTCCTTCGACCGTGCCGAGCGGGCCGCCATAGTTCAGGAACGGCATGGACACGAGATAGTGGCCGAAGAGCAGGCTCTTCACGCGCACGAGCGGGAGTACACCCACAAGGCCGCCCGATCCGCTACGCGCCGTGAGATATTCGCACGTGTGGCCGAAGACGTCTTCCATGAGCGCCTTCCAGGCGAACCGATGAAAGTGCGAGTAGCCAAGCTGGCCGCTGGCGAAGGCGTCCCATTCACCGCCGTCGCCACGATGTGGCCCCACTTGAACACTCACGACGTGCACTCCGTTCGCTGGCGGTATTTCGACGTCGCGACCTGAGGGGTCACGCTTTGTCGAGTAAGCACTGCTTGTAGCCACGCTCGCCCGACTTGTATAATACGCCACGGTCACACATGAGAATCCTTGTCGAGCAACGCGCGCTGCCTAAGCTATCGACATCACGGGTGAGTTGGCGATCCCGGTTGTTCGGATGAGTATGACGGCGTGACCGCCGCCGGCCACCCGGAAGTCGCCGTCTCGTCCGCGCGCCGCTTTCTTGCCGCGGACGGAGTGCGCGGACTCGCGATCCTCGTTGTGGTCGCGCACAACTGCGAGTTCGTCGAGCGAAGCAGCGCCAACGTCCTGCTGAAGCTCACCGGCGCGATCACTGCGACGGGATGGGTCGGGGTGGAGCTGTTCTTCGTGCTCTCGGGATTCCGGATCAGCGGGATCCTGCTGGATTCTCGCGGCACTCCGCGATACTTCCGGAATTTCTATATTCGCCGGGTGTTGCGGATATTTCCGCTCTATTACACGGTCCTGTTCCTTGCGCTGTTCGTCTTTCCGCACGTCGCCAATGTGCCCGCGTGGACCGCGATCGCACGCGAGAACCAATGGTGGTTCTGGAGCTACCTGTCGAACTGGGGCGCCGTCCTCGGACACAGCGTGCCCGGCTTTCCGCACTTCTGGTCGCTTGCGGTCGAGGAACAGTTCTACCTCGCATGGCCCCTGCT
>JBAUAJ010000160.1:0-2610 GCA_049675585.1 Thermoplasmata archaeon
GCGGAACAGCGAGAGGACCTCCGACTCGAACCGGCGGACGAGGGTCGTCGTGTCGTGCCGCCGTCCTCCGATCCCTCGGAGCTTGAACTCGCCGTGGTCGTAGAGCCCGTAGTACCGGTTCGGCACCCCGAGCCCGTGGGTCACGGCGGGCAGGAAGACGATCCAGCGGTACCGCCCTTCGTACTCGAGCGGGAGGTCGAACCGCTCGCTCATCCGGCGGGCGAACGCCCGGGGGTCGGGCGCCCGGTCCGGGTCGGCCGGCCGCAGCCAGAGCGAGTCGACCATCCCGTGCAGGGTCCGGTAGCCGGCCCGATCGGCCTCGGCGGCGAGCGTCGCGAGCAGCTCCCGCGCGTAGGCGTTGATCGCCTCGTGGCACTCGATCCGGCCGAACCGCGCGTTCCGGTAGCCCTGGTAGCCGAACGCGGTGACGAGGACCCATTTGAGCATCTTGATCCGGCGCTTCAGGCGGGCCGCCTCCTCCGGCGGCACCCCGGGGGCGTTCCGCATCGCCTTGTAGGCGAGGCGCCGGGCGAGGAGCGGGGCGAGCGTCCGGGGGATGAGGCCGGTCCGTCGCGTGCAGGAGCGGTAGCCGAGCCCGGGGGCGCGTCGCGGGCTCTCCGGGCAGCAGCGGCAGTCGAGCGTCTCCGCCGAGAGGTTCTCGCGGACCATGATGTGCGGATACAGGCTCGCGAAATCGAACTCGTCGACCCGGTCGTGGACGCCGACCGGCGGCAGCAGGATCGCCCCGCCCCGGTCGGCGGCGACCAGGTGACGGCCCGAACGGAACTCCTCGGGGCGGTTCTTCTTCCACGGCGCGTGGGCCCCGAGGCGGAACGCCTCGGCGATCTCCATCGCCGTGAAGCAGGTGCCGGGGGACTGGCGGACGACCGTCTGCAGCGACAGGCGCGAGAGGCGGGCGGCGTCGACCAGCCCGGCGACCGAGGCGTCGTCGTAGAGGAACGAGCTCTCCCGGTCGATGTGGAACCGCCCGGGGATCGGGTACGACGCGGTCCGGTGGAGGATGCGGCCGTACGACTCGAACGACGACGCCGGGCGCGTCGGGCGGAACGGCACCGCCTCCCGTCCGAGGACGAACTCGGCGCTCGAGAGGCCGGCGGCCGCCGCCCGCCGGTAGAGCCACGGCAGGTCGAACGAATCCCCGCCGTCCGAGAGCAGGATGTCCGGGTCGCGGCGGGCGAGCTCGTCGACGACCGCCCGGAGCAGGTCGGGCTCGGGCCCCTCGAGCGTGGTGTCGCCGAGGCGGACCGACCCGATCCGCCCGTCGGGCGGAGGGATGCGGCCCCGCCGCTCCCCCGCGATGCGGACCTCGAGCCGGGCGACCGAGAGCGGAGGAGGCGAGTAGACGACCGTCTCCGCCGGCTCGGTCGCGACGAGCGCGCTCGGTCCCGGCCCGACGACGGGAGCGAACGGGTAGAGGTCGTGGCCGAGGTGGTAGAGCTGCGCCGGCGTGAGGTCGACGTCGTACAGGGTGAACCGGACGAACCCGCCGAGCGCGTCGACCCGACGCGCGAGCGACCGGCGCACCGTGTGGCGCTCGGGGACGACCTCGAGGACCGGCCGCGATCGGCGGTCGTAGAGCGACGGCCGGCCGCTCCGCCGCGCGATTGCGGCGACCCCCGGCTCGGAGGCGAGGCGGCGGGCGAGATCGTCGAGCTCGGCTCCCGGTCCCGTCACGAGGAACGGCGGACGGTACTCGACCGCGTCCCGCCGCACCCGGCCGCTCCGGCGCTCCTTCTGCCAGAGGACCACCGAGCGGCCGTCGGGGCTCTCGGTGATGTCGAGGAGCCAGGCGTCGGGCGCGCGGGACGCCCCGTCCACGGTCAGCCGCGGGCCTTCGGGGGCGCCGGCTCCGTCGGGAGGCGGCGCGCGAGGTCGGTGAGGACGGAGAGCAGGATCGACTCGAGGAGGTCCGGGCTCCCGACGTACGTCGCCTGGGCGGCGTACCGCCGGGCCGCGGTCCGCACGAGGTCGAAGGCGCCGCGCTCCTCGGGCGTCGGGAGGAGCCGGGCGAACTCGTCCCAGCGTTTCATCCGCTCCTCGAGCGCCTGGCGGTACGTCGGGACGGTACGTCCCATCCGATCACCTCCTCGGCCGACGGGCCGTCGCCGAACTCCTCGATCCCTCGCTGGCCGGCGCCCCGCGGGACGAGCGCGAGCCGGGCGTCGTGCCGGAGCGCGCGCGCCCGCAGGGTCGTCGGCCCTCGCTCGAACCGGACGAGGTCCGCCCACCGAGGCCCATCGTCGGAGAGACCGACGAACCGGGCGGGTCCGTCCGGACCGAGCGTGAGGAGGAGCGGCACCCGGATCTCGTCGAGGAGCGCGGCGAGCGTCCGCGCGACGTGGCGGAGCAGGGCGTCCCGCTCGTCGTCCGGGGTCTCGCCGTCCCAGAAGAGCGTGGGGAGGTCGTGGCCGACGAGCAGGGTCGGCGGGTGCCGGCGCGCCTCACGGGCCCACCCGTCGACCAGCGCGACCATCTGGTGGGCGGTGAACGCGCGGGCGAGGCGGATCCGCGCGAGCGTCTCGTCCACTCCGGCGCCGAGCGCGCGGCCGAGCTCCCCGATGCGGTATGGATGGAACCGGTTCGCTCCCT
>JBAUAJ010000161.1:0-5597 GCA_049675585.1 Thermoplasmata archaeon
CGGCGCCGGTCGCTCGCGAGCCCTCCCTCGGCGCCCTTCGCGCGCGCGCACTCATCGTCAGAGAGGGTTGTGACTAGCCCGATTCCCCGTATTTAGGCGTATGGTCCGGGGCACGACGACGAGGGCCCCCGGCGTGCGCAAACGCGGGCTCGGCCGCCGCCCTTATCTTTGGCCCATCCTCCGGTGCGGGGGTACGTGGAGTGGCGCCGGAGACGGAGCGGATGACACCGATCCGGCGGGCGCTGCTCTCGGTGCACGATAAGACCGGGCTGCGCGACCTCGCCCGCGGACTGAGCGCGGCGAAGGTCGAACTGTGGGCGACCGAAGGCACACGTCGGGAGCTCGTGGAGGTCGTAGACCCGATTCGTCCGGCCGAACAACTGACCGGTATCGGCTCCTGGTTCGGGGGCCGTATCAAAACGCTCCACCCCGGCATCCTCGGGGGGATACTCGCGCCGCGAACCGCGGCCGGAGAACGCGAGCTCGCGGAGCGGGGTCTTCTCCCGTTCGACCTCGTGGTCGTGAACCTGTATCCGTTCGAACAGCACTTGTTGGAGGCGCCGCTCGCCGACGACCGGGAGGAGTACATTGACATCGGGGGCGTCACCCTGGCCCGCGCCGCGGCGAAGAACCACGCGTACGTCTCGGTCCTCACCGAACCCACCCAGTACGCCCCGTTCCTCGACGAGATGCGGTCCCACGACGGGGGGGTCTCGGCCGCGAGCCGACGCGGATGGGCCGTGCGCGCCTTCGAGCGGTGCACCGAGTACGACGCCGCGATCGCCTCCGGGATCGGACCCGAGGGGCGCGCCGTCGGACGGTTCCCCTCGGAGGTCGTCTTCCGACGCGAACCGATGGTGCTGCGCTACGGCGAGAATCCGCACCAGGCGGCCTCGGTCTACGGCGGGATCGCTCCGGGCGGAAGCGCGCTCACCCCCGCCCCGATCGAGCTCCTCAAGGGCGACGCGCTTTCGTTCACGAACCTGCTCGACGTCGATACCGCGCTCGCCATCGTCGCCGAGTTCCCCCGGCCCACCGCGGCGATCGTGAAGCACGCGACCCCGTGCGGGGTCGCCTCGGGGGCGACCGCTCAGGAGGCGCTCGAGGGCGCGATCGCGACCGACCCCGTGGCGCGCTACGGCTGCGCGATCGCGGTGAACTGCCCGCTCACGGGCGCGGATGTTGCGGCGATGCACGGTGTGTTCGTCGATCTACTGGCGGCACCGGCGATCGACGCATCCGCCCGCGAGGCGCTCGATCGTCGCCCCAAGCTCAAGCTCGTCCGCGCCGACCCGCCCGACCCCCTCCGGCCTCGTTGGGAAGCGAAGAGCGCGCTTGGCCGATTGCTCCTGCAGGAGGCCGACCGCCGGGAACTCGTGTCCGACGATTTCCGCCTCGTCACCTCCCGGCCCGCGACGCCCGAGGATCGGTGCGCCCTCGACTTCGCGTGGCGCGTCGTGCGTCACGCCAAATCGAACGCGATCGTGCTCGCAAGCGGCAGCCGCACCGTCGGGATCGGCTCCGGCCAGCCGACCCGCGTGAAGGCGGTCGACCTGGCGGTCGAGGTCGCCGGCGCCCGGGCGCGGGGAGCGGTCCTCGCATCGGACGCGTTCTTTCCGTTCGCGGACGGGCTCGAGGCGGCCGGCCGCGCGGGCGTGCGGGCCGTGCTGCAGCCGGGGGGCAGCGTGCGGGATCCCGAGGTGATCGCCGCCGCTGAGCGGCACGGGATCGCGATGTACTTCACCGGGTGGCGGGTGTTCCGCCACTGACCGCCTTCGGCGGAAAGTAGCGCTTGAGCATTCCACGGATCGCGAGCGGGTCGAGCGGACCGACCTCGCGCCCCCGCTCGGTCCCCGACGCGACGAACAGGTACGTCGGGATGGAGTGAATGCCGAACGATTCCGTCACGACGGTCGCCTCGTCCACGTTCACCTTCGCGAACTTGACCCGGCCCGCAAGGCGCGACGAGAGCTCGAGCAGGACCGGTTCGGCGACGCGGCATGGCGCGCACCAATCCGCGTAGAAATCGACGACGACCGGGACCGGCGAGCGGATCACCTCGGCGTCGAACGTCGCGTCATCGACGCGTACCAATTCTGGCCGAACCGTCACGCGAGCTCCGAACCCGGCGATTCGAACTCTTCCCCTGTTTTAAGCATGACCTTCGTCTGGAGACCCGATGGGCGGGCGCTCGGCGCGGACGACGCCCCTTCCGGCGACCCTCGCGCCGGAACTCCTCCGATGGTTCCGCCGCGTGCGCCGGCCGCTGCCCTGGCGATCGGACCGGGACCCGTACCGGATCTGGGTCGCGGAAGTGCTGCTCCAGCAAACGCGCGTGGCCCAGGCGGCACCGTACTTCGAGCGCTTCGTGGCGACGTTTCCCACGGTCCGGGCCCTCGCGAAGGCCCGGCTCGATCGGGTCTTGAAGGCCTGGGAGGGGGCCGGCTACTACGCCCGGGCCCGGCACCTCCACGCTGCGGCTCGGGCGGTGGTCGCCTCGCACGACGGCGTGCTGCCCGACACGGTCGAAGCGCTGGAAGCGCTCCCCGGGGTGGGGCCGTACATCGCGCGGGCGGTCGCGAGCCTCGCGTTCGGCCGCCCCGTCGTCGCGATCGAGGCGAACGGTCTCCGTGTCGCCGCCCGATGGACCCGGGAGGAGGGAAACGTCGCCGCGGCCGCCGTGCGGATCCGTCTCGCCCGGCGGCTCGAAGCCGTGCTCCCCGAGGGCGCGGCCGGGGAGTTCAACGAGGCGGTCATGGAGCTCGGGGAGACCGTCTGCCGGCCCATCGCCCCCCGGTGCGGGCAGTGCCCCGTCGCCTTCGCCTGCCGCGCGCACCGCGAGCTCCCCGACCCGGGACGCCTCCCCATTCGACCGGCGCGGGCGGCCCGCCCCCGGGTCCGTGCGGCCGTGGTCGTCCTCGCCGATCGGCAGGGTCGCTGGTTGCTCCAGCGGAGGGCGCCGCAGGGCCTGCTCGGCGGCCTCTGGGAGTTCCCCGGAGGCAAGATCGAGCGCGGAGAGCGGCCGCCCGATGCCGCCCGGCGAGAACTCTACGAGGAGACCGGACGGCGCGCCGTTCGCCTCGTCCCCGTCGGCGTGGTACGTCACGGCTACAGTCATTTTTCGGTCGAACTTCACGTGTTTCGCGCGGAGGCGGACGGGACCCGCCGGCCGTCGCTCCCATCGAATCGTCGCTGGATCCGACCGGCCCGGGTCAGTGCCCTCGCGCTACCGAAGGCAACGCAGAAGATCCTGCGTCTACTCGCGGATTCGGATAGAGCTTCCCGGGGTTCAGGATCCCGTCCGGATCGCACCAACTCTTCACGGCCCACAGCCAGGCGACGGCGGCCCGCCCGAGCTCCCGCTCGACGAACGGCCGCTTGATCTGCCCGATCCCGTGCTCGGCACTGATCGTCCCTCCCAGCGCCAGCGCCGCCTCGAGGGTGCGCGCCCGCACCTTCGCGGCCGCCGGGCTCCTCGGGTCGATCGCGAAATTCGGATGGAGGCTCCCTTCCCCCAGGTGGCCGTACAGGTACAGGGGCGCTCTTTCCTCAATCGAAATGCGCCCCAGCTCCGTGAGCAGATCGTCCGTTCGGCCGAGCGGGACCGCCACATCCTCGCGGATCCGCGGCCCCAGACGGGCATCGAGCGCCGTACCGCTCTCGCCGCGACGCGTCCAGAGCTCGTCGGCGTCGTCGAACGGAACCGACCCGCTCGGCAGTTCCGCGCTCGCGAGCACCGCCTCCAGGCGCCCGAGGCGCGCCTTCGCTTCGGCGGCATCGTTGGCCTCGATCTCGAGCAGGAGCCAGGCCGACCCGGCGGGTCCGATCGGTCGCCCGAGATCGGCGAGCGCTTGCGCGGAGGCGCGGTCGACGTACTCGACCGCCGACAGGCCCCCGGTCGCGGCCCGGGCGAGCCGGGCGGCGAGCGCGCCGAGCGCCACTCGCTCCCCGACAGGCACGACCAGCCCCCGGCGGATCGGAGGGATCGGTTCCAGGCGGACCGTCACCTCCGTCACGATCCCGAGGGTCCCTTCGCTCCCGACGACGAGCCCCAATAGATCGGGTCCTACCGATCGCTTGGCCGCCCGCGTTCCGAGACGGACCCGTTCGCCGTTCCCGAGGACGACCTCCAGCGCGCGCACCCAGGCGCGCGTCGCCCCGTAGCGAAACGACCGCGGCCCCGAGGCGTTCGTCGCCACGTTCCCGCCGATCGTCGATCGAGTCCAGGATCCGGGGTTCGGCGGGAAGAACAGGCCGTACGGCCGCACCGCGGTCTGCAGCGAGCGGTTGACCACCCCCGGCCCCACGCGCGCCGTGCGCTCGTCGGCGGAGATCTCCGCGACCGTGTCCCAAGCGGAGAGATCCACGACGATCGCTCCGTCGGGGGGCACCGACTCGCCGTCGAGGGAGGTGCCGGCGCCGCGCGCAACGAGCGGCACCCGATACGTTCGAGCCCATCGAACGAGGGAAACGATATCTTCCGTGTCGGCGGGGGCGACCACCGCACGAGGCATCCCGGTGACCGGGGACTCGTCGTGTCCAGCGGCCTCGCGGGCCGCGCGGTCCTCCCGCACGCGGCCCCGAACGACCCGGTCGAGAGGGAGCTGCGGCGCCCCGGACACGCCCGGAGGTCAGCGACGACGTGCCTTACGGCTGGCGGCGGGTCGACGGGAGGTCGGTTCGACCGGGGGAGATCCGACCATGCGATCGAGGGCGTCCGTGAAGTCCCGGCTGGTGAACGGCCGACCGAGCACCGCTCGCGCTCCGGCACGGGCCGCCGAGGCGCGAGTCCCGGGGGCATCGAGCGGCAGCAGCACGAGCGCGTTCAGCTCGGGGCGCGTCCGAAGCGCCCCCCGCAGCTCCTCGGACCATGGCTCGCCGTCGGACGGTGCGACGAATACCAGGATCCGGGGCGGCGCGTCGGGGGAAGGGTCCGGGATCGCTCCGAGCGACGGGGCCTCGAGCGCGATCGGCCGGTGGGACATCAGGAGCAGACCGCGAAGCAGCCGGCGGTGGTCCTCGTTCGCCCCGATGAGGATCGTCGACGCGGACGAACCGGCTCCCGCGGGCCGGGGCGGAGCGGTCCGTGAGCGCATCGGTTTCGTCACGCAGATCTCCCGACGCCGGGAACGGGCGACGGGGTACCGGGTAATGAAACAACCGTCCCGGCCCGATCGGCCGCGAGGGCAGCTTCCATCGTTCCACGGACGATGGGCGCTTTTCCGCGTCGGGAAAGGTAGGGGCTCGCCGGGGAAATGGCGGATCCTCCCTCGACGGCCTTGTCCGCAAGGTCGAGGGAGCTCCGCCGGGCCCCGGTAACGGTTCGCGTCGAACGATAGGTTCTTTTGTGGTGGTGTCGGACGCACCGCCGATGGTGTCGATCTTCGGTCGCTCCGAGGACCAGCAGGAACGGCTCCGGACGACCGTCCGGACGCTCGGCGTGACGAGCGTGCCCGGATTGGCAGCCGCCCTCGCCTGGCGCGAGCGCAAGACGGAGAAGCTCCTCGCCCACGAACTCTCCCGCCCCGGAACACAGATCGTCTACGAGCCGAGCCGCCGGCTCGTCCGCTGGCGCCGGCCGCTGCCGCCGCCCGTGC
>JBAUAJ010000162.1:0-1789 GCA_049675585.1 Thermoplasmata archaeon
CCACAATTTTCGCGCTCGGTCTGAAAGGACTCGGTCCCAACACAAAGATCGGCGGCTCGCTGCTGGTCATGGCCATCGTTGGCGGCGCTGTGATGACGCCGTTGATGGGGTTGATCTCCGAGCGACTCCACAGTATCGCGTGGGCTTACGTCGTTCCTCTCGTCTCCTACATCGTGATCGCGTTCTATTCTTTCTTCGGATCTAGACCAGCCATCGCCTTGTCAGTCGAGAAGAGCGTTGAAGGTTAGCTAATGTTTCTGGGTGTCACAAATCACAGGCCACGCTCATTGCGAGTCAGCCGCCGCTGCGCCCGTGTAGTCGTGGTCTTAGCGATCCTGTTGGCCTTGCCGTTCCCAGCGTGCGCTCCGGCCTTCGCTCAGGACGCCGGCGTTGTGCGAAACGCACAGGTCGAGGGTGCGGTCCGTGACTTCGCAGGTAAGCCGGTTGCGGAAGCCTCAGTCACTCTTCAGGGAGATGCTGGCTACTCCGCCGAAACCAAGACAACTGACACCGGTGCATTTTCGTTTCTCTCGGTACCCGCTGGCTCTTATACGCTGAAGCTCGCCAAATCGGGCTTTCGCGAAGTGACAGACAACTCCTTCGATCTTGCTCCGGCCGCAAAAAAACACTGTGACTTCGTTCTCTCAGCCCTGCACTCGTCTCCTCCCACCGCGCCGACAGCACCTTCGCCTTCATCCTCCGGCGTAGCGTTTGACGAACGCCCAGATTTCGTTGTCGCGGGCGTTACCGACTCGACCGGCGCGGGCGGCCACGGGTCAGAAACTCGCATGCGAACCGGCGAGGCGCTTGCCAAAGAAACGTTGAACCTCGATTCTGACGAATTGAATGCCGGTGCCTCAAAGAAAATCGCGGCCGCAAACGCGGCTTCGTTTGAGCAGGCCCGCCAGCAATTGAATCAGATGCTCGCAAGCCAGAAGCAGCTCGGCAAGACCGGCGAAGCAGATCTACATCGCCAACTCGGAGATCTCAACGAACAATTGAACGACTCGCTCGCAGCCGAGCACGAATATGAGCGGGCCGCCGGACTGGACGCGAGTGAGCGAAACTATTTTGCCTGGGGAGTGGAACTCCTTCTCCACCGCGCAGTCCCTCCGGCGATTGAGGTTTTTGCCACGGGTGTTCGCCTGCATCCTCGCTCGGCCCGAATGCTGGCGGGCCTGGGCGCGGCCCTTTATACAACGGGCGCTGCGGAGGATGCGGCTCAGCGCCTGTGCCAGGCTTCCGATCTGGAACCATCCAATCCCGCGCCTTATCTTTTTCTCGGCCAGATGCAGGAGTCGACAACGGCACCGCTGCCTTGCGTCGAACAGAAGCTGGCCCGCTTTGCCCAAGACCAGCCTGCAAACGCTCTCGCGAACTATTACTACGCGCTCACTCTCTGGAGAAAAGATCGCGCAACTGAGAATGAAGCTTCGGCCAATTCAGTCACGCTGGAGCATGTCGAAGCCCTCTTGAAGAAATCGTCCGATCTCGATCCCAAACTCGGCGCAGCCGACTTGCAGCTGGGCAATCTCTATTTCGCTCGCGGCAATTTTCAGCAGGCCCTGGCTGCGTATCAGAAAGCGAACGCGGCAAGCCCTGCCAGCAGTGAGGCTCATTACCGGCTGGGTTTGACCTATAAACGGATGGGCAATGGGACGAAGGCCGAGATCGAATTCAACGATTACAAACAGCTCGACAAGACCGAAGCCGCCGCAGTCGAGCGGCAACGGCGAGAGCTGCGGCAATTCATCTTTATTCTGAGCGACCATGTTCTGAACGACCATCC
>JBAUAJ010000163.1:0-3840 GCA_049675585.1 Thermoplasmata archaeon
GTATCGGAGAGGTCGAACAGCACCGTCGGTCGGCCGAGCGCGAGGAGCGTCGGGGTGAACCGGCCTGTCCCCGGCCCGATCTCGAGCACGGGGCCCGATCCGGGACCGAGCGTCCGCGCGAGGAACCGTTCGATGAGGGTGCGGCGGAGGTCGGCTTTCGGCGAGCCGACGAGTCGCGCGTGCTCGCGGCGTCGCATCCCGCGTTCCGAAAAGGCGGCACGCACGCGGCCCCGACGAACCCGGCCCGCCAGCCTAGATCGCGCGGGCGTCACGGTCCTCGCATGCCGGGAACCCCTAGATGAGGTTGCGCCGACCTCTCTCACCGCCCGTCCGCGCCGGCGTATAGGGCCCGCGCGCCATGGCGCATCGGGAGCGGTCATCGATGGAACGCCAGCATACGTTCGAGGCGGAGGTGGAGTGGACCGGCGATCGCGGCACCGGGACCACCGACTACCGGTCGTACGGCCGGGAGCATGTGATCCGCGCGGCCGGCAAGCCCGACCTCCCGGGTTCGTCGGCCCCCGCCTTCCGTGGCGACCCGTCGCGCTACGATCCCGAGGAGCTCCTCGTCGCCTCCCTCTCGGCATGCCACATGCTCTGGTATCTGCAC
Source organism: Thermoplasmata archaeon (assembly GCA_049675585.1). Classification (GTDB taxonomy): domain Archaea; phylum Thermoplasmatota; class Thermoplasmata; order Lutacidiplasmatales; family UBA184; genus Lutacidiplasma. Next base: position 611 of record JBAUAJ010000163.1, read on the forward strand.
TTCTGTGCCGTGAACGGCATCGTCGTCGTGGGGTACATCGACCGGGCCCACGGGACCCTCGCCGAGGAGCCCGACGGCGGCGGCCGGTTCGTCGAGGTCGTGCTCCGTCCGCGGGTCCGGATCTCCCGGGGAGACCCGGCGCTGGCCGCGCGTCTTCACGAGGCAGCGCACGAAAAGTGCTTCATCGCGCGCTCGGTGAACTTCCCGGTGCGCTGCGAGCCGACGCTCGACGCGGTCAACGCTAGAGGGAGCGCGCCTGGATCGCCGTGACCGGGCGGAATCCGCGCTTCGTGTAGAACCGCGCGGCGATCTCGTTCTGGGCCGGGAACTCCGCCGTCACGATCCCGGCGCCCTTCGCCTTGAGCGCAGCGGAGACCTCCTGCAGGAGGAACTCGCCGACACCCCGACGGCGGTAGAGCGGGAGGAGGTAGATGTCGAGGATCACGCCCTCGAAATCCGGCGCGTAGAACGGCCGTTCCCGGACGATCGCCCGCACGTAGCCCACGACCTTGCGGATATCCGGCCCGATCCCCTCGGCGGCGAGCACGACCGCCTTCGGGTCCGCGATCTGCGCGCGGAGCACCTGACGGGCCTGCTCTTCCGCGTCGTCCCGGACCTTGAGGAGCGGATCGAACTCTTCGTTGAGCCGCTTCAACCGGAGCAGCAACGGTACGATCGTCGGTATGTCGGCTTCGCGCGCCGGCCGAAGGTGGATCGGGGCCGCGGGAAGCTTCGCGGGCGCGCCGTCCGCGGGCGTCGACGGGTCGTCGGGGGTCATGCGCTCCTCCGCCGGGGGATCGCGCCCCGGGGCATCGGAGAGGTCAGTCCGGCGCGCGCGAGGGCGCGGACGACCCGCGCGGAGCGGCCCATCAGGCTTCGCGCCCGCTCGAGGAACTCGTCGTGGGAGAGGCGGTGCCGGGCGATCCCGAGGCGCACGGTCGCGTCGCCCACCGCCGCAGCGATCTCGGGGAACACCTCGGGCTCCTCCATCGTGGGGAGAAGGTGGTGGACGCTTAGACCCCGACGCTCGGCCCCGCGCGCGAGCTCCCGAGCCGCGACGAGCACGATCTCGTCGGGGATCGAGCGGGCGCGGGCGTCCAGCACCCCGCGGAACACGGCGGGGAAGACGAGGGAGTTGTTCACCTGGTTCGAAAAGTCGCTGCGGCCGGTCGCCACGACCGCGGCGCCGGCGGCACGCGCGTCGTCCGGCCAGATCTCCGGATCCGGATTCGCGAGCGCGAACACGATCGGGTCGCGCGCCATCGCGCGCACGTGCTCGGGGCGGACCGCCCCCGGGGTGGGGGTGGACGCCGCGATCAGCACGTCCGCGCCGGCGACCGCCGCCGCGAGGTTCCCCGTGCGGCCCCCCCCGTTCGTCTTGAGCGCCAGGCGGTACTTCCACGGGTTGCGGAGCATCAGTTCGTCCACGTCGTCGCGCTCCGCGTGCAGGATCCCTTCCCGGTCGACCAGCGAGAGCGAGTGCGGGTCGTGGCCGAGCGCGAGCAGGAGACGCGCGGTCGCGAGGTTCGCCGCACCGGCACCGAACAGCACCGTCCGGCACTCTCGGACGGTGCGGTGCGTGAGCACGAGCGCGTTGAGCAGCCCCGCCACGGTCGCCGCCGCCGTGCCGAGCTGATCGTCGTGCCAGACCGGGATCTCGAGCCGTTTCGCGATCTCCTCGAGCAGGCCGAAGCACTTCGGGGAGGCGATGTCCTCGAGGTTGATGCCGCCGAAGGCGGGGGCGATCGCTTCGACCGTCGAGAGGAACTGGTCCGGCGACGACACGCGGATCGGGATCGGGACGGCGTCGACCCCCCCGAGGAACTTGAACAGGAGCGCCTTCCCCTCCATCACGGGCAGGGCCGCGTGGGGGCCGATGTCCCCGAGCCCGAGCACCCTCGATCCGTCCGTGACGATCGCGACGGTGTTCCACCGCCCCGTGAGCTCGAACGAGAGATCCGGATCGCGGTGGATCGCGCGGGAGACCTCCGCGACGCCGGGCGTGTACCAAAGGGCGAAGTCGTGCAGCGAGCGGACCGGTACCTTGGGCACGGTCTCGATCTTGCCGCCGTAGAACCGGCTCAGCTCGACCGCCCTGCGCCCGAGCTCCTCGGTCGCGTCCTCGCGTCGACGGGCGGTCGACGACGCCGGGAGCTTCGCCCTCCGACGGCCCGCGCGCGGGGGCGCCTCGGGCGCCGCCGTGCTCTCGGACATGAACGTGGCCGGAGCGGGGACCGGGGTATTTACACTTTACGAAAGACGAGCGGAGAGTTCGGCGATTGCCGTCGCTCCCCGGCGGCGAGCGGCACCGGTCACCGCGGGAGGGTGACCGAGAGGACCTCGGCCCGATCCGGCCCCACGAGGATCGTGTGCTCGGCCTGGGCGACCAGGCCCCCGCCGCGCTCGACGAACATCGGATAGCTCTGGAGGGTGCGACGGGCGCGCTCAAGGGCGGCGCGCTCCGCGTCGGTCCGGGCCCACCGGGCGGTGAACGGGAGCGTGCGGAAACGCTCGTACATCCCGGCGAGGACGGGGTCGGCCGGCCCGGGCGGACGGCGGAACCGCACGATGTGGCCGAACGGCCCGTTGTCGATGCGTCCGAGGCCGTTGGTCGCGAACGGCTCGATCGCCACGATCTCCCCTTCGACGAACACCTCGTTGGTCGCGCCCGGCACGTTCGGGATCGATTTACCGGCGTGCAGCACGTAGCGCTCGATCGTGTGACCGGTGAGGTCGACCACCGGTTTGAGCCCCCGCGCCCGGATCGCCTGCGCGATCGCCCGGCTCACGTCATCGACCGGGCCGCCCGGACGGACGGCGGCGATCCCGGCCTCCACCGCGTCGTGCACGGCAGCGATCAGGTGGGCGTGGCGCCGAGGGCCGCCGACCTCGACGGTGTCCGCCGTGTCGGCGACCGCGCCGTCGATGTGCGCCCCGACGTCGACCTTCAACAGATCCCCGGCGACCAGTTCCGCGGCATCCTCCGCATCCGGCGTGTAGTGGGCGGCTTCGGCGTTGCGGGAGAGATTGGCGGGAAACGCCGGTTGGGCGCCCGCGTCGCGAATGTGCCCTTCGATCGCTTCGGCGAGCGCCCGGCGCGTCGCGCCCGGAACGGCGAGTCGTACGCCCAGCTCGCGCGCTTCGGCGGCGATGCGGGCGGCCTCCCGCCAGCGTTCGAGGTGTTCCGGATAGCGGGCGGGGGGCGTGATCCGCGGGGCACCGGGCGAGGC
>JBAUAJ010000164.1:0-1847 GCA_049675585.1 Thermoplasmata archaeon
GGCCGGCTGTGACGTCGGCGCCTTCTCGACCGCCAACGTCGAGCTCGAGAACACGTCGGGAGACATCCCCAAGGTGTTCGGCCCGTACTCCCCAGAAGCACAGCAGCTCGCCGCCGACCCGGACTCGTTCAAGGACGCGGAGACCGCCGATTACGTCGGCGTCGCCGTGCACTGCGCGCAGAGCAACGCGCTCTGCGCCGACGCCAAGGGCGTCAAGTACGGGCAGACCACGGCCACCCCGACCGCGGTGACCGACTCGCTGCCCAACGAGCCGGGCGGGTACACCGGCTACCAGGCGCTGTTCGGCGCCCGGTACGTCGCGCCGCAGCTCGGCGCGGGCACGGCGAACGTGACTCACAACGGCTACCAGGTCACGAACGCCGCGGGCAACCTGGTCGACCTGGACGGCAACCAGATCAACGGCGCGTTCCTCACCAACCACCCCGGCTTCCCCGGCTTCGACCCCACCGCCCCGCAGTCGCTGGCCTACATGGCCGACATGCTGGAGGCCGGCGTCCCCGTCGTCCAGGGCTACATCGCGGACCTGCACGGGCTGGAGAGCATTCCGTCCCTGGACGGGCCGGGCGAGCCCTGCTACCACCAGCCGGACGCGCTTGGCAGCGGCAGCGCGTGCTACCTCGCGCAGGCCGCGTACTACAACCAGGCGTTCGGCACCTTCTTCAAGCGGCTGGCCGCCGACGGCATCAACACGTCCAACACGATGTTCGTCGTCAGCTCCGACGAGGGTGACCACCAGGCCGGCGCCAACGTCGGCCGGGCCATCCAGCCCACGCCGGCCACCTGCGACGGCGTGACCACGCCGTGCACCTACCCGACCGGTACCTTCGGCGAGCTGGCCGGCAACGTGACCGGGATGCTCAAGGTCCAGAAGAACAACACCACTCCGTTCGGTATGGAGTTCGACACCGCGCCGGAGTACTACATCAACGGCAATCCCGGGCCGGACGCCAGCGTGACCCGGACGTTCGAGCACGACGTCGCCGGGCTGACGGCGTTTAACCCCTACGCCCAGCAGCCTGGGCAGGCCCCGCAGCAGATCGCCCTCTACCTGGCTGATCCCACCGAAGAGGCGATCCTGCACATGGTCAACGCCGACCCGGCGCGGACGCCGACGCTGGCCGAGTTCGCCAAGCCCGACTACTACCTGTCACAAGGGTCGGCGACCTGCACCAACACCACCGGGCTGAGCTCCGCGGACTGCGTGCAGATCAACAACGGGTTTGCGTGGGACCACGGCGACTACGCCGCCGAGATCAACACGAACTACGTCGGCTTCGCCGGGCCCGGGGTCAAGAACCTCGGCGTGGACGGCCCGCAGCCGGCCGACGGACCGAACTCCGCCGGCCCGAACAGCGGCCAGACGGTCGCCGCCGACAGCGGCACGACCGGGACCTGGGTAGACGAGACCGACATCCGCCCGACCGAGGTGTACCTGCTCGGGCTCAAGGACGACTACGAGCACGACGGCCGGGTCATCACCCAGATCCTGACCGACCCGAACAGCGCGCTCAGCCGTCCTGGCGTGGCCAGCCTGGGGGCGTGCTACAAGCAGCTCAACTCCAGCGTCGGCCAGTTCGCCAACGACACCCTGCACGCCGACACCAAGGCGATCGAGAGCAGCTCGCCCGGTGACTTCCGGTACCTGACCACCGACAAGGCGCTGGCGAGCCTAGACAAAATCCGCGACGCGATCGCCCTGAAGATCAAGGCCCAGCTCGAAGCGGCCGCGTTCGGCAACCAGCCGATCTTCGCGGCCGGGGCCGAGACGTTCGCCTGCCAGGCGATCATCAACTCCGCGGCCGCCCTGGCCCATAGCGCCTGATCAC
>JBAUAJ010000165.1:0-2201 GCA_049675585.1 Thermoplasmata archaeon
AACACCTATTAGGACTAGCCCGATTCTCAGCATCGTTTTCATCGAATTCTCCCCTTCAAAATGTCGCCTGATGGAAATTCCAGCCAATCCACGCCCACAATTCCGCTGACAGCCCGAAACAATTTTGCCGAAGCTGGAACATCGCCAGAACTGCGAAGCTAAGTGTCGAGACGAAATGCGTCAGCGTCCACCAAGGATACCGATCACTGAGCGGACGCGTCTCCGTACCCTTAGGCAGTGCTCTGGTAGCGCGAATGGCGATCGATCCGCCGTACACATACAAAAGAAGGAGCGCAACAATTGCCGCAAATTGCGCGACTCGCAGAATCCCGCCCTGTAAGCTGTCTTTAGGCTCCATTGACTCCACCCCGCTAGCGAACGACCCCTGCGTCGTACACAGTTTTTCCGCCTACTAGCGTCAACACAGATTGAGTTTTCGGCAGTTCCGCCGTGGGCACACTGAAAATGTCTTGCGATAGAACCGCAAGATCGGCGAGTTTTCCCGGTTCTAGACTGCCTTTGTCCTTCTCAGTAAATTCGGCGTAAGCAGAAGTCAGAGTGTAGGCAATCACGGCCTGCTCCCGTGTTATGGCTTCTGCTGGTCTATCCGGATGAGTAGTAGCGAGCATTATGTCCAGGAAGGGATTCACGTCACCGCTAAGATCGGAGCCAAGAGCAACTGGAATTCCCGCAGTCAAAAGTGCTTTTAGCGGCTGCGCTTGGACGAACCCCAAGTCATGGGTAAAGTGCTTCTTCCAAGCGAGTTGTCGCGGATTCTGGACAACGATTACACCCAACTCCTTTACCCGTGAAATGAGATCTCCGAACAAGCCGTGTCCATGCTCGAAACGCACGCGGCGCCCGAACCAGACCTCTCTTCCGCCATCGGCCTGCATCGCATCGAGCATGCTCTTCGCGGCCGGATAACCGTTGACATGAACCAGAAGTTGGTCGTCTACCTTTAAGGATTCGTCGAGCATCGCGGTCATTTGTTCATTCGGAAATGTCAATTGCTGGGTAGAAAGGAAACGCTCCAACGGCGACATCGAATTGATCGAGATTCCCGGGTGGTTTATCTCCGCAAACAGCTTGGCTTGGGCTTGTCTTGAGGCAAACGTTCCTTCCAGTGGCGTGCCGTCCAGCACCCATTTCGTGCCGCTTACGGTAACCAGCCCTGAATGAATGTGGAGAACCGAAAGGCCTTCAGCTACATTGCGGCCGCGGGAAGTAGATGCTGGCATGCGAATAATGCGAATTCGAATCGGACTTGGTATTTGAGATAGCAAAGCCAGGCATTGCTCGGGTGTCAAGTCTCCCGACATGTCCTGGATTGTGGTGACGCCCGATTTTGCTGCTTGGGAGAGGACGCTTCCGAGTTCCTTAAGCACGAAACCATCACTTCCTCCGCCGATTTCGTGTTCGACACTCAGCGCAGCGTACTCGCGCAAGACACCGGTAAGTCTGCCGTCCGAAGATCTCTCGTATCTGCCTCCCATTGGATCGGCATCGCCATCATGGATATTGAACCTTGTGAGAGCCGCGCTGTTGAGGATGGCGGCGTGCGCTGAGACCGTGAAGAGCACAACCTGAGAATGTGGCGACCACTTGTCTAGAAGACTTCGATTCAGAGCTGTGTCGAAATAGGCTGATTCGCCAATTTCCCCGACAATGATTGTTCCTTCTTGTGCCTTGGGTATTGCCGATGCGATTGCGGCTCTGATCTGGTCGAGGGAAGGGTTCGCGGTTGCAAGGTCTAGATCAAGTTCGTCTTTCGGTGTCACCGACAAATGGTAGTGGGCATCGTTGATACCCGGAATTACGGTGCGTTCACCGAGGTCGAGCAGCTTTGTGTTTCGTCCCGCGAGACCCATTATCGTTTTCGAGTCGTCGACTGCGCCGATGCGTTCACCGCGGATTGCGATTGCCTGCACATATGGATGCTCTTCATTGCTGGTGAAAATCTTTCCGTTGTAGAGAATCAAATCGGGAGCGGCTGATTGGCCGAATGCGGTCACCACTACGGCCGCGGATAGCCCAAGAGTTGCGAGCAAGATTTTGTTCAACTTTGAGTTCCAAAGCATGGTTTACCCCATCCATTTATCGGCTAATGCAAGACACCAGCGTCGTAGACAGATTTTCCGCCCACAAGCGTCAAGACAGATTGCGTTCTCGGCAATTCCGCCGTGGGAATGCTGAAAATG
>JBAUAJ010000166.1:0-28785 GCA_049675585.1 Thermoplasmata archaeon
ACTCTCGGTCGCGGCCGCCGGCCGGTACGATCGCGTGGCGCTCGCACGGGCCCTCGATCGGGCCGGCGCGACGCTCGCCCCGCAGACGAGCCCCGAGTCGGCCGAGATGACGATCTGGGGGCCGTCCACCGAGTGGGCATCCCTGCTGCGGATCCTGGGGGACGTCGTCCTTCGCCCGAGGTTCGATCCGGCCGACATCGCCCGGGTGCGTCGCCAAATGCTCGAGCGGCAACTGCTCGAGATCGCTCAGCCATCGCCCCGGGCCGACCGCGAGCTGCTCTGTGCGATCTTCCCGAAGGGCCACCCGTACCGGGAGTCCGGTCTCGGGGACCGGCGGTCGGTCGCTCGCCTCACCCGGTCCGACCTCCTCCGATTCCATCGAGAGCACTACACGAGCGGCGGATCGATCCTCGTCGTCACCGCTCCCGCCCGCCTCGGCGAGATCGAACGAACGGTCCGGCCGATCTTCTCAGAGTTCGAACGCTCGCGGGGTCCCGCCCTCCACCCGCGAGCCGTTCCCCCGCCCCGGTCCACGGTCGTATCGGTCGACCTGCCGGGCCGTTCCCAAGTCGAAGTCCGGCTCGGCGGCCCTTCGATCGGCCGCACCGACCCACAATACCCGGCGGCGTTCCTCGCGAACGAGGTGCTCGGGGGCCGGCCGCTCCTCAGCCGGCTGTTCCAGCGGGTGCGGGAGCGCAGCGGCCTCGCCTACCACGCGTCGAGCTCGCTCGAGCCGATGCGCTTCGGCGGGTACTGGTGCGCGCAGGCGGGCACGGGGCCCGAGCGCTGGAGGAAGGTCGTACCGATGCTGGCCTCCGAGGTCGCCCAAATGGGCCGAACCGTGGTCCCGTCGCGGGAGCTTCGCGCGATTCGAGAGAGCGCGATCGGAGAGACTCCGTTGGCGCTCGAATCCACCGCCGACGCGCACGAGCTCGCCTTGGACGTCGCGTATCACGGACTCGCCGAGGATTATTGGGTACAGTGGCCCCGCGTGCTCCGGGCGATCCGACCGGCCGAAGTGCGGGCCGCGGCCGAATCGGCGATCGATCGACGCTCGGCGGTCACCGTCGTGACCGGCCCGTTGAATACGTCCTAGAGGACCTCGCCGGGTTCCGGCCCTCCATCGGGCCAGCGATCCCTCGCGCCGCTCTCCGATTCTTGTCGGGGCGTCGGGACCGGAACGCGCCCCTCGGCGCACGCACGCATACGTACATATACGCCCCGGGCATTCCCGTCCCTATGCCGAACCGGCCCCGCCTCGACGTAGCCCCCCAAGGGATGCTCCGGAAGAACATCACGATCACCCCCGAAGAGGAAGAGTTCCTCGAGCGGCACCCCGAGATCAACCAGAGCGCCCTGTTCCGCCAGATCGTCGAGAGCCTGATGCTCGCCGAGCGCAGTCCCGGGGTCGCCTCGACCCAGCCCGTCCGGCTCGGGAAGGCGGTCTACCGGTCGGGCGCCATCATGTTCCAGAAGTCGAACCAGCGTCGCGAGTAGCGCTTCCCCCCCCGTCCGGCCTCCCCGGTGCCGATCCCTCGCGGCACCGGGGGGCCAAATCTCGTACGGCCGGGTGGTCCGCGTCCGCCGCCCGGGCGTAGAGGATCCCTTCCGCCTCGGGAGTTCCTTGGAGCGCCTGCGTGGCGGTCGGGCGATCGAGCTCGGCGAGGGAATGTCGCGAGACGATGTGCCCGAACGCCCAGCGGCGGCGGATCGCGAGGTCGGTGAAGTGAGGGGCGTAATGTCCGCCCCCCACGGCGAGCGCCACCCGGTCCGATGGATCCGGCTCGATCGTGGGGATCATCTCCGACAGCAGGCGGACGGCGTCCGAACTCGGCTCGGGTTCGGTCCCGTACCCGATCTCCACGAAGAACGCCGGCAGGGAAAGCTCGGGGCCGTGGTGCGTCGCCTCGAACGTCGCGGGGAGTCCGAGCTTCCGTCCTCCCTCGGCGAGGCGTCGCAACGCGTCGGTCATGCGTCGCGGATCCGTCGGAGTGACCGAACGGGACCGGCCCCCCACCTCTGCGGAGGGACCGAGGTTTCCCAGCGGGTGAACCGTCAGGCACTGGACGTTCTGCTCCCCGCGGTGGATCGATGGGAAAATAAGCGTCGTTCCGGGCCCCTGGAGTCCGACCGGTAGCTGCCGATCCAGGTGCTCGTCGTGAATGTGCAGTCCCGGACGTCGAACCACGAGGACACCGTTGGCCAGGCGGCGGATCGCTGCGCCGTCCAGAAACTCCCCCGTCGCGGCGGGAGTCCCCCAGCGCTCTGCCACCCGGGAGGCGACAGGATCTGGGTCCGCAACGACCACGACCACGGGCGGCAACGCGGCCTCGACTCGCCCGTCGGTCTTGAGGTTCGCTTTGGGTGGGCGGAGGGAGCGGCCCCGATCAGCGTCCGCCGGATGGGCCGCGGTGGCTGAGCACCGTCCCCACGACGACGATCACCGCGAGCGCGATCACGGCGAGGATTACGTATAGCTCGTAGGTGAAAAGAAAGCCCAGGAACTCCGACCATGCCGAGTGCTGGGTGGAGGCGAATTGGATGACCTGGTCGGTGCCCGATCCGGAGACCGAAACATTTCCCTGGTCGGGGGTGCCAGCGTACCCCGACGGAGAACCGATCACGTAGGAGTAGATCCCGGCGGCCTCGCCGAACGTGATGTTGCCTGTCCCGAAGAGCTGCTGGCTCTCCAGGGTGACCGACCACACCGTTCCCAGCGGGAGGCCGGACGGAACGAAGACCGCCGGAAGAGCCCCTACCTCGAGGGAGAGAACCTGCCCCGGGGCCAGGCTGATCGTCCCGATCGGGTAGGTCGTCGCGCCGGAGAGGATCGAGGCATCCACCGCGCCCGGCACCACGAGCGTCTCCACAAAGTCCGACCGGAACGGGATGGGAGAGCTACCGACGGTCAGCTCTCCGCCCGAGCTACCCGTCACCACGCTCACTTCCACCGTGGACAGGCTGGTCTGGGTCCAAAGCGTCCCGAGCGGGCTCGAGGTGGTTCCATACACGATCGACGCCTCCGGTTGCCCGGTCGCGCCGGCGACCTCGGTCTCGACGACGTTCGAGATCCCTTCCTCGGTCGCCTCCCCATGATTCTCCGCGTTCGGGACCGGTTCGAAGTTGTACCCGTTCCACCACTCGAGCGAGAACAAAAGGTTCGTTGCGCCGTCGAGGGCCGTCTGAGAGCCGTTCCCGGGCCCTCCGGCGATCAGCTCGAGGTCGCCGAAGCAACGCGGGCAGTTGCCCGGGAGACCGAGACCTGGGTCGACGTCGAACCCGCGGAAGTTCGAGACCGAGGTCGCCCACGGGAACGTGACGGTATCGTAGGGTTGGGTGGGGCCCCCATCTGCGAAGAGGACGCGAACGGTCGGGATCCCCCCCGGCCCCAGCGTTGCGTTGAGTCCCAGGGTCAGCGATTGTGGATTCGGCAAGATCATACAGGCGCCGGAGAGGGAACAAGGTGCCCCGTACCCGTAGTACGAGGAGGATCCGACGACGGCCACGGTCCCGTTACCGGAAAGGGCGCCCGAAGCGAGGGCGAGAGAAGTGGCGTTCCACACGTTGTCTTCGAATCCGACCGTTCGGGTTGCCGTATTCAGGATAGCGACATCCTGGGTCCAGTAAGCGTACCTCGACGAGCCCACGTCGAAAACGAGGAAGGCGTTCAGCTGGAGACTCAGGTCGTGGGGGGTCGAGAGCGAAAGGTTCTGGGCAGCGACTCGACCCACGGTCACCGTTCCCTGCACATAGGTGGAGGTGAACGAGCTCGGCTGGCCCCCGTTCGGGCCGCCGATGTCACCGATGCCCATCGGGGCGGGCTGACTTCCGTTGAAGGCCGACTCCGGCACCCCCCCGGTCACCCGCGAGTCCCCAAACGCAGCGTGGGGGCCGAAGGGCGGCGAGCTAGATCGGGGCGAGACGTTGTCCGAGGCCGCGACCCCCCCATTGGCCGGGAACACCGACGTCCCGGCCCCTGCTGGGGTAACCGGGGTCGTCCGATGCGCGAACAGCGGCGCTCCTAAGAGACTGAGAATACCCAGGGAGAGGATCAGGAGGTTCATCGCACGCCGAACGGTATTCGACCTACGGCCCGATCGCCAGCCCATTAGTACCCCGCGGTGGTGAGAGGCGCCTGGCGGCGGACGCGGTGAGCACCGGGGTGAGACGCAGCCCGACACTGGCCCGCCCCGGAAGCGTGCCACCCTCCCCCCATGCAGCACTCCATCGCTCCACTACCTATCTAATGGCAGCGCGCCGGTAGCCAAGTCGCGCTCCCCCGCGGGGATTCGGGCGGTCCAAATGCACCTCCGGCATCACGATGTTGGATAACTCACGGCCTCTCTCGGCGAGGAAGCTTCGGTTCTGCCCCGGGACCCCCGCTCCGGTCGGGCGAAAATCGCTCTCGCCGGTGGGCGAGCCTCTAGCTTATGAACCGAGCGGGCAAATTCGTTTCTAAAATCCTTTAATACCGACGCGCAATGGAGCGCACTAGGTGGGCTCATGCGTCGAGAGGGTCACCGATATCGGGGAGTTAGGCGATCGGGTCGGGGAGCAGGCTGGGGACACCGGGCTGTCTACGTCGCAGCGGCAATTGCCGCCGCGTCGCTGGTTGCTGGGTTCGGTCTCGCGGGGTACTGGTTTGGTACGTTTTCACACACGTACCGGCAAGCTACCGCCTCGGGATTTGAGAGTTCGCCGTATGGGGTCAAGTTCCTGAGCGCAGGAGCTACAGAGGCCTCGTTCGTCGGTCTCAATTGGACCAATGTAACTTGGAATGGCACTTCCGGGCCTTGCCAGGCACTGCCGACCAATGGGACGAACATGCTCAACCAGACCGGGGCCACGAGCGCGATGAACCTGTCGGCGTCAAACCTGACGACCAGCAGCAACTCGTCGCTCACGTTGGTCTGTTTGAACGCAGTGAACAACGGGACGATCTCGTACCTGTGGCAGAACTATTCGGGTGTCGACCCGCTCAATCAGACGGGCTGGGACAACATCACGGGTGCAGCGAACAACTCGCTGGGTCTGCCGTCGTTCAACCTCGGGTTGAATGAGACGGGCGAGAACGCTACCGGCGCGATCAACATCACGGGATGCAACCCGGTCATTGATGCGAACAACATCACGGGCGATGCGGAGCTGGCGAACTGTCCGTTCTTTGCGGGCAACAACCAGACGACGTACGTGCCCCACGATGGGTTCTATCTGTCGAACGGGTCGTGGGTCAGCGATGCGGTGCTGAACGACAGCACCAACTTCTGGCACCCCGAGCAGAACGGCTACTTGGTCAGCGACGAGCTGTTCTACGCGACGATCGAGTTCACGAGCCCCTTCCCCAACATGACGTATGAGGTCGTGGTTACCTTCGCCGGTGCGACGCCGATCCCGCAGGTGTTCTTCATGAACACCGGCTCGGCGGCCAACAACGAGACGGTCACCTTCCTCTTCGACATGACAGCCGCGTGGACCACGCAGCTGCCGGGTGGGGACTTCGGGTACAATGACGGCAACGTGTCTTCGAACTCGACCGGTGGATTCGGATCCGCCGTTTGGGCGTCGATCAACACGTTCTCGATCACTGTCTCGCAGTGCTACATCGACGCGAGCAACAACCTGGCGTGCCCCGACAGCCTCGGCGGCACCGGGTTCCCGTAAGCACGCGCGGTAGTCGAGTCGTCAGTCGGACGGGGAGGGAAACCTCCCCGGCCAACCCTTTCCATCTTCTTCTTTTCTTCAGAAATCAGCAGTGTCGTGCGGGCGCTCTTCAACGGCTTCGGTAGGGTGAGCTTCGCCCCCGCCCGTATGACTCGATCGTCAGTTCCCCTGACTTACATCCTGATGGACCCCGAACGGCCCAGAAGAAGGGGGGGAATGCTGGTCGGCCCGCCGGGAATGGGCCGGAACCTGAGCTTAGGAAACTCATCTGCTCGGCGGCCCAGCGGGTCTATGCCCGGGTCGCCGATCCGGCGCCGCGCACCGGACCCGAGGGGCTGTGGTGTCCCTCGTCGGCGTCGTCGGGGTGCGCCATCTCTTCGTTCTGATGGCGCTCCTGCTCGCACTCTTCCTCGGTCACCCAGTCGAACTCGACGTCCTCGGGATGTTCGTGGGAGATGAACGCTCCCGCTTCGAAGGCGGTGGAGATGATCTCCTCCATCTTCTCGGCCTCGTGCGTCCCGAACGATCCGACCAGGCGCCAGAACCAGTCCGGAGCCTTCCCGGCGGCCTGGAGAAACTCCGTAACGAGATCGTAGTAGGTGGTGTGTTGATCGCTCAGGTGGACGTGGAGGTGGCGATCCCCCTGGGGTCCTGAGGACGGCACGACTGTCCATAGCCGTGCCCGTTATAATCCTGTAGGGTCGGCGCTTCGCCGTTCGCTCGAGATTCGAGCGGAGGGGCTCAATCGAAGACCGATTCCTCGGGGACGAGCTCGCGATAGTAGCCGCCCTCGGGGTCGGCGAGCACGTCCGGCTCGCGATAGCACATGATCCGCCAGGTCACGTAGTCCTTGGGGCAGTGAGTGAACATCATTCCGAGGATCGCTCCGATGAGGAGGATCACTCCGAGCAGGAGGAACAGGTTCCCCAGCGGGACGAGGCCGATGTGGGGCGAGGTCGGGGAGAGGCCGATGATCAGGAAGATGAATCCGAGAACGATCATCGGAAGGTAATGGAGGATAACATGCGTCGCCCGGCCCGGGGCCGAGGTAGTGACCATCACGGTCGGCGCGCCCCCCGCATGATTCCTGCAGGGCTTCGAGGTTCATCCTCTTTGCCCCGACGAGGACCCAGCGAAAGCCCCGGTCGGGAGCTCCCGGGGACCCCACCGGCGTGACCCCTTCTTGCGCGAACCGCGTTCGAATTTACTCTCGTGGGAGAAACGAAAAAACGAACCCATTAATAGGAGCCCGCCCATAGTATTCAAGTGCCGCCCGGGTCGGGCCTCGGGGGGGTCGGGTCCCCATGAGGATGTGGACCTACATTATTCGCCGTATCCTACTCGTCTTTCCGGTGCTCATTGGGGTCGTCACGATCACCTTCATTCTCTTCCAAGCCCTCCCGATCGAGGACCGCCTGATCTCCCACTTCGGTTCGAGCCCCCATCAGGACACGTGCTACTACACGCCGTCCTGCGAATGCGAATTACTGAACGAACCCTCGGTGCGCAACGGGCAGTGCAAGTGCATTGACCCGACGGTGGTGGTCACTCCCACCACTCAATGTCCGAGCCCGTACTACGGGGTACGGATCCAGCAGCTCGGGCTCAACAAACCCGTTCCGGAGCAGTGGGCGCTATTCGTCGAAAGATCGTTCACATTCCAATGGGGGACGATCGCCAACCACAGCGCGCTCGGGAGTAATACACAGTTCGCAGCGATCAAGGACCAACCCGTGGCCACGGCGCTCTCCTGGGAGCTGCCGTACACGCTCGAGCTCGCCGGCATCTCCCTCGCCCTGATCATGGCGATCTCGATCCCGCTCGGCAACTATGCCGCCGTGAACCGAAACCGCCCGGTCGACCAGGCATCGCGCCTGATGTCGTTCTCGGGATTCGCCCTTCCGGCGTTCCTGCTCGGGAACCTCCTCCTGATCGCCGTCACGCTGCTGGTGCTTCCCCACACGGGGTTCCAGGTGCACTCTCCCTGGTGCAACGGCGGGGAGCCGCTTCCGAACGAGGTCTTCGGCTCCATTCCGACCACCAACTGCTATGCGAACCTGGGCTTCGGTCAGCAGTACCCCGCCTGGATGGCGAACGGGGTGACGACGCATCCGACCGGTTTCGTGACGTTAGATGCTGCTTTGCACGGTCAGTACTGGCTCGCCTTCGACACGATCATTCGGATCCTCATCCCGGCGCTGGTGATCGCCTACGGAACGATCGCGGTACTGCTCCGGTTCGTGCGAAACAGCATGCTCGAGGTGATGAACCTTGACTACGTCCGGACGGCTCGCGCGAAGGGAGTTCCGGAGGGGATCGTCACCAAGAAGCACGCGGGCCGGAACTCGCTCAACGTCACGATCACCGTGCTCGGGCTGACCTTTGCTAGCTTCGTGAGCGGGTTCCCCGTGATCGAGGATGTGTTCGGCCTGAACGGCGTGGGGGCGGTGCTCGCCTCGGCGGTCGTCCAGCCGATCGACTACGGGATGATCTTCGGCTCTACCCTCTTGTTCACCTATCTGGTCGTGGCCGCGAACATTATCGTGGATGTGCTCTACGCCTATCTGGACCCGCGGGTCCGACTCGGGTGAAGGGACGGAATGACGATGTCGACCGGTGCGGGAACATCGAAACCGGCGATAGTCCCCCGACGTCATCCGCGCCTCGAGCAGGCGCAACGAACCTGGTATCTCTTCCGCCGAAACACGCTCGCGCTCGTCGGTCTCGGGATCCTCTTGGTGATCGCGCTGATCGCCGTGTACGCGGTCACTCAGCCGCTCAACTGGCTGCAGATGCCGGTCTACTGCTCGGCGGACTATGGGCCGGCGAACGCGGCGGCCTCCGGCTACCCCCACAACTACACGATCTCGAACCAACCGGGTTGCTCCCATGTGGTCTGCACGTACGAGGTGGTGCCGCCGCCAAATCCACAAGCTTCTTGTGATGGTAAATGGTATAAAACTCCATATTTCGGGAATAACATCTCGTATCCACAGTACGTCGCACCCACGGTCACGGTCGTGCCGTTCACCTCCGGCCCTCTGCCGTTGGGGGCCCTGACCGTGGGAGGTTCTTCCTACTACGACATCTCCAATGGACTACTGCGCGGGAGCGACTGGTCGCTGATCTTCTCGCTTTCGATCGTAGGCGCCGGCGCGCTCATTGGACTCGTCGTGGGCGCCATCGCCGGGTATCTCGGGGGTGTCGTCGATGACTTCCTGATGCGTCTCGTCGACATCTTCCTTTCGATCCCCCAACTCCTGTTCGTGGTCGTCGTGGTCGCCGTCGGGACGACGGCCGTCTCCAATATCGGCAATCTCGGACCGAGCTACACGAAACTTCTGATGCTGACGCTCGGGTTCATCGTCGTGTGGTGGCCGTTCTACTCTCGTCTGGTCCGAAGCCAGGTGCTCGTCGTCCGAGAGCAGAAGTACGTGGAAGCCGCACGGGCGAGCGGCGCCTCCAAAGGACGGATCCTGCTGCGGCACATCGTGCCGAACAGCGTGTACCCGATCTTCATCCAGTTCTCGCTCGACGTCGGCACGATCCCGCTCTTGATCGGCAGCTTGGTCTTCCTCGGCTTCGGTCCATCGTTCTTCCCCTCGAACTACTTCCCCGAGTGGGGGGCGATCGCCGCCATCTCCGTGGGGCACATCGCCCAGATCCTCGACACCTGCTACGACATTGCGGGGTGCGTGATCCCGTGGTGGCAGTTCCTCTTCCCGGGCCTCGCGCTCTTCTTCTTCGCGATCAGCGTGAACCTTCTTTCGGACGGCCTGCGCGACTCGCTCGATCCCCGGCTGCGGCGTTAGGGGGTTTGGATGCCCGCCAGCGCCTCACAAGGCACTTCCGGCCGCTATCGCCCGGCCTCGAGCCATCTCCAGCGGAGGACCGCACGGCCCCGCCCCGCAACCTCGGACCGAGCGGCGACGCCCGACACGCCAGCGCCCACGCAGAGCCGGAGCTACTCGACGGGGGGCCGCGGTGAACTCGTCCTGGACGTCCAAGACCTGAAGACCTACTTCTTCACCTACGACGGGGTCGTCCGGGCGCTCGAAGGGATCAACCTCCAGGTGCGGGGTGGAGAGACCACCGCGATCGTGGGAGAGACCGGCTGCGGGAAGAGCGTCACCGCGTTCTCGATCGCTCGGCTGATCGCCGAGCCCGGGCGGGTCATCTCAGGGAAGATCATGTTCCAGGGGGCGAACCTCCTCTTCGGTCTCGAGCGGGAGGCCAAGTACCGCCGCTTGAAGGGCTCGAATCGCGTGAAGGTGATCCGATCGTTCCGACGGATCAAGGCGGGGAACGATCGGATGGCGGCGGTCCGGGGCCGCGGGATCGGAATGGTGTTCCAGGAGCCCGGTCAGGCGATGAACCCCGTCTTCTCGATCGCCGACCAGCTCGGCGAGGCGATCCTCCTCCACCGTGGCCTCGAGACGGTCGAAGGTTTGCTGAAGGCATCCGCCGCCGTACGGGCGCAGGGGGGCGTGATCCATCAGGAGTACGTTCCCGAGTCGCCCGAAGGGCACCCGGTCGAGATATCGGCCGGTCCCGCGGGAGATATCGATCGACTGCTGCACGCGGCCGCCACGGGGACCCGGGAGGAATTGCGGGCGCGTTCGGCCGAGGTCGCGGCCCGGGTCGGCCTGCCGTCGATCGGCACGGAACTGTTCTATCTGCTGCGGGACGCCGGTCCCCGATCGTTCGAACGTCGGAGCCGAGTCTACCGCGTGCTCCAGCGGGCCCACCTTTCGGGTTTCCAGCAGGGGTACTTGCGCCACCAGCGTCGGCTGATGATCCTCGAGCAGGCGATGAAAGATCTCTACTTCAAAGAAATGAAGATCGGCAAATCCCAGCTCGGAGCCCGCAGCCAGATCTCGCTGCGGATCCGCTTCGAGCGGCTGAAGCACTTCTACTACGGCCTCTGGGGAGTGCACCGGGCGGTCCACAAGCCGATTCGGGACGAGCTGATGTGGCGCGTGGTCGCCCTGCTCGAGGGGTTGCAGATCGCGAACCCGGTGCAGGTCGCCCGCGGCTTCCCGCACGAGCTCTCGGGCGGCATGCTGCAGCGCGCGATGATCGCCATGGCGCTCTCGTGCGAGCCGGCCCTATTGCTCGCGGACGAGCCGACGACCGCTCTCGACGTCACGATCCAGGCGCAGATCCTCGAGCTGATGCGCCAGCTCAAGGCAAAGGTCGGGACCGCCATCGTGCTGATCACGCACGACCTCGGCGTGGTGGCGGAGGTCTGCGACCGCGTGAACGTGATGTACGCGGGCTTGATCATCGAGAGCGGGCCGGTCCACGAGCTGTTCCGACGACCGCTGCATCCGTACACCCAGGGCCTGCTGGCCTCGATCCCCCGTTTCGATCAGCCCGACAAGGAGCTCGCCTCCATTCCCGGGTCGGTACCGAACCTGATCACGCCCCCGCCCGGGTGCCGTTTCCACCCTCGCTGCCCCTACGCGATGCCGATCTGCAAGGAGGTCCGCCCGCTCCCGCAGATGGAGGGGGAGGACCACATGGTCGCGTGCCACCTCTACGGCGAGACCGGGGCCCCGACGACGCCGGGCGTAACGGCCCCGGCACCGGGCCCCGTTCCTTTTACCCCGGCGCGTGCTAGGCCCGCGTAAGAACTCCCACGGGACGACGCGGTCCCGGCGGTGACCAGGGGGCGGAGCGACTTCGCGCCCGGCCGTCGACCTGTCGGGGTCTTGCTCCGCACAGAACGCACGATGACCGACCTCGACCGAACCTGTGTCAACACGCTCCGATTCCTCGCCGTGGACGCCGTCGAAAAGGCGAAATCCGGGCACCCCGGACTTCCCCTCGGCGCCGCGCCGATGGCGTACGTCCTCTGGGACCGGTTCCTTCGGCACAATCCGGCGAACCCGAGTTGGCCGGATCGTGACCGATTCATCCTTTCCGCGGGGCACGGCTCCGCGCTGCTCTACGCGCTCCTCCACGCGACCGGATACGACCTTCCGCTATCGGAGCTTGAGCAGTTTCGGCAGTGGGGCAGCCGGACCCCGGGACACCCCGAGCATGGGCTCACGCCGGGCGTCGAGGCGACCACCGGTCCCCTCGGGCAGGGGTTCGCGATGGGGGTCGGCATGGCGATCGCGGAGCGGCACCTCGCCTCGACGTTCAACCGGGATGGATTCCCGATCGTCGATCACCGGACCTACGCGATCGTCTCGGACGGCGACCTGATGGAGGGGATCTCCTCGGAGGCGGCGTCGCTCGCCGGCACCCTCGGGCTCGGGAAGCTCATCTACCTCTACGACGACAATCACATCTCCCTCGAGGGGCCCACCTCGTGGGCCTTCACCGAGGACGTTTCCGCTCGCTTCGCGTCGTACGGCTGGAATGTGAGCCGGGTCGCGGACGGGAACCACCTCGATGCGATCGGGGCGGCGATCTCGACCGCCCGCGCCGACACCTCTCGGCCCCACCTGATCTGCGTGCGCACCCACATCGGCTACGGAAGCCCGGTCGCCGACACCCGCGAAGCGCACGGCGAGCCGCTCGGGGCGGCGAACACCAAGGCGACGAAGCTCGCGCTCGGGTGGCCCCTCGAACCGACGTTCCTGGTCCCCGAAGCCGCCGGTCGACATCTGCGCGGGGCCATCGATCGCGGAATGAAGGGGGAGGCCGAATGGCTGGCGCGACGCGACGAGTACGCCCGCGCCTACCCGACGCAGGCCCAACAGCTCATCGCCCAGCTCTCGGGAATCCTTCCGGCCGGCTGGGACTCGGGGATCGTCCCGTTCGCGCCCGGAGACGGGCCGATCGCGACCCGGGACGCCTCTCAGAAGGTCCTGAATGCGCTCGCTCCCCGGCTGCCCGCGCTCGTGGGGGGGGCCGCGGACCTCTCCCCGTCGACGAAGACGGTGCTGACGGGCTCCCCCGACTTCTCCACCCTCGAGAGCGCCGGCCGCAATTTCCACTTCGGGGTTCGCGAGCACGCCATGGTCGCGGAGCTTAACGGAATGGCGTTGCACGGGGGTCTGTTCCCCTACGGCGGAACTTTCCTCACCTTCTCCGACTACGCCCGCGGCGCCCTCCGTCTCGCGGCGCTGCAGCAGACCCACATCGTGCTCGTCTTCACCCACGACTCGATCGCGATGGGGGAGGACGGACCGACCCACCAACCGGTCGAGCACCTGGCGGCCCTTCGCGCGATCCCTGGGTTCACCGTGATCCGGCCGGCCGACGCGAACGAGACCGCGGCCGCCTGGCGCATCGCCGCGACCCGGAAAGGTCCGACCGCGCTCGTGCTGACGCGGCAGAAGATCCCCGTACTCGACCCCGCCCATTATCCGGTGGTGACGGGAGCGTCCCGGGGTGCCTATGTCCTCTCGGAGTCGTCCCGCTTTCCGCCCGCCGTGGTACTGCTCGCCACCGGATCCGAAGTGTCGCTCGCGCTGGAGGCGCAGGGTCGACTCGAGTCGCGGCAGGTCGCGACGCGGGTCGTTTCCTTCCCGTCGTGGGAGCTGTTCGAGGAGCAGTCGCCGGAGTATCGTGCGTCCGTCCTCCTCCGAGGTGTCCCTCGGCTCTCGATCGAAGCCGGTGTCACCCAAGGATGGGCGAAGTACGTCGGCGAGGACGGAGCGTCGATCGGCATCGACCGCTTCGGAGCGTCCGCCCCCGGCCCGGTGGTTCAGCAGAGGCTCGGCCTCACGGTGGACGCCGTGACCGCCGCCGTCGACCGACTCACGGCGACCCGCGTCGGTCGGACCCAGCCGTGAGCGCGATCGATCCGTACCGCCCGAGCCTGGGAGCCTCCGGCCCCGCCGTGGTCGATCGGCTCCGGCAGTGGATGGCCGACGATATCGCCGACCGGGTCTGGCGGGCCGATCCCACGGTCTGGCCCCACGCTCCGGCCTCCGATGTCGCGACGCGGACCGGCTGGCTGCGCCTTCCCGAGACGATGGTGGACGAGATCCCGGGGATCCTCTCGCTCGCCGACCAGGTCCGTGCCGAAGGGACTCGCCACGTCGTGCTGCTCGGGATGGGCGGATCAAGCCTCGCGCCCGACGTCCTGCGCCGGGTGTTCGGCCACCGGCCCGGGTTTCCGCAGCTCCTCGTGCTCGACAGCACCCACCCGCGCGCGATCTCGGCCGTTCGCTCGAAGATCGATCCGTTGCGCTCCCTCTTCATTGTCTCGAGCAAGTCGGGCACGACGACGGAGCCGAACGACTTCTGCCGCTTCTTCTGGGAGCAGGTCCGGGACGGCGGCGCGGATCCCTCCGGGCGATTCATCGCCATCACCGACCCGGGCTCGCCGCTCGAGGCGCTGGCCCATCAGAAGTCGTTCCGTGCGGTGTTTCCGGCGCTGCCCACCGTCGGGGGCCGATACTCGGCGCTGACCCCGTTCGGTCTCGTTCCCGCCGCCATGATCGGGGTAGACGTCGCGAGACTGCTCGAGCGAGCTCGAACGATGGCGGCCGCGTGCGGTGTCGAGGCACCGGCGCCCGCAAATCCCGGCCTCGCGCTCGGCGCCGCCCTGGGCGAGCTGGCCCGCCGGGGTCGGGACAAGCTGACATTCTACGCATCGGAGGGTGTTTCTGCGTTCCCGGTTTGGGCGGAGCAGCTCGTGGCCGAGAGCACGGGCAAGCTCGGCCGGGGGATCGTCCCGGTCGTGGACGAACCGATCGTGGCACCCGAGATGTATGGTCCCGACCGGCTGTTCGTGGAGATCCAGGGGGGAGGGTCGATCGACGCCGCGATCTCCGCGCACACCGCAGCGCTCGAGGCGGCCGGCCACCCGGTGGTGCGGATCGAGGTGCCGGGACCCCTCGATCTGGGCCAGGAGTTCTTCCGTTGGGAGTTCGCCGTCGCGATCGCCGGCGCGATCCTCGAGATCGACCCGTTCGACCAACCCGACGTCGAGCTCGCGAAGGAGCTCGCCCGCCGGGCGATGGCCGGCCCCCCCGGATCTTCGACCCCCTCCCCCGCGGGGGACCTCGATACGGCGGATGGCCCTCGCCTTTCCGCATCGATCGGTGCGTGGATGCGGTCGTGCCGAGCCGGCGACTACGTGGCGGTCCAAGCCTACTTGGCTCCGACGGAGGAGACGACCGAGTCGCTCGAAGCCCTCCGCCGAATCCTCCTCGAACGCCTCCGGGTCGCCACGACGGTCGGTTTCGGTCCAAGATTCCTGCACTCCACGGGCCAGCTTCACAAGGGCGGCCCGAATTCTGGTCTATTCCTTCAGATCGTCGATGATCCCGCACCGGACCTCGAAGTGCCGGGGGCGGGGTACACGTTCGGGCGGCTGCTGCGCGCCCAGGCGCTCGGGGACTTTCAGGCGCTCACCCAGAAGCAGCGGCGGATCCTGCGGGTCGATGTCGGCTCGGACACGGAAGGCGGCCTCCGCCGGATCGCCGAGGCCGTTCTTGGCTAAGATCGGCGTCCTGCTCTGGGACGTCGGGGGAGTGCTCCTCTCGAACGGTTGGGATCGCGAAGCGCGACGGCAGGCGGCGGCCCGTTTCGGCCTCGATGCGAACGAACTCGAGCGACGCCACGAGGCGCTCGCGGTGCCGCTGGAGACGGGACGGCTCGATTGGGAGGGTTACCTCGATCGCGCGGTATTCTACGAACCGCGAGATTTCACCCCGGGAGAGTTCCGCCAACTCGTCTGGGATCGGTCGACCCCGTTCCCGGGGGCGATCGACTGCGCCCGCGCGCTCCACGACCAGGGAACGATCCGCATGGCCATGCTGAACAACGAGTCCCGGGAGCTCAACGAGTTCCGCCTCGAGAAGTTCGGTCTGCGGCCGCTGTTCGACGTATTCCTGAGCTCCTGCTACACCGGGCGGCTCAAGCCGGATCCCGAAGCCTTCCGACTCGCGCTCGACGTGACCCAGCAGCCCGCCGAGGCTTGCCTTTTCCTCGACGACCGGCCCGAGAACATCGAGGCGGCCGCCCGGCTCGGGCTGCGGACGCTGCGGGTGCGCGACCCGAACCGGCTACGGGAAGACCTCTTGGCCGCGGGCATCTCTCCCTAGCGAAGGATCGACCCATGGAAGTCGGAATGATCGGCCTCGGGAAGATGGGCGGGAACATGACGGTCCGACTGGTCCGCGCCGGCCACCGTGTCGTCGGGTTCGCTCGCGCGCAGCCGGTGGTCGACGAGGTCGTCAAGCAAGGCGCCGTCGGGGCCACGTCGCTCGCGAACCTCGTATCCCAACTTACCCCGCCGAGGGTGGTCTGGTTGATGATCCCCTCGGGAAGCGCGGTCGACGACACCCTCGCTCAACTGCGACCGCTCCTCTCTCCGGGCGACCTGATCGTCGACGGCGGGAACTCCTACTACAAGGACAGTCTTCGCCGGGCCGGCCAGGTCAGTTCCTGGGGGTTCTCGTACGTGGACGTGGGCACGAGCGGCGGCATCTGGGGCCTCGCGGAAGGCTACTCGATGATGGTCGGCGGAGCGCCCGCCGATGTGGAGTGTATCCGGCCCCTGCTCGAGTCGCTCGCCCCCGGACCGACCCGGGGATGGGGCCGCGTCGGTCCCGTCGGCTCCGGCCACTTCGTGAAGATGGTCCACAACGGGATCGAGTACGGCATGATGCAGGCCTACGCGGAGGGACTTTCGATCCTCGGGGCGAAGACCGATTTCGCGCTCGATCTGCACCAAGTGACGGAGATCTGGCACTACGGGAGCGTCGTGCGCTCCTGGTTGCTCGAGCTGACCGAGTCGGCGCTGGCCGAGAACCCGACGCTGGAGGGGATCGAACCGTGGGTCGAGGACTCCGGCGAAGGACGCTGGACGGTCACCGAGGCGCTCGATCTCAACATCCCCGCCCCCGTGATCACGCTCGCCCTGCAGCAGCGCCTCCGCTCCCGGGAAGCGAACCCGTTCACGGAGCGGCTTCTCGCGATGATGCGCCACAAGTTCGGCGGACACGACATCAAGCAGGCGGCGTAGGCATGGACCGCCCGGCCGTCGATCCGCACCTGTTCGTCGTCCTCGGGGCGACCGGGGACCTGATGCAGCGAAAGTTACTGCCCGCGCTGTATCGGCTGAGCGGACGGGGCGAGCTGCCCGAGGGAAGCCACATCCTCGGGGTCGCCCGACGACCGATGGACGATGCGGCATTCCAGACCGCCGCCGCGACCTGGCTGAAGGCGGGAGGGATCGAACCGGAGAAGAAGGTTCGTGACTTCTGCGCGCGTACCCTCTCCTACCACTCGCTCGAGGACGAATCGCCGGCGAGCTTCGACCGGCTCCGCACGGCGATCGAGGCGCTCGAGCAGAAGCGGGGGCTCCCCGGCCACCGGATCTTCTACCTGGCCCTTCCGCTCGAGGCGATCGCACCGAGCGCCACCGGGCTCGGAGGGGCCCGACTGGGCCAGGGACCCGGCTGGACTCGGATCGTCGTCGAGAAGCCGTTCGGACGCGACCTCGCGTCCGCTCAGGCGCTCAACGCCGTCCTCCACCAACATTTCGCCGAGCCGCAGATCTATCGCATCGACCACTATCTCGGAAAGGAGACCGTCCAGAACCTGCTCGTCTTCCGATTCGCGAACATGTTCGTGGAGTCCCTGTGGACCCGGGCGAGCATCGAGCGGGTCGAGATCACCGTGGCCGAGAGCCTGGGCGTGGAGACGCGCGCCGCCTACTACGACTCGTCGGGGGCGTTGCGCGACATGATCCAGAACCACGTGTCGCAGATCCTGATGCTCGTGGCGATGGAACCTCCGGCGACCCGTTCGGAGGAATCGATCCGCAACGAGAAGGTGAAGGTGCTGCGCAGCATCTCCCCGATCTCGAGCGCGGACGCCGTGCGCGGTCAGTACGCCGCCGGTACGGTGGGCGGGGAGGAGGTCGTGGGATACCTCAACGAGCCGGGAGTCGCCCCTACCTCGACGACGGAAACGTACGTCGCCCTCCGTCTCCAGATCGCGAACTGGCGCTGGCAGGGGGTACCGTTCTTCCTGCGGACCGGGAAACGCCTCCCCTCGAAGGCGAGCCGCGTGGTCGTCACGTTCAAGGCGCCCCCGGTGGCGTTCTTCCCGACGGAGGAGGAGTACGAGGTCAACCCCGACCGCATCTCGATCCTCATCCAACCCGAGGAGGGGTTCGAGCTCGCGTTCGAGATCAAGGTCCCGGGGCGCGAGCTCCGCGTCCAGACCCACCGGATGAAGTTCCACTACGCCGACGTCTTCGGCGAGCTCCCGGACGGCTACGAGACGCTCCTCCTCGATGCGATGCTGGGCGACCCCAGCCTGTTCGTCCGCGCCGACGAGGTGGAGGAGTCCTGGCGGGTGTACGATGCGATCCTAACCTCCCCGCCCCCGTTGGTGCCGTATGCCGCGGGTACCTGGGGACCGGACGCGGCCGCGCGCCTCGTGGAGGAGTGGGGTCACCGTTGGGAAGCGCTCGACTGAAGCCGCGCGTACGGGTGTTTCCGAACCTCGCCGCGGCGAACGCCTCCCTCGCGCGCCACCTCTGCGAGCGCGCCGTCGCGGCCGTCCGGACGCGGGGCCGGTTCTCGATCGTTCTCTCGGGCGGCCAGACCCCGCAGGGGCTGTATCGGCTCCTGGGTGCCCGCTACCGCCGCCGTTTCCCCTGGCGAAACACGAACGTGTACTTCGCGGACGAGCGGTGCGTCTCACCGCGGGACCCCTCGAGCAACTACGCCATGGTGAGGGCCGCCTTGCTCGACCGTGTCGACCTCCCTCGAGCCCAGATCCACCGAATTCGAGGAGAGCTCCGGCCGCCCGGAAAGGCAGCTCGGTCCTACTCCCAGGAGATCGGTCGGGCCGCGGAACTCCATGGTCCGGGCGAACCCCGCTTTGATCTGGTGCTTCTCGGCATTGGCCCGGATGGCCACACGGCCTCTCTGTTCCCCCGCTCGGCCGCGCTCCGAGCGGGGAGCCGTTTCGCCGTGAGCGTACCCCGACCCGGTCTGCCGCCCCGCGTCCCCCGGGTGTCGCTGACCCTTCCGGCGATCGAATCCTCCCGGGAGGTC
Source organism: Thermoplasmata archaeon (assembly GCA_049675585.1). Classification (GTDB taxonomy): domain Archaea; phylum Thermoplasmatota; class Thermoplasmata; order Lutacidiplasmatales; family UBA184; genus Lutacidiplasma. Next base: position 18,645 of record JBAUAJ010000166.1, read on the forward strand.
TGTTTCCTGGTCGCGGGCTCCGACAAGGCGCCGGCGATCGCCTCGATCTTCGGTTCGCTCCCGGCGGGCACGGTCGAGCTCCCGGCCAGCAGGGTGCGCTCCCGCGGTCCGATACGCTGGTTTCTCGATCGGGCAGCCGCCGGATCCCTCGCGCGGAGCGCCACCCCGCGCGGTCGATGATCTACGGCCGCCGAATAGATCGAAGGGTTGGTATCGTCACTTCGAGCGCTTCGTTCGGCGGCGCCCTCGAGGGGTCGTACGAGGCTTCGAACGCGGCAGGCCCTGCCATAGCCGAACGCCTCCGCGAAACGCATTGCGATTGTCTCCTCGACGGGCGCCGGGGGGCAGCCGGTCCAGCCGTCGCACGTTCCCTCCCCCGAGCACGATGTAATCCGGCTCGAGGGCGTCTCGGAGGATGTCGACGACGGCCACGACCTCTTTGCGCCACTTCTTCCCGCCGAGACGCTCGCGCGCCACTTCACCGACGTACTCCTCGAACGTTCTCCCCTTGCGGTACGGGAGGTGGCCGAGCTCCATCGGCTGGAGAGTCCCAGATACGATCATCGCGGCTCCAAGTCCGGTTCCGAGGCCGAGGAACAGCATGTGGCCCCCCTCGTAACTTCCGAGCGCCTGCATCGCCGCATCATTGACGATCCGGGTCGGGCGCCGGAACACCTGCTCAAAATCGAACCCCACCCACCCCTTCCCGAGGTGGGGTGGGTCCCGCACGATTCGCCCGTGACGGACCATCCCCGGATAGCCGATCGCCACCGCATCGTACGTTTCGCCCCGGAGCTTCGGGACCAGATCCCGGGTCATCCGTAAGGGAGTCATCCGCGGACCCGAAAGGACGCGGATCTCACGCAACGGTCGGTCCGAGAAGACCGCCTTGACGTGGCTGCCTCCAATATCGAGCACAAGGATACGGGCGGGAACGGACGTTGCGGTGCGGGCCATCTCGAACGACTTCAGCCTTCGGCTACCCAAAAGCTAGGGGATGTAACCGAATTCCACGCTGCGCCTCGGTCGAGGGGCGACCGGCCGAGAGCGCTCGCTACTTCTTTGGGTTTTTAAAAGAGAGATTGGAAAGGGTTGCCCGCCCCCGAAGGGGCGGGCTCCTGGGTCTACGCTACCTCGGCTTTAGGCCTCGCGTCCCGGCACGGTCGCCACCAGGTTCGTGTGCCCGTAGAGCACACTCGCCAAGCGCGTTGCCGAGCCAGCACCGAAGTTCGCGTGCTGCGGGGGGTCCGTGAAGACCACGTTCACCGTGGGCAGACCGTGCGGCGGCGCGGTCACTGCGACCGAGCCCGAGTTCGGCGCGGCGGTGAAGAGGCCAACGGCCGGCACCGAGTAGGTGTACGACCCGTTGGTCAGGATGAACTTCACCGTTGCCGTGATGCTCGACAGCGTCTGGACGGTCAGGGACGGGCTAGGCCCGGTCACCGACACCGACCAGCTCGTGTGCGCCGGCAGTCCCGCCTCGTGGAAGGTCTCCGCCGAGCCGAACAGCTTGAACTTGATCTTCTCAAGTTTGTTCGCTGCCGGCATCGTCAGGCTGCCCTTCTTCGGGGAGACTGTGTACGGAGAGGACGGAGCTCCAGGCTTGTTGATCTGGAACTTGTAGTGCGTCCCCTTCGCGATCTCGAACGAGATCGACCCGGTGCTACCGACCGTAGTGTTCATCGCCGACTCGCCGGCCGGTCCACCCGTGCCTGACGGGGTCAACGTCACGCCCCAAGTCGTTCCGCTCGGAAGACCCGGCCACGAGACTCCAACGATCGTTTCGTTGAAGTACGCGGTGTAGATCTTGCCGAAGTGGACCGTTAGGGTCGTGGTCCCCGAGATCAGTGCCGAGTTGAAGGACGGGGCGTGCGGTCCCGTCACCTGCGCCACACCGTAACCGGCGGGCGCCGTGATGGAGAACGGCATCGTTCCGTTCGGCGACTCGAACAACAGGCTCCCGGATCCACCGACCGTGACGTTTCCCTTCGAGGTCGCGGGCGTTCCCGCCGTCGCGCTCCAGCTGGAGCCCGAGGGGAGACCCGTCGCCTTGATCGTGACCGCCGACTCCGACGACGCGTAGCGGATGTTGAACCAGTACTGGTCCCCACCACCGCCCACCGCGGGGTTGAAGTTGATCGACGATCCCGCAATCCACGGCGCGGCGCTCGTCACCTGGTTCGACTGACCGTACCAGATGTAGAGAGACTCCGCGTTCAGGATGTGCACGACCAGGTTGTAGTCGAGCGTCCGCTGCGTCAGGTCCGCGACGTGCGTTGCCGCAACGTCCCAGTAGTTCGCCACGTTCCACGCCACACCCTGGCAAGCCGAGGTCAGGATCTGGTGCGACCAGTAGACCAGGTTCGAGAACGACGTCACGAGCGAGTGACCGCACGAGATCGAGTTGTCGAACTGGGTCCCGGTGAGCTGCTGCTCAACCGCATCACTGAGGGTGTACGTGCTGTTGGGGAACTCCATCGGGAGCACGTAGTCCTGCGGGTCGAAGTTGTCTGCCGCCCAACCGAGGTTCCAGACCGGCAGGGGCCCGGTTCCGGGCGCCTGGACGAGCTGGTCCCCGATGAGGCTGCCCGGCCCACCGAAGTTGAGGTCGAAGGTGTACGGAACCACGTGGTCGTTGGTGATCCCCTCGATCGAGGTGATCCACTCGCTGATCGACGTGTCCAGTCCAGGAGCTCCGAGCTCCCCAACGATGGGGAACGTGCAGGTTACCGACAGACAGGAGTGGAGCGACGGGTCGTAGTAGGGGGACACGGGGTTCGTTCCCTGCGCCCACCACCAAGCCGCGCCACCGACGTCCGAGGGGTTCGTGTCGGGGTTGCCCGTGGGGAACGTTACGTTGGTCGGGTAGAAGTTACCCATTCCCTTCGCAATCGGTCCACCAGCCTCATAGAGGTACTTGATCCCGTCGACGGTCCACGCCGAGCTCTCCGCCTGGTTGTACGGATAGGCTTCCGTTAGCAGAGATCGGGCCGCTTCCTGACTGAAGAAATTGTGGGGGATGTTCGGTGTTCCCGGCAGTGAGTCGGAGGCGTACACGGCCGAGCTCCAGTTCAGGTTGATCGGGAAGAAGAACGTGCTGATCGACGGCGCGATGTAGTAGTTGAGCTTGCCCTCACTGGCCAGCGTCAACAGCGTCGCCGTCTCAGGCGTCTGGATTCCCGCAAAGTCAGCGGTCCCGGCACGGTAGAAGTTGATACCCGCGGCGTCGGACGGCTCGTAGAGCACGTTGACGTTCGCGATGTACCCGTGCGCCGGAGGAGAGCAGACACCGCTGTACGTCGCCAGGCCGCCCGCGCCCGAGCAGCCGCCCGGCTGCACGTAGGCGGGGTTCGCGGCCAGCGAGTAGCCAGGCGGGCTCCCACCGGGGTTCAAGGACGTGTAGTACGGGCCCGATCCAACCATGTTCCACTGAACGTTGGGGTTCGGGGCCGGGTACCCGAAGATCTCCTGTTCGTAGAGGTCCCAGGACGTCACGTTGTTCGGGCCGGGCGCCGCCGACTTCAGGCCAGCAATATAGCTGGACCACTGTGAAGACGACGTCGACTGGCTCGGACCAAGCTGCGAGACGTCACAAGGTCCATCGCCGTGCGCGGCGTTGGAGCCAGGCCAGTCCGGAATCCCTGCGCCCTGAGCCGATGCCGAGTACCAGCCGCACGGAAGAACCGCGCCGGCGAACCCGTCATCGATCAGCTGCAGGAAGAACGGCCAGTCCGATCCCGCGCCCGCGGCGTCAAAGGTGATGCAGCCGTGCGCCGCCGAAATCGCCACCGCGGGACAGAATCCCTGCGCGGTGTCGTTGATCAGCATCGACCCGAGGATGTCTCCCGGGGTCGTGTTGTACGGGGCGTGCAGTCCACCATCGTAGTCGTACGAGCCGTTCGGGAGCAGCGACTGGGCCGTTAGCCAGCCCGCCGTGCTGCCCACGCCGATCAGCGTCGACCAAGCCGCCTGGCGCGCCTCCGAGAACATTACGTCCGTCGGATAGACGCCCCACGAGGCGTGCGTGGCCGGGTCGTAGAAGTGCGCTGCGGGGTCGATCACGAACGACCAGTAAATCGGCTCCTGGCCGACCGCGCCCGTGAAGGGGGCGCCGTGCTGGTCGTAGATGAGCGAGGTCCCGTAGTCCGTCTGGCACTGAGCAGTGCCCGGAACGCACGTCGCGAGAACCGGCACGTACGTCGTGTTCGAGTTGCCGTTGTACGTGATCAGTTCCTGGTCGACATTCAAAATCGGCTCAAAACTCACTGTGTCGTAGGCGACAGCGGGATCTTCAGACGTGGCCCCTCCCGGCGCAACCTCGTACACATCGAGCGTTCCCGCATGCGGCGAGTGCGGAACTCCTGTCTGGGCATTCGTGCCCCCGACAGGTACCGCTCCCGCTGCCGACGGTACTGCAGACCCCTGCGCGCCCCCGGTATGTGCTACCGAAGGTGCGACAGGCGACGCCGCGGCGCTAAACACGCCGGCGGCGACGGGCAACGCCATGCTCAAAACGAGCACGAACGTCGCGGCAATGACTGCCGTCCGTCTAGTCGCTATCTCTCCCACCGAATTAGACCCTCCCGGCAATTGGGTCACCCGAAAGCGGGAGGATGCCACCCTATATGAGCTTTGAAAAGGGGTATTCTGCCTGTTTTCCCGTCAGAGACTCAGCGGCGGGATGGGGGGAGGTCAGGCGGAGGCGCAATGGGCCCGTCGGGGCCGAATAAGTGGGGTTCTGAAGGAGGAGGACTCGGGGCCCCGAGGCCTCCCGTTCTGGCAGGATTTGTCGTATATCTTGAGCTAGGGGCCCAACAGGAACGCTGAGCGTTCCGGGCCAAGCTCGAAGTATGATACTCCAATTGAGATTCCCGCCAGATCCGCCGACCTGTTTCCAGGGACCGAAGGCTCGGCTGAGTTCGAATCTAGGGGGGTGTCTGGGCGATCGACTCAATGAGACCCGATCGCTTCGGGGCGAATCACAGCAATCGCTGGCGGCGCGTTGGAGCGTGCTTCGACACTGGGGATCGCGGGCAACGGGCCGATCAGGCTCGAATGGAGCGGAGGTTGGGCGAACGTTACCACGACGGGGGGAAGGGCGTGCGGTGGGTGCGAGACGACGAACGATCCCGTTGCGGTGATCGGCTCGAAGAACCCCTGATCGGGGATCGAATAGGAGTACGACCCGTTCGTGAGCAGGAACTTGATGGATGGAGAAACGCTCGATTCTGTCTGCTGGGTGAGCAACGGGCTCGGTCCTGTAACCGTGACCGACCAGCCCGTGTGCGCCGGCAGCCCCCTTTCCTTGAAGCTTATGGGCGAGCCGAGCGGCCGGAACTTGATCTTCTCTTCCTTGTCCGATCCGGGCATCGTCAGGCTTCCCTTAGAAAGTGAGGAACTGTAGGGTGAGGTGGGTGCCCCCGGTTTGGTGATCTCGAACTTGTAGTGGGTCCCTTTGGCTACCTCGAACGAGATCGAGGCCGCGTCGATGACCGTGGTGTTCGTTCCCGTTTGACCCGGTGGTCCACCGGCACCGGAGGGGGTAAGACTAACGGCCCAGGGAAGGCCGGCCGGAAGTCCCGGCCAAGAGGGCAGGAATATTGACTCATTGAAGTACAGAGTGTATAGCTTCCCGAAATGGACCGTCAGGGTGGTGGGCCCGGTGATCAACGCGGTATCGATCGTCGGCGCGTGCGGCCCGGTCACCCGGGCCACCCCGTAGCCGGCAGGGGGCGTGATCTCGAACCGCATGGGTCCGTTCGGGGAAACGAATAGCAGGCTTCCAGAGCTTCCCACCGTCGTGTTAGTTTTGGATGTCGCGGGAACGCCCGCGCTCGCGCTCCAGGTCGACCCCGCGGGGAGGCCGACCGCCTTGAGCGTGACCGGTTCCTCCGGCGTCACGTACTGGATGTCGAACCAGGGCTGCTCCTCCGATCCCCCGATCACGGGATTGAAATTGATCGATGAACCCGCGATCCACGGCGCGGCTGTCATCACTTGATTCGTCGTGCCGTACCACGTGTAGAGTGATAGCGCGTTGAAGATGTGCACGATCAGATTGTAGTCAAGTTCCTGCTGCGCGAGGTTGGCCACGCCCGTCGCGGCCAGATCCCACCAGTTCGCCACGTTCCAGGCGACCCCTTGGCACGCGGAGGTCAATTGGGACTGGTGAGACCAGTAGACGAGGTTTGCGAACGACCGGTCGAGAGCGTGGCCGCAGCCGGCCGCGTCGTCGTACTGGGTCCCCGTGAATTGCTGCTCGACGGCGTCCGAGGAGGTGAACGTGCTGTTCGGATATTCGAGCGTCTGCATGTACTCCTGCGGCTGGAAATTGTCTGATTCCCAGCCGAGACTCCAGACCGGCTCCGGCCCGTAACCGGGGGCCGCGGTCAACTGGGCCTCATCCGGACCGAACGGGCCGAAGGTGAGGTCGTAAGTGAAGGGCACCAAGTGCTCCGATGTGATCGATTCGATCTCGGCGATCCACTCCCCGATCGAACCGTCGAGTCCGGGGTCTCCCTCCTGACCCACGATCGGGAATTCGCACGGGGTAGTCAGGCAGGCGTGCAGCGACGGGTCGTAGTACGGTGAAGAGGGGTTGGTTCCTTGGGCCCACCACCACGCGGCGCCGCCGACTATCGACGGATCGGTTTGAGGGTTCCCCGACGGGAACGACACGTTCTACGGATAGAAGCCGCCGTCCGCCCGCGGGATCGGGCCCCCGGTCGCGGAGAGGTACGGTACCCCATGAACGGTCCAATCGGTCGCTTCGGATTGAGCATACGGGTACGACTCGGCCATCAGGGCCCGGGCGGCCTCCTCACTGAAGAAGTTGTGGGGGATGTTGGGCGCGCCGGGGAACGAGTCTCTGGCGTACACCGCGGAGCTCCAATTCAGATTGAGAGCGAGAAAGGACTGGGCGCTGCCCGGCGCGACGTAGTAGTTGATCTTCCCTTCGTCGGCCAGATCGACCATCGTCAACGTTTCGGGTGCGCTGATCGTCGCGAAGTCCGCCTGGCCGGCACGGTAGGCGTTGATGCCGACCGTATCGCTTGGTTCGTACACGACATCCACCTGAGGTATCGCGACGTGCACCACCGGATAGCACCCCCCCGCGTACGTCGAGAGGCCCCCCGCCCCCGAGCAACCAGACGGTTGCGCGTAGTACGGGTTCGCATTCAGGGCGTATCCCGGGGGAGTTCCCGACGGATCGAGAGTCGCGTAGTAGGGGCCCGATCCGGCCATCCTCCACTGGACATGGGGGTCTGGGGCGGGGTATCCGAGGATAAGGTTCTCGTACTGGTCCCACGACGTAGAGTTCGTCGACGGGTTCGAGTTCGAGGGGGAAGTCAGATTCGCGAGATAGTCCGCCCACGCGGGGGCGGAGGTAGATTGGCTCGCACCCAGCTGCGGCACCGCACAAGGCCCGTCGCCCGAGGCGGCGTGCGATCCGGTCCAGTCAGGGATCCCCGCCCCTTGTGCCCCGGCGGTGTACCAGCCGCATGGGAGCACGGCACCGGCGAACTCGTCGGCGATCAACTGGAGAAAGAACGGCCAATCCGAGCCCTGGCCGTCGGCGCGGAAGGTGATGCAACCGTGGGCGCCCGTCAGGGCGGCCGCGGGGCAGAACGCGGAGTCATTGATCAGCATCGAGGATAGGATGTTGCCGGGGGTCGTGTTGTAGGGTGCGTGCAGCCCATCGTCCCATGCACGGCCGTGAGCGTTCAGCGTTCCGTTGGGGAGGAGCGTCTGGGCGATCTGCCAGCCGGGCGTACTGCCGACCCCGATGAGGGTGGACCACGCCATCTCTCTCGCCACCGAGAACATCACGTCCGAAGGGTAGACGCCCCAGTGGTTCCCCGTTGTCGGGTCGTAGAATTCGGCCCGCGGGTCGAGGACGAAGGTCCAGAAAATCGGCTGCTGCCCCGCGGATCCGGTATAGGGCGCGCCGTGCTGGTCGTCGACCAGGGTCGACCCGTAGTCGGTCGCGCACTGGGGAGTCCCCGGAACGCAGGTGGCGAGCACCGGGACATACGAGTCATTCGCGCTGCCGTTGTACGTGATGAGCGGCTCGAAGACATTGAGGATCGGCTCTCCACTCACGGTGTCGTACGCGACCGCGGGGTCCTCGGTGGTCGCCCCGCCGGGCGCGACCTCGTACACCTCGAGCGTACCGGGGTGTAGAGAGCCAGGGACGGACCCGAGCGAGGCGCCGCTCCCGACGGGGACGGTTGCTGTCCCTGACATCGGTCCGGACGCGTCGCTCGTCGAGGCGATCGAAGCTTCCGGCGCGGACGCCGCCGGGCCCGGGGCAGCCCCCACAACCGCCGCGACGCCGCTGAACACAAACAAGACGACGGTCGCGACCGCGGTCGCGGGCCGACGGGACAGCAGCAGCCGGCTGGTGGGACCTCTCCGGGCCATCCGGGCCACCGACCTGCCCTATCCTATACTACTAGATACGGTTAGCAGATGCGGTTAGCCGAACCGGGGCGACCTCTCTCGCCCGGGGGGGGTCGCGGAGGTGTGGCCATTCCCCCGCGGCGGGATGCTCCCGGCGGGAGTTTCACCGAGCGGCGAAGGCCGCTCGGATTTGAACCCGCGTCAGAGGCTCGAGAGGCCTCTATCCTTGACCACTAGACTACGGGAGCGCCGTCGCTCGGTAGCGAGACGGGGGTTTCAACCTTTCGAGCGATTCCGTCGGGCGAAACCCCGCGACTCCACCGGGGCTCGAATCACCGGTCGCCTCAGCGAAGGCTCACGGGCTGGGCCGGGGAAGTGTCCGGCTCGACCACGACCGCCGTGCCGTAGGCCATGATCTCGGTCATGATCTCGCTCATCTCGGACGTGTCGAATCCGACGGAGAGGACCGCATTCGCGCCGAGGCTCATCGCGTGCTGGGAGAGACGCGCGATCGCCTCGTGCCGAGACTGCTCGAGCAGTTGAGTGTACTCGGTGATCTCGCCCCCCACGATGCTGCGCAGGCCGGCGACGATATTCCGGCCCAGGCCTCGCGATCGAACGATCAGACCGAAGGTTACCCCGATGACCCTGGTGATCTTGAAACCGGGCAGGAAGGGGGTTGTGACGACGGGAAGCTGAGTCGGGGGAGCGTACATGGGTGGTCCCTGGGCGGGCAACGGAGTTCCGGGCATGCTCTGTCGACCGGCGGAGGCGCCATAACGCCGTCGCTCTCGTGAGACGGAAGACCCTATCTGCCCGGACCGGGTTCAGACACCCGTGACTCCACCGGTGAAGGCCCGCAGCGGCCACATCCTGCTCGAACCCAAGCGCTCGTTCAAAGACCTCGTCCGAGTCTATCCCGAGATCCACAAGCGGGTGGTCGAGATCAACCGGCCGTTCGTGAAGGAGTCGGACCCGCTCCTCCCCGAGGCGCTCCTCGAAGAGAACCTCCGGGACCTGCGACGCGACAAGAAGCCGGTCGGCTACAATCGTCAGGACGTCTTCGGCCTTCGCCTCATCTTTCCGATCACCGACGAACGCCGGGTCGAATTCTACTTCGCCAAACCCTCTCGTACCCAGGAGGTCGTCCAGGTGACCGAGCAGGTCTCCACGCTCCTGCGACGACGCGGCTTGAAGCACCACGTCGAATACGACCGACTACCCCTCGGCCCCATTCGACTTCCTCCCGGGATGCCGATGCCACCGGGCGGCTCGGGATTCTCGAGCGCGTGACCCGAGGTCCGCGCGGATCTCCTTACGACGAAGGCGGTCGTCGGAACGGCCAGAACGGCGTCGCAGCCGGGGCGGCCGCGCTCGGCTGGGGCTCCCCGACGACGACTCCCTCCGCCTGCAACAGCTTGAGCGCCTCGCGTGCCGTCCGCAACGCGGCGGGATAATCGGTCGCGCGCTGCCGCAACGATTCGTCGAGCAGCCCGCGCGCCTTCGACGTATCGATCTGGCGCTCCTCCGCGCGCGCGAGCGCCGCGTCGATCAGGTAGTGGAGGTTGGTGAGCTCGCGGTGGAGCGCCTTGCGCAAGTTCAGCTCCTCCTCGACCTTCAACAGCTTCGCACCCCCCTCGAGCAGGTGGCCCGCGCTGAGCAGTTCGTCCGCCGCCTTCATCGCCTCCTTGACCGGGCCGACGCTCACGTGCAGGCCCTCCTCCGCGAACGTCACTTC
>JBAUAJ010000167.1:0-2816 GCA_049675585.1 Thermoplasmata archaeon
GCAAGATCAGGAGCGGCGCCGGATTGCCCGAGACCTGCACGATGGTTTGGGCCAAGAGCTCAGCGGTGCAAAGATGATGGTGGATTGCATCCAGATGCAGAATCAATCAGTCGAATTGAAAGAGCAGGCTGCAGCCGAGGCCAGCACATTGATCAATCAGGCCATCCAGCAAGTTCGCAGCATCTCGCATCTACTGCATCCACCCATGCTCGACGAAATCGGCCTTCAGTCCTCCCTTCGATGGTTTTTGGACGGACTGACCAAGCGAAGCGGGCTCGAAACCTCATTGGAAGTACAACCGGAGGACTTTCCTCGCTTCGGATCAGAATTAGAAACCACCATATTTCGAATCGTTCAAGAGGCGCTTACCAATGTATACCGCCATGCCGAAGCGAGAAGAGCCAGTCTTAATTTGGTGGTAAGAGAGGGCCAAATAGTTATCAAAGTTTATGACGATGGAAAGGGCATTCCGGACTCCATCGCGGATTTTGAAGCGGACAAACTTGGTGTTGGCATCGCGGGAATGAGGCAACGCGTCCAAGAATTGGGCGGCGAATTGCGATTGCGAAAGGGCAATCCCGGGACCCTCTTGGAGGCAGTCATTCCTGTCAAATCCGCGGCACCCAGCTCCGCGGAACATTTAGCTGCTTCGGGGGGCTTCAGCCACTGATATCGGGCGGCTGGTGCTTCGGCCTTTGGGACTGAATCACCGCAGCATCGATACTCCTGATAAGATCCCACACTTGGGCCTTTGAAACGACCTGACAAATCCCGGCCTTGCGAGCGGGGCCCTCGAGCCCTTCCACATCCAGAATCGTAAACAGGACCAGAGGTACGCCGGGGTCCCTGGAGGACATGAGTTTGGCTACTTCAATACCATTCATGTCCGGCAAGGCCAAGTCAATGACAGCCAAGTCTGGCTTTAGATCCTCAAACTTTCTAACCCCTGCGAGGCCATTCTCGGCTTCTCCACAGACGGTCCATTGACGTGTGCCTATGATAGCGCGCAGAAGGCGTCGCGTTGCTTCTGAATCGTCCACAATCAGGATTCGCAACCCCAATAGCTGACACCCCATCCATTTTTATAGGACAGAAGCACAGTCCGAGAACATAGGGTTTTTACTGTAGCCAACCTTAGATGAAAACGAGTTCTATTGAATCCTCTGGTTGAACCGTTGCGCGAACACCGTCTCGATCTGTGCTATCAATTTCCAAGCCTCGCTCTTTCGCACAACCGCGCAGATACCTGCTTTGGCTGCAATTCGCTCAAGACCTTCCACATCCCATACAGTAAATAAGATAAGCGGCACGGTTGGATTAGCCGTGGACATCCGCGAAGCCGCTTCAATCCCATTCATGTCAGGCATTCCAAAATCCAGTAGCACCAGGTCCGGACTCAGCTCCTGGAATTTTTCGACTCCGGACAAACCGCATTCCGCTTCGCCGCATATCGACCAGCCGGAATGCGAACCCACGATGGTGGCGATAATTCGCCTCATGCTCACGGAGTCATCCACCACGAGGATTCGCAGGTCCATAGAAGCCTAGGTTCGCAATCCACTTATATATCACCGCCGAAAGGCCGGGAATACCAGCGAAACCCTAGGAACAGGAAGGAGGACAGGGATGTGCAACAGGAAGAGAGCCTATGCGGTTTCGATTCTGACATACCATAAATGCTGTATATGACCGCCTTTCGACAAATGTTAGCCTTCCTTCTTCGGTGCGCCATGCCTTCAAATTATGTATGCCGCGTAAATCGGCCAAGCAGCACGCTATCCAGCCCGGTATTGGAAGGCTGTGCTAGGGTTTTCCACACTGACCGGGGGGCTGATTGCGAGTTCTAATAGTGGATGACCACGAAGTGGTACGAAAAGGGGTGCGGTCTCTTCTGCAGACCAATGGAGACTTTGACGTGTGTGGCGAGGCCGTGGACGGCCTCGATGCAATAGAAAAGGCAAAAATGTTGCTTCCCGATCTTATCCTAATGGATTTCAGCATGCCGAATTTGAATGGTTTCGAGGCCACGCGGGAAATCCGCCGCATTCTTCCGCAAATCGAGGTAGTCATCTTGAGCCAGCACGAAACGCTTCAAATGGCCACGCAAGCATTCCGTGCGGGTGCTCTGGGATACGTTGTCAAGTCTTCTGTCTCGAAAAGCCTTTTCGCGGCCCTCGAGAAAGTTGGTCGGCACGAAACCTTTTGTGATCCAAGCATCGCTGCCTCCGACGACAGCCGACTCGAGATCAAGGAAAGGCATCCTCAAAGATAGGTGGGTATTCAAGTGGGTGCGTTTCAAAGGGACGAATCGAGTATTTGAGCGAGGAAAGGTCAAAAGTCTCAGTTGCGAAACCCGCATTCCGAGTACCGGCACACGTATCCGAGAGGTACGTGAAACTTCTCAAGGATCGTACTTAACATTTGGATCGGGCCGAGCGTGTGGGAGCGGGGTTTGTGCTTCCGGTTGGCCAACCTGGCCTACTGCATCTGGTACGGAAAACTGCATAGGTGATTGAAACGATGGTGGACGAGAGGGGATTCGAACCCCCGGCCTCCTCGTTGCGAACGAGGCGCTCTCCCAGCTGAGCTACTCGCCCATGAGCAGCTACAAAATCTTAGCAGACGCTCCTCACCTTGCCAACTGAAGCTGTCCGAGAGTGTCCGATCGGTTTGCAAAAATGCAAAGGGGAATCGAGTTTGGCGGCGCCAAATCCGCTCGAATGCAAACTAAATAATTCCGGCGCAATCTCCGAAGCAGTTAAGACAAGCGAGAGACCGGATCTTAAGGCCGGTCGAGGCTGCCGTTCACGCCGGCG
>JBAUAJ010000168.1:0-77853 GCA_049675585.1 Thermoplasmata archaeon
GAGTCGCAGCGGCCGCACGGCCGCGTTCCGCCGGCGTAGCAGCTCCAGGTGAGCGCCCAGGGGACCCGGAGCCGCTCCCCGAGCCGAACGATCCCTTCCTTCGAGAGTCGGAGCAGGGGGGCGCGGATCCGGATCGCCGTTCGGCCTTCTCTCCCCGCCCGCGTCCCGAGCCGAGCGACCCGCTCGAACGCCCGCATAAAATCTGGGCGACAGTCCGGATACCCGGAGTAATCGATCGCGTTCGCCCCGATCCAGATCGAATCGAGTCGGTGGCTCTCGGCATAGCCGAGCGCCACGGCGAGAAGGATCGTGTTCCGTGCCGGGACGTACGTGGACGGGATCCGCCCCGACCGCACCCCACCCCCGGGCAGTCGGCGTCGCGATCGGGTCAGTGTCGAGTCGAGCAGGGGTCCGAGCGGGAGGCGCAGCTCGGTGTGCCGGACCACTCCGAAGTGGCGCGCGAGCGAGCGGGCGGAACGGAGTTCGCGCGCATGCCGTTGTCCGTAGTGGACGGTGAGCGCGTGCATCGGGATCCCCTCCCGCGAGGCCAGCGCGAGGCAGGTAGCCGAGTCCATTCCACCCGATAGTAGAACGACCCCCCCGCGTCTGGGGGTGCCCGTCCGGGTCACAGCCCCCCGACGAGGGCGACCAATCCGAGCGCGATCCCGATCGAGGCGGCCATCGCGACGAAGTTCGTGCCCCCTTTCCCGAGGTATCCTCGATTCTCGAGTCCCTCCCCGATCGCTGAGTCGACCTGGCAGCCGAGGAATCCGGCCGCGGCGACGATCGCCACGTACGCCGCCGGGTTCCCGAACGGCGTGCGGAAGACGAGGAACAGCGACAGGCCGACCACGGCGGTCACGATCGCCGCGGCGAGCGCGAACCCTTCTCCGATCGCGGAAACCCCCCCGTTCGTTCCCGGGGGTACCGGTTTCAGGGTGAAGATGCTGCGCGCATGGCCGGCGAGCACGCCGAACTCGCTTGCGAACGTATCGGCGGCCCCGAACGCGAGCGCGCTCGCGTACAGCACCGCGATCACGGCGTACGAGCCGGGTCGGAGCGCGACGACTGCCGCGAGTCCGGTCGGGAGCACGATGTGGGCGAGCACGTTCGAGATCCCCCGTTCTCCGGCGACCCCTTCCTGCACGCTCCGGCGCTTCTTTTCCTCGAACCGGTATCGGGTCGCCAACGAGCTCGCGCCGACGAACAGAACGAGGAGGATCAGGAACGGGAACCCGGCGAGCACGACGATCGCGATCCCGAATCCGGCGGCGACCGCCCCGGCCGCCGGGGTCAGGGCCTTCCCGAGGATCGCCCCCGCCGCGAGCGCGACGGTCGCGCCGACCCCGATGCCCGCGGCCAGAAATCCGAGTACCACGGGCGTCCGCCGGCGCAGGGGAGGAGGGCCTTAACGGCTTCGAGGGCGGGGGAATCAGCCTCGGGCGAGCACTCGGACGACCGCCCCGGTGAACGAGTCCGCGCAGATATCCGGAGTGACCCCGTGAGCCGCGAACTCGGCGTTGACCTCGGCGGCGTGCAGCGGCCAGCGGACCAGTGCGGTGACCATCCCGAGCTTTCGTCCGGCCTCCGTGTCCAGCACACGGTCGCCGATCATCGCGCTCGAAGCGAAGTCGACCGACCAGTCGCGCTCGGCCCGCTCAAAGAGTTCAACGCCCGGTTTGCGACAGGCGCACCCGGTCTCGGGGGCGTGAGGACAGTGATAGAAGGCGTCCACGTGGCCCCCCGAGCTCTCGAGGCGAGCGTTCAGCCGGGCATGGATCCGCTCCACATCTTCTTCCGAGTAGAACCCCCGCTCGATCCCCGATTGGTTGGTGATGCAGAGGACGAGCCAACCGTGCTCCCGCGCCAGCCGGAGCGCGTCCCCGACCCCGCGAAACACCTCGAGCCGCTCGGCGTCCTTGAGGTAATGCAGGTCCGGGTTCAGGGTGCCGTCGCGGTCGACGAACAGCGCCCGGCGGCGCCTCGGGAGGTTGGGGGGGGTCGGAGCCGCAACTCCCATGTTCCCGTGAGGTTCCGAGTAGGATAACGGTTCGTCACCTTGACAGAGCAGGCGACGCCGTTCCCGCGATTGGACCGCGCGCTCGATCGCGCGCTCTCCCCGTGGAACGGGACGACGGAGCCTATTACGATCCTGTTCTCGGGCGGTGTCGATTCCGGCCTGCTCGCGTGGGAGCTGCGCCGTCGGCCGTCGACCGATCTGTTCACGATCGGGACCGAAGGCTCCTCCGATCTCGTCGCGGCGGGGTCGGCCGCTCGCGCGATCGAGCTGCCCTGGTCCCGTGCGGTCATCACCCCCGCGGATCTCGCCGCGTCCACGGATCGTCATTCGGCCGACATCGAGGGGCTCGCCGCCACACCGCGGTCGATCTTTCTCTCGCTCGCGATCGCGCTGGAGCGAACGCCGGCGCGGTCGGTCCTCTGCGGACAGGGAGCCGACGAACTGTTCCTGGGGTATGCGCACTTTCGAGGTCTCGATCCGGCGCATTGCGCTTCCCGAGCGGCGGCCGACTTGGAACGGCTCCAGGTCGAGGACTGGCCGAGGACCCTCCGGATCGCGGAACGAGTCGGACGCCGGATCCATGCCCCCTTCCTCGATCCCGGATTCGTCCGGGAAGCGGCTTCGATCCCCCTCGAGGACCGCCTCCCTACGTCCGAGTCGAAGGGCTGGTGGCGCGCGTGGGCCCGCGCGCGGGGGCTCCCTCGCGAGATCGCCGACCGCCCAAAAAGGGCCCTTCAGTATGGAAGCGGCATCGCGTCCCTAGCTCGACACGTCGCGCCGCGGCCCTAGTTTGCGTCCACCCGCGTGCCGGCCTGTCCGCGCAGCGCCCGAGGGAGCGACGGGATGTCGGTGATCACGAAGTGCTTGCCCCCGGACCGAAGGAAATTGAGACCGGCGTCGACCTTCGGGCCCATGCTCCCCGAGGAGAACTCGCCCGCCGCTTGTAGACGTTCGAGCTCCGACGCCCGGGTCCGTCCGAGCCATCGTTCCCCCCGCCGCCCGTAGCCCACCGCCGCCCCGGGTACGTCGGTCACGATCGCGAGGGTCGGGAGGTCGAGCTCTCTCGCCACCAGGGCGGCCCCGAGGTCTTTGTCGATCACAGCCTCCACACCCTCCCAGCCACCGCGACCGCGCCGGATCACCGGCACCCCGCCCCCCCCCGCGACGACCGGGATCCATCGCCGGGAAAGGCCGGAGGCGAGAAGGGTGCGCACCGCCGGACCTTCGATCCAACGGATCGGTTTCGGGGACGGGACGAGCCGCCTCCAGCCGTGCCGGGCGGAGTCGTACTCCATCGTCCAGCCGAACTGCTTGCGGGACAACCGCGCCTCCTCCTCCGTATAGAAGCGTCCGATCGGCTTGGTCGGCCGGCGGAACGCGGGGTCCCGCGGTCGCACCTCCATTCGACTGATCACCGGGAGCACGGTTCGGTCGACCCGCGCGCGCTGGAGCCCCACTCCGAGCTCGGTTTGGATCAGGTATCCGATCTGGCCCTGGGTCTCGGCGTCGAGCACATCGAGCGGTCGACGCGGTACTTCGCGATCGCTCAGTTCGTTCTGGCGCAGGGAGAGGCCGACCTGCGGGCCGTTGCCGTGAGTGAGCACCAGCTCCGCCCGAGTGCGGGCGACCGCCACGAGGCTGGGGACGACGCCCCGCATCCGGGAGCGCGCCTCCGCCCAGGAGTTGTCCCCGCCCGGGCGGTGCAGGGCATTCCCCCCGAGGGCGACGAGAATGCCACCGGACATGCCGGAACGAAGGCCCGGCCGATGTCATGAGGCCGGCGGGGGAGCCCGTTCCGTGGCTCGCGGGACGACGCCGGCGGGGCGGCGGCACCATCAATAAATAGCCGGCGTCGGGTCCCCCGGCGTGACGAGCGAATCCTCGTCGCTGTTCTGCCCGCTCGAGTTCCGCTACGGCCGACCGAAGGTCCGCGCGCTGTTCGCCCGGGGGCCCCGCCTCGAGCGGGCCCTCCAGATCGAGGCCGCGCTCGCCGCCACGGAGGCCGAGCTCGGGATGATCCCGACCGCCGATGCGGAAGCGATCGGGCGCGCCGCGACGCTCGCGCACGTATCGATCGAGCGCGTGGACGAGACGGAGCGCTCCACGCAGCACGACGTGATGGCGATGACGCTCGTGCTCGCCAAGGCGGCCGGGCCGGCCGGGCGCTGGGTCCACTACGGCGCGACGAGCCAGGACATCAACGATACCGCCCTCGCGCTCGAGCTCAAGGAGTCGGTCGGCGTGCTTCGCGGCGACCTGACGGGCCTGGCCCGAGTGCTCGCCCACCTCGCGCGCAAGCACCGCGCGACGCCCGAGGTCGCGCGAACGCACGGCCAGCACGGCGTGCCGTTCTCGTTCGGCTACAAGATGGCGGTCGCGGCCGCCGAGATCGTCCGCCACCTCCAGCGGCTCGACGAGCTCGCGCCGCGCCTCGCGGTCGGCAAGATGTCGGGGGCCGTCGGCACCGGCGCCGGCTTCGGTGAGCACGCGGCGGCCGTCGAGGACGGGGTCATGCGCCGGCTCGGACTCGTCGCCGACGAGGCGCCGACCCAGTTGGTCGGCCGGGACCGCATCGCCGAGTTCACGAATTTTCTCGCGCTCGTCGCGGCGACCGCCGAACGACTGTCGACCGAGGTCCGCAACTTGCAGCGTACCGAGATCGGGGAGGTCGCCGAGGCGTTCGACGAAACGCGGCAGGTGGGGAGTTCGACGCTCGCGCAGAAGCGGAACCCGAAAACGTCGGAGAACATCTCGAGCCTCGCCCGACTGGTTCGGGCCTTCGCGCTGCCGCCGCTCGAGAACATGGTCCAGTGGCACGAGCGCGATCTGACCAACTCGGCGAACGAACGGATCGTCCTTCCGCACGCGATCGTGCTCACCGACGATATCCTTGTCAAGTTGACCGAGGTCTATCGGGATCTCGAGGTCGATACCGAGCGGATGGCCGCGGTGCTCGCGATCGCGGGGGGCAGCGCGTTGACCGAAGCGCTGATGCTGGCGCTGACCGGAAAGGGGCTCGCGCGATCCGAGGCGCACGAGACGCTGCGCCGGCTCACCCATCGCGCCGATCTGCCGCCCTCGCTGCGCGACCGGGCCAAGGCGGACGCCACCGTACGCGGTCTGCTGACCGAGGAGGAGGTCGACCGCCTCACCGACCCGGCCGCCTACGTCCTCGCGGCGACCCGGAAGACCGACCGGATCCTCGCCCGCCTCGACCCGATGCTCGCGGGATGAGCGAGCCGTCGCGGCCTTGGACCGCCACGATCACGGTCTCGCTCCAACGTCCGGCCGAAGCCGGCTGGCTCGCGGCGGCGCTCGCCCCGGAGGCGTCCCGCGAGGTACCTCGGGCGTCCGCGACGATCGCATCGGCCGGACCGGACGCGATCTCGATCACGATCGGCGCGAACGACGCGGGCGCGATGCGCGCGGCGCTCAACACCTACCTCGGATGGGTCGCCCTGTCGCTGGCGACCGCCGGGGCGGCGCGCGGCGATCCTCCCTAGCGAAGTGCTTATCTTCGGGGTCCGGTGGGACGGCCCGTGGCGCTGCCGGCGAAGCTCCAGAACGATCTCAAGCAGTTCCAACGACTCCAGCAGGAGCTCGGCGGGACCCAGCAGCAGCGGCTCCAGCTCGATCTCAAATTGCGCGAAGTGACCCACACCCTCGAGGAGATCAAGGGGGTCCCGGAGGACGCCGTCGTCTACCGCCCGATCGGCGGGCTGATGGTGAAGGCGAAGAATCGGGCCGAGGTCGAGGGGCTTCTCTCCGAGGAGAAGGAGACGCTCGAGGTCCGCTTGAAGTCGGTCGAGCGGCAGGAGAACCACCTGAAGGAGCGGTATACCGAGATGCAGAAGGACCTCACGCAGCAGCTCCAGGCGGCGGGAATCTCCCCCGACGGCGCGGACGAATCGGGCGCGTAGGCGCCCGCGCTACGCCCGCCGGCGAGTGAGCCGGTCCGCGAGCTCGACGAGCAACGGTTTCGCCTCGGATCGGATCGATCGGCTGCGGCGCAGTCGGGCGAGGGCGCGCTCGGTGAGCTGTCGAATGCGCTCCTCCGAGTAGTCGAGGCTCCCGGTCGAGCGGATCGTCTCGCGCGCCGCCGCGACCTCCGAGGGGCTCGCCTCGGGGCAGCCGAGCACTCGGTGGAGCGCCTCCCGGTCGGCGTCCTTCCCCGTCTGCCAGGCCCGCACGACCAGCAGCGTGCGCTTTCCCTCGATCAGGTCGTTCGCGCTCTTCCCGGATTCGGTGGCGTCGAACCCCGCGCCGAGCACGTCATCCCGCAGCTGGAAGGCGATCCCGAGATCGAGGGCGATCGACTCGAGATCCTTGAGGGAGGTCGGTCGAGCCCCGCCGAGCAGGGCCCCGATCGCGAGCGGAGAGGCGACCGTGTAGACCGCCGACTTGAGCCGATGGACGTCGAGCACGTCCGCCTCCGTAACAGCCCCCGGAGCGAGGGTGCCGTTGCGGATGTCGAGGAGCTGACCGTACGCCGTCATCCGGGTCATCCGGACGTACTCGGCGAGCGCGGCGAGTCGCGCCGGAGCCGGTACCTTGACCGATAGGATCGCCTCGACGGTGAACGGTTCCTCGAGGTCTCCGAGCGTGATCCCGATCCCCACGCCGTAGTCGTCGGACGAACCGCCCAATCCTTCCCGCCGATGGGCGGCGGCGAGCGCGCGGTGCACGGCGACCCCACCGCGCCGCTGCTCGGCGTGGTCGATGATGTCGTCGTGGATCAGCATCCAGCTCTGGAAATGCTCCACGGCCGCCGCGGCGTCGACGACCGGCTTCGGATCGCGCCCCGTCGCGAGGTAGTACCCGGCGAGCACGAGCGTCGCGCGGAACCGCTTGCCGCCCCGCAGGGTGAAGTCGCGGTTGACGTCGAGGTACGTGAGCAGGCTCTTCGGGGCGGTCTGGGCGGCGACGGCGTAGGAGGCTCGGAGGCGGTCCTCGAGCTTGGGGAGGTAACGAGAGAGCTGGGCGAGGTCCACGGCGGCTTCGGTTGGACGATATCCGTATTTAACGCAGCGCAGAATGGCCGCTGCGATGGCAAGCGGACCGTTCGTCCAGCTGGCGGGGAGCGTCGTCGAGGCGATGGGCGGACGGATGGACGCGGTGAAGCCGACCGAGGAAGGGGTCGTGGTGCAGACCGAGGACGGTCTCGTCTACGCGTTCCTCGAAGACCCTACCAAGGTGTCGCTCGGAACAGCGCGTCGTCTGATGGGCGAGCCGTCCGGCGGCCAGGTTCGACTGGTCGTCCTCACGCCCGGTCACCTTCCTCTGATCATTGCGGCCGAGCTCGCCCGCAGCGGCGCGACGCTGGTCGAAGGACCTCGCTTCGCGGAGCTCGTGCGGCAACTCGGGTTGCGCACGCTGATCGGGGAGGAGCCGCGACCGGAACCCACCAACCAGCGCCGCCTCCTACCGAGCGCGCAGCAGCTCGACGAGGTGATGCAGCGCGCCCGCACGTGGCTCGGGTGGGGCGTTCCCGCCCTCTCCCTCCGGTTCTATCGACAGGCGGCCGCTCTCAAGCCGGAGTTCGTTCCCGGGAAGATCGGGATCGGACGATCGCTCCTTGCCCTCGGCCTTTCGGACGACGCAGACCGGATCTTCAATGAGGTCATCGCGGCCCACCCCGAGGACGTCGACGCGCGGCTCGGGAAAGCCGCCGTGCTCGGCGCCAAGGCCGAACCGACTCGGGAGGTCGAGGTCTACCGGGAACTGCTCGCCGAGGACGCCGCGCGCACGGAGGTTCGGGCGCACCTCGTAGCAGCTCTCGTCGATCTCGGCGACTGGCGGAGCGCGCGAGTCGAGCTCGAGGCGATGCTCGCGCGAACCCCCGAGGACCCCCAACTGCGATTCCTACATGCCGTCGCCCTCTCGAAGACCGGCGAACCCAAGCTTGGGGAGGAGGAGCGTGAGGAGGCTCGTCGTCTCGGTCTTCCCTACGAACGCGAGGTCTCGCTCTGCGAGCACCTGGGCCTCCCGAAGCCGCCGGCCCCCTCTCCCGGGTCGTCCGTTCCCCCTCCGCCGCGTCCTTCGGCATCGGCTGCGTCCCCGATGGAATCGCCGGCGAAATCGGCCGTCCGGCCCCGGCCGAAGCGACGGTCCCGTCCGAAGAAAGCGCGCGCGACCCGCAAACGTAAGTAACGGGCACCCGACTCGGCGAGCCGAGGCAGCGGATGCGCGTCGTTTCGGTTCTTCCCAGCGCGACCGAGATCGTTTTCGCCCTCGGCCACGGCGCCGAACTGGTCGGCCGGAGCGCGGAGTGCGACTATCCGGTCGAGGCTCGAACGGTCCCGGTCGTGATGCACCCGCGCGCCTGGGACCAGGACCGCCCGTCCGGTGAGATCGACGCGCGCGTTCGGTCGGTCCGATCTACCGGCGCGAGCCTCTACACGCTGGACGTGGAACGCCTCCGCGCGCTCCGACCCGATCTGATCCTGACCCAGGATCTGTGCGGGGTCTGCTCCGTGACCGACCGCGAAGTGGAGGAGGCGTGCGCACAAGCCGGGGTCCGGCCGAACGTCGTCTCGCTCACCCCCCGGCGGCTCGAGGACGTCTGGCGGTCCGTCGCGACCGTGGCGACCGCCCTACGGGACCCTGGGGCCGGCGGACGACTACTCGAGGGGATCCGGAACCGGGTCTTGCGGCACTCGCCCGAAGCCACGACCCGAGTGGCCGTGGTCGAGTGGCTCGACCCGCCGATCCTGGCTGGGCTCTGGACGCCCGACATCGTTCGGTCTGCGGGCGCCTCCCCGCTCGGGCCCGAACCGGGCGCCATCGGCCAGCGCACGACCTGGGACGAGATCGCGGACCTTCGGCCAGAGCTCCTCATCTTGAGCCCGTGCAGTTTCTCGGTCGATCGTTCGCGGAAGGAGCTCGCGGACGGGCGAATCGCCGCGGGCGTGCGCGCGGTCGCGCCGGCGATGGGAACGTTCGTGGCCGACGAAGCGTACTTCAGCCGACCCGGTCCCCGGCTCGCGGACGGGGTGGAACTCGTGCGCTCCCTGGTCCACGGCGACGCTTCCGCGTATCCGATGCCGGTCGACCGGTGGCCGGAGAGGGGGGTGGAGGCGTCCGCATGACCGGTTCGGGAACGTCCGGCCTCTCCTGGACGCGAACTCCTCAGTACCCGGGGTATAGTTGGAGTCCGCCACCGCGACCGTCCCGGATCACCACGTCCCGCACCGAGCTCCTCCACCTCGGGGTCGCTTACGGAGTGCTCACCGGCTGCCTCCTTCTCCTGTTCTCGGGGAACACGTACCTGGGGAGCGGCCTCGCCCCGCCGGGCTTCTCGGGAATCACCCCCACGCTGATCCTCGTCGCCGCGACCGCGGCGCTGACCGGCTTTGCGGCCCACGAGCTGGCCCACAAGATCGCCGCCCAACGCCGCGGCTTCTGGGCGGAGTTCCGCGCCTCCCCCTACGGACTGGTGATGGCGCTCGTCACCTCCTTCCTCGGCTTCATCCTCGCGGCGCCCGGCGCGACGGTGGTCGGCGGGATCAGCGAGGCCGACCGGCAAAACTGGGGGCGCACCAGCCTCGCCGGGCCGATGACGAACCTCGTGTTCGCGACGATGTTCTACGGCGCCTCGATCGTCGTGTATCTGGCCGGCTCCATCCTGTTCGTCTGGCTGCTGGTGCTCGCATTCATCAACGCCTGGTTCGGAACGTTCAATCTGTTCCCGTTCGGGGTGCTGGACGGTCGCAAAGTTATTCGTTGGAATTCGTGGGTCTGGGCGGGGGCGATCGGCCTCACCGCGACCGCCATGACGTTCACGGTCCTCGCGCTCTACATATTCGGCACGCCGCTGCTCGTCTACTGATCGGGGGTCCGATGACCTCGCCGCGCGTCCTCGATCTCGGCCACGACCGCCAACTGCTGGACCTCGATTTTCGTGACACGGAGGGGCTGGTCGCGGCGTACCTCCTCCCGGGGATCGAGGGGTGGACGCTGATCGAGACGGGACCGGCCAGCTGCCGGGACGCTCTCCTCGCCGGCCTCGCCCGGGCGGGCGTTGACCCGTCCGAAGTGAGGGATGTGTTCGTCACGCACATCCACCTCGACCACGCGGGGGGCGTGGGCGTCCTGGCCGAAGCGCTGCCGCGCGCCGAGTTTCACGCGCACGAGCTCGGAGTGCCCCACCTCGTGGATCCGAGCCGGCTCGTGGCCAGCGCCCGTCGTGCCTGGGGAGCCGCGATGGACCCGCTCTGGGGTCCGGTCCTTCCGATCGGCGCGGCCCGAATCCATGCGCTGCGCGGCGGCGAACGGTTTCCGCTGCGCGACGGGGTGCTCGACGTGATCGCGACGCCGGGGCACGCGAAGCACCACCTCGCCTTCTTCGACTCGACGATCCGGGGCGTGTTCACGGGAGACGGCGCGGGCGTGCGCCTCGAACGATCCCCGCACACGCGGCCGGCGGTTCCTCCGCCCGACCTCGACCTCGACCAGTTGTTCGCGAGCCTCGAAGCGATGCGACGGACCGAGCCCCGACTCGTCCTCCTGAGCCACTTCGGCCCGACTCCGGAGGGGGCCGCCGATCTCGTTCGGTACCGCACCACGGTCGAACGGTGGAGGGACGTGGCCCTGACCGCGGCGCGAGAGTCGCGATCGGCCGACCACATCGCGGCCGCCCTGCGCCGATACGACGATTCGCTGGAGGAGGCCGAGGCGAACGACCGGGAGTCGCTGATCTCGGGCTATGATCTCGCGGCGATGGGATTCCTTCGATACTTCGAGACCCACGGGCTTCTGCCCGGGGCTCCGGCGTGAGGAGCCCGGTGGCGCGCCCCCCCGGGGTCGCGCTCGGGGCCTTGTTCCTCGCCCGAGCGGTCTACGCATTCAATTGGTACGACGTCGGGGCGGTGCTCTCGCTCGTCGGAGCACAATGGCGGGTCGGCCTCGCAGAGCTCGGGATCGTCCTTGCGGCGTTCCTGCTCGGCGCGGCGGCGTTCCAGATCCCCGCCGGTTTCGTGGCGATGCGGTGGGGGAACCGCTCCACGTCGATCGCGGCGCTCGTCGCGATGGCCGGATTCACGCTCGCGTCGGCCGCGGCGCCGAACTGGATGGTCCTGGCCGCGCTCCGGTTCGGAGCGGGCGCCGGCGCGGCGTTCTTCTTCGCCCCGGCACTCGGGCTGGCCACTTCGTACTATCCGGCCGGTTCTCGAGGTCCGGCGATCGGGATCTACAATGCCGGGTTCAGCCTCGGCTCCGGTGTCAGCCTCGTAGTCGGGGCGATCGTCGGCCTCGCCATCGGGTGGTCGTGGGCGCTCGCGGTCGGGGGCCTCCTCCTCGTGGGCGGGGCCGTGGTTGCCCTAGTCGTGCTCCCGCGGTTCCCGAACGAGGGGTCGCCCAGTCACGCCCGGGATCTTTGGAAGGCGAGCGTCTCGGTGCTCAAGTCCCGCGCCTTGTGGGCCCTCGCGCTCGGGTCGAGCGGGCTCTGGACCGCGTTCTACGTGGCCGCGCAGGAGTTCCCCTACTACGCCGTGGGCCGCCATGCCACGTGGGGTCTCTTGGTCATCGACTGGATCCCCGCCGCCATGATCTTCGCCGCGATCTTCGGCGGCCCGATCGGCGGCTGGATCGCCGAGCGGAGGGGAGAACTGCGGTGGACGCTCTCGCTGTGGGCTATCGCCACGGCGGCGCTCCTCGCGCTCGTGCCGTACTACTCGTTGGCGGGATCGTGGGTAGCGTTCGTTCTCCTCGGGTTCGCCAACGGAGCGGTGTTCGCGGTGCTCTACTTGATTCCGACCTACTTGCCCCGGATCGGACTGTCGGAGTTCGCGCTCGCGGTCGCCCTCCTCAACTCGATCCAGATCTTCGTCGGGGGCGGGTTCGCCGTCCTCTTTGCGATCGTCGCGAGCCGGGCCGGGTACCCGATCGCCTGGCTCCTGACCGCCGCCTTCACCCTTGCCCCGCTCCCGTTCCTCGCGTGGGTGCCTCCGCTGCGAGGACAGGCCCGCTCGACCGCGCCGCTCTCCGAATAGGCAGGGCCCCGCGGGGGACGGGCGAATCTATCGAAGGAGCCTCGCGGGGGGCTCCGAACGCCGGTCGGCGTTCACTTTTTAGTAGCGGTCGGCGGTCCCCGTGCATAGCCCCGTGGTGTAGTGGCCAAGCATGCTGGCCTTTGGAGCCGGCGACAGCGGTTCGAATCCGCTCGGGGCTAATCGTCGGGCACCGCAGGGGAGCGCGTTTTTACAGCGACTTTTCGGTGGAGGCGGAGGTCACCGCGGGTCGGAGATCGAACGCGCTCGTCACGGCGAGGGCGGCAACCGGGTTCCCGACTGACCGAGCGCATACCGCCATCCGGTCGGAGTGCGAACATATGTGTCGCTGAACCAGACCCGGTACTCGAACGGCTTGCCCTGGTCGGTTCCTTTGGCCCAGAGCAGGGCGGTCACAACCGCGGTGTCGCCCCAGACACGAACGGTCTTTTCCGAGTCGTCCTGACGTTCGTAGACGATGTGCCCGCCGCGCGCCTCCGCGAGGAGATCCGCCTTGGAAAACACTTTCCCTGGCCCCGTCACGAGAACGAAGTCATCGACGAGAATTCGTTCCATCGTGGCGGCGTCGTTCCGGGAGACCGCCGCCTGATATTCATCGTCCAGTTTGGCCACGATCGTCTCCACGTCGCCCGTCATTCGAGGGGGATCCTTCGGGCACTCAGGGAAGGGCGGCCCCGCAGCCCGCACAGAATCGGCCCGCCGCCGGATTCGCTCGACCGCACATCGGACAAAATTTAGTGCCGGGGAATCCCCCCGGGAACCCGGGGCCCCGCCCCGCGCCCGCCGTTTCCATTTCGGCGTCGCCCAGCTTGACGTAGGCGACGAGGTAGAGGATCCCGGAGATCAGCCCGATCGTGATCAGCGAGAGAATGGCGAATACGAGGGTGGGGGTCCGCGCGGTCCGGAAATCTCCGGCGTCCACGGGGGCGTAGGAGAACAGGTAGACGAGAAGGACCCAGACGATGCCGAGCACCGCGAGGACGAGAATGACCGCTCCGACCACGGGAAACAAAAGGAAGACGAATCCCAGCCCGAAGAGGATCACGACCTCCACGACCTGCAGAATGAGGCCGATGAGGATCAGCAGTTTTGCGGTCTCCCCAGATCCGCTCGTCGGCGGCGCCGCGTACACGGGGCCGGCAGTCGGCCGCGAGTATTTACCCGCGTTCGCTCCCTCTCGGGAACGGATCGACCCCTCCGACGACAATCGATTTTATCCCCGTGAAAAGTAGGCCCTCCACAGGGACACTATGCATCGGCGCATCTCGACTCGGGCCACCTCGCCCCGCTCCCCACGAGCGGGTGAATCCGGGGGCCCGAGCGTACCGCAGGTGTCGGCTCACCGGGCGGGACCGGCGCCGTGAACTCGTCCCCCGTGGTCGCCCGGGCGACGGACCTGGGATTCGCCTACCGGCCCGGAGAGTTCGCGGTGCGCCACCTCGATCTCGAACTCCACCGGGGGGAGGTGTTCGGCCTGCTGGGTCGCAACGGCGCCGGCAAGACGACCACGGTACGCCTCCTGTCCACCCTGCTCATCCCATCGGAGGGATCCGGGGAGCTGTTCGGACGGGATCTGCTCCGATGCGGCCGCGCCGAGCGGGCGCGGATCGGCGTCGTGCTCCAGTCCGAGTCGCTCGACTTCGTCAGCGTGGAGCGCAATCTGACGCTCTATGCGTTCCTGTGGAGCGTGCCGCGCGAGGTCGCCAAGAGCCGGGCGGAAGAGATGCTCGAACTGTTCGAGCTCGGGCACGTTCGGCATCGAAAGCCGTGGGCCCTGTCGGGGGGCGAACGGCGACGGTTCCAGGTCGCGCGGGAGCTGATGCACGATATGGAACTCCTGTTCCTGGACGAGCCGACCGTGGGGCTCGATGCCCTCACGCGCAAGCGGATCCTCGCGTACCTCTCGCGTCGCGCCCGCGACGGCCTGTCGATCGTCTTCACGACCCACATCCTCCACGAAGCGGACGAGCTCTGCGACCGGATCGGTATCCTGCAGGGAGGCCGGCTGCGCGCCATCGGAGCCCCGGAGGAGCTCAAGCGCGGGTACCGCGGCGCGCGGTTCGTGGAGGCGGAGTTCGACCGGCCCATCACTCCGGAGGAGGATAGGGATCTGGACGCGCTCCTAAAGCGGCAGAATCCGGAGTACGTCGAGGTGGCCCGGGGTTCCTCTCGCATCGAGTTCCGGGCACCGGATGCGGAAGGGCTGGTCGCGAGCCTCGCCGGCTGGGCGGCGTCGCGGGGGCTCAGGCTCCTGCGGATCGCGGTCCGGGAGCCGACCCTGGAGGAAGCGTTCGTCGACCTCGTCGCGGACGATTCGGGGATCACGGCCGAGTCGGAGGAGCTCTCGTGAAGCTCCCGCCGGTGCTCCGGCTCCTGGTCCGGAACTTCGTGTCGAACCTCGACATCATCACGCTGATCGTCATGTTCGGTCAGCCGGCGTTCCTGATCGTCGTGCTCGGCACGATGTTCTCCCAGATCGTCGGGAACGTCGGCTCCTCGGGGTCGTACACGGCGTTCCTCGTCCCCGGAATGATCGCTTCGCAGATGATCACCGGGGCCGTTCTGGCCGGTCGCATCTTCTGGCTCGACCGCCGCTGGTCGATGGTGGAGCAGCTGTTCTCGGGGCCCTTTCGCCGCTACGAGTACCTCGCCGCCCTCCTCCTCACGACCCTGACGTTCGCGCTCGTGGGCGTCGGTCTGATGGCGCTCGTGGCCCTGCCCCTGGTCGGGCTCCCGCTCCTCTCGCCGTTCGAGCTCCTCCTCATCCTCGGTACGATCGGGCTCGGCGCCGTGTTCTTCGGAGGGCTCCTGATCGCGATCGGAGCGCGGATCCGGTCGGCGAACCTCTACTTCACGATCCAGTCGCTGCTGCAGTACTTCCTCGTGTTCATCTCGACCGTCTACTACCCGGTCACGTCGAAGACGCCCCTCCTGCTCCGGGCGATCGTCTACGCGAATCCGCTCACCTACGCCGCCAACACGGTGCGGGACGCGTTCACCCATCACTTCGGACCGGGCGACGCCATCGCCGCCGGGGTGCTCGCGGGTCTGTCCGCGATCACGTTCACGCTCGCCGTGCTCTCGTTCCGGCGGCTCGATTTCGGGCCGGTCCAGTAGAGTCTTCCCGGGCGCGCGGTCCGCCGCTGGCCCGGCACCGCGATCTACTCGATATTCTCCGGGGCGACCGCCGGGGGCGGCGGCGTCCGTCCCCGGATGACCGACGGGATCAGCGCGACCAGGATCAGCACCGCCGACACCGCGAAGATGAGATGGATCGCGCTCAGGAATCCGCTCCCGACGGCGGCCCCCCCGCTGCTGCGGGCCGTTCCGAGGAAGATCGACTGGATCTCGGCTCGAGAGAGCACCGAGCTCATGATGATCAGCGTCACCCCGAGGCTGATCGTCGCGCCGGTGTTGACGAAGGTCGTGCCGATCCCCGAGGCGACACCCCGCCGGTTGGGCGGTACCGCCGTCATCATCGCGGCTCGGTTCGGAGAAGCGAACAGCCCCATGCCCGACCCGACCAGCACGAGCGCGGGCGCGAGACCGAGGATCGACTCGTCGGGACCGATCGTGGCGAGCCAGAGGAATCCGGCGGCCGAGACGAGCAGCCCCGCCACCAGGAACGGCCGGGGACCGAATCGATCGGAGAGCCAGCCGCTGATCGGCCCGACCACGGCGAGGGCCGCCGAGGTCGGTATCAGGAATAATCCAGCCGTGAACGGGCTCAGGAATCGGGGCGGTCCCTGCAGGTAGAACACGAGAATGAACGTGAACGCCCCCCGGGCCAGGGCGTTGAGGAGCGTGGCGATCGCCGATGTAGCGAACTGACGATTGCGGAACAGGCCGAGGTCGAGCATCGGCGATCGTTCCCTCCGCTCGACGAGGACGAACCCGCCGAGCAGCGCCCCCCCGAGCACGCCCGTGGGGAGGGCGATCGGGGTCGGGAGCTGGCCGAGGGCACCGAGCGTGATCGCGAACAGGATGAGCGTGAGCCCCGCGGCGAACAGGATGTTCCCGAGCCAGTCGATCTGCGGGGCGGACTCGGGTTTGGCAATCTCGCGGAGGTCGGCGCGCGCCCGGATCGTGGCGATCAGGCCGATCGGCACGTTGACGAAGAAGATCCATCGCCAGCCGATCGTCGAGGTGATGACGCCGCCGAGCACGAGGCCGGCGACCGCGCCACCGACGATCGAGACCTGGTTGATCCCGAGCGCCCGGCCCCGCTCGTTCGGCGGGAACGCATCGGTGATGATCGCGGCCGAGTTCGAGAACAGGAAGCCGGCGCCGATCGCCTGAACGAGCCGGAAGGAGACCAGCTCGATGCCGGTCTGAGAGAATCCGCAGAGCGCCGACCCGAGCGTGAAGATGGCGAACCCGAGGATGTAGAGCCGCACCCGCCCGAACATGTCCGAGAGGCGGCCGAAGTTCAGCAGCACGACCGCCGTGACGAGGGAATAGCCGAGCAGGATCCACAGGAGCAGGGTCGCGCTCGTCCCCGGGAGCTGCCGTCCGATCGACGGGAGGGCGATCAGCACGATGTTCGTGTCGATCGACGCCATCAGGGTGGCGATCGTGGTGTTCGAGAGGACTCGCCACTTGTACTCCAACGAACCCCTCCTACGCCGAACGCTCGGTCGGAGACCGCGGCGTCGGCCGGTGGTGCCCCCGGGCGCGCCCCCGGGCTCGGCCGATGGTCATCCCTCGATCCCTGAATCCGGCGACCCGCGGAGCGTTCACCCGAGCGGGGGTCCCTGGGACTGGCTGCCGGCGATCTCGGCGGTGACGCGGTCGATGTACTGGCGGAATATGGCGATGAGGTGGCGCGACGAGATCACTCCGACGACCTGGTCGCCCGAACGGACGACCATCCGGCGCACTCCCAGGTTGGCCATCCGGGAGGCGACCTCGTCGGTCGGGGTATCCGGCGCGCACGACTGAACATGCGGCGAAGCGATCTCGCGCAAGGGAACCGTCTTCGGATCCTTCCCCGGTGCGACGATCTTCTCGAGGTAATCCCACTCCGTGACGATCCCCGAGATCGTCGCGGCGCTCCCGTGGGTGGCGATCGCGTAGCCCTTCCGAGCCGCGACCATCCGCCGCGCGCACGTGAGCGCGTCCACCTCCTCGTCGATCGTGAGGAGGTCCTTTTCCATGATGTCCTTCGCCAAGAGGACCATGCACGGCGAACCCGTTCGCGATTATGAGAGTGGCCCTCGGCGGCGCCGCGGGCCGGGTGCCGGAGGTTCAGAGTCGGCTTCCCCAGGTCGTCCGGTCGAGCAGGTCCTGATCCGTTGCCCGTATTCCTTCCTCTAGGTCGGCGGCGGCCAGCCGATCCACCGGCCCGCGCCGGGCCACGGCCAGCACCTGGGCGCGGGAAGTCGCGAGGGCTCCGATCCGACGCAGCTCCGCGGCGATCCACTCCTCGACATCCCCGTCCGGTCGTTCGAGCATGAGCAGGTGGATCGAGCCGAAGAGCGCGTCCCGTTCGAGCCAGTAGCGTAGGTACCCTCGGAGCATCCGGTCGGCGGCTTCCGAGCACGCGGGAGGACGAGACGGTGCAGGGAAGACGCCCAGGGATCGACCCGATCCACCGGCTTCCCGGAGCTCCATGAGCTCCCACCCTCCGAGCGCGGAGGCGAATGCGAGCGGGCCGGGATGTCCCGCCCACACGAGAGGCAGCAGCTCCACCCCCTCGTCGGCCGAGGGTGGGTCCTCGGAAGGAAAATCGGCGGTAGTGGGCACGGGGATCCGCGAACGGAGATGCTCCCGCACCTCCTCCTCTTCGATCCATCGCCCCTCCGCCTCGAGGGCTCGGACGATCCGTCGCCGCCGACGCTCGCCGGCGGCGAGGAGGGGTCGGGCGTGCGCTTCGGCTCGCGCCCGCACGGCCTCGATCTCGTCGGCGAATCCAGGGTCGATCGACAGACCTCTCGTCCCGGGGAACCCTTCCAACGACGTCAGCTCGACCCCCGGGCAGGTGAGCACCGCGGTCACCTGGACCCGGAGCCCGGCGTGCGCGGTCAGCGGGAACTCTCGGCAAACGGACGGGCGCGCGGCGTGGCCACGGCAGCGGCTGCCCTGCAAGAGGGTGCACGCGCCTCCCTCGGGGCGGGAGGCGAGGTACTCCTCGCGACCCCGGTGGACGAAATCGGGCTGCAGACGCAGCTGAAGGAGGGCCGGTTTTTCCGACGACTCGAGATGGGGCTCGGCAAAGCAGCAGAGGCCACAGTCCGGCCGACAGGCGTACCGGAATCCCGCGAGCAGGGCCGTGTCGATCACCGGGGCGTCGCTCGATATCTTCACGGCAGCCCGCTTCCCGACGAACCCCCGCTATTAATCGCGTGTCTTCGAACGCTTCGGTGTCCCGCCCGGGACCTACGGATCAGTCGGTGGCGGTCGCGTCGTCGCTCCGGACCCGAGGAAAACGAAACCCGAGCGAGCGTTCGAGATCTCCGATGAGCCGGTCCTCGTCGGCCGTATCCCACGGGGATCGCTCCAGACGGTCTGACTCCGTCCAGCCTTCCGGAGCCGTGTAGCCGGTCTCCTCGAAGAATTCCGCCCGCCAGGCCGTCGGAACCGGCGTGCGGGAGTCGGGCGCCGAAAGCCCCGCGACGAGTCGTCCGGCGCGAGCCAGCACCCGGGAGACCGACTCCGCCCGGTAGCCGCCCCCGCCGGTGACCAGCAGCCGCCCGCCGCAGTACTCCTGCGCGAGCGCGATCGTCGTCCGGTCGATTTCGGCGTAGGCCCCGGCGGTGTACTGGAGCTGCGCGAGGGGATCGCCCGCGTGACCGTCGACCCCGTGCTGGAGAACGATCATCTCCGGACGGAATCGCTCGATCAGCGCCGGGACGACCCGGTGGAAGAGGGGGAGCAGCGCCTCGTCCCCCGCCCCCGGGGGGAGCGGCAGATTCACCTTGAGGCCCGCCCCGTCTCCGCCCCCCGCCTCGGACGGGAACCCGGTTCCGGGAAAAAGGGTCCGGCCGTCCTGGTGAAAATCGATGTCCAGCAAGCGACCCGAGCGGTAGAAACCGTACATCACCCCGTCCCCGTGGTGGGCGTCGATGTCGAGGTAGGCGATCCTTCGGCCGGAGGACAGGTGGCTCGCGATCGCGACCGCGAGGTCGTTGAAGATGCAGAACCCGCTCGCCCGGCCCGGACCGGCATGGTGCAGTCCGCCCGCTGGGTGGAACGCCGGGCGTCGGTGTTCCCAGACGAGCTCGGCGGCTCGGACCGCCCCGCCGACCAGTCGGGCGGCCGCATCGTAACACCCGGGCCGACCCGGTGTGTCGCCGCGGTCGAGGTACACCGTCTCGGTGCCGTTGCCGACTCGTCGGACCCGATCGATGTAGGCGGCCTCGTGAAACCGTTCGAGCACGCGGGGCTCCGCTGGCTCGACCGACCGGATCCACTCGATCGCTTCGGACTCCCCGGACTCCAGCGACAGTTCGAGCAGTCGCACCGCCAACCCGCGGGACGACTCCGTGAACGGATGATCGGCTCCAAAGTCGTAGGAGCGAAAGGCAGTGTCCCAGACGACGGTCGCCCGCGTCGGAGCCCGGGTGCGATGGGGACGAACCGGGGACCCGCTTCCGTCCGGCGCCCTGCCCGGCCGTCGGGCCGCATCCTCCACGGCACGCCAGCGAGCCCGCGGTTATCTCGTTCGCCCGGCGGCCCCAGAAGCCATTATCCGTCCGGCCGGGTCGACCGCCGCGGGTCGGCGATGGCGATCGAGGACGAACTCTCGGGGAACGCGGTCAAAGTGTACAAGGTGATGAAGGACCAGGCGTGGACCTCCGAAGAGAAGATGGGGACCGCCGAGCGACTGACGATGACGGTGAAGCTCCCGAAGACGATGGTGATGAATGCGCTTCAGGAACTCCAGACGAAAGGCTGGGTGCGTCGCAAGGTCCGCGAAAAGGCGGCCGGCTACTACCTTACGAAGTAGGCGGTCCGGAGCCGGCAGGTCCCGGCTGCGCCCAAACCTTCTCGACCAGCCGGCACGTAGAGCGTAGTGTCACTTCGGTGACCGCGCTGACTCGCGCGACCTGCGCCCGCGATCGGTGCTCTCCGTTGCGCTCGGCGGCGAGGTAGATGAGCGCCGCGACGAGCCCATGGGGGCTGAGCCCCGACAGCTCGGCGTCGTCGCGGGCCGTATCGAGCATCCCCTCGACCGTGGAACGGACCTTCGGGGAGAGGGCCAGCTCCTGCGCGTACCGGGTCAGGAACGCCTTCGTGCCCACCCCCGGCACCGTGACGACCCCGCAGCGCTGCACCATCTTGAACGTCCGTCCGACGTCGGATCGGCGGCCGCCGACGGCGGTCGTGACCTCGCCGAGCGTCCGAGGGATCGTGAACCGTCGACAGGCGGCGTAGATCGCCGCGCCGACGCAGGCCGACAGACCGCGGCCCCGGAAGACTCCGGCCCGCTTCGCGTCCGCGAAGATCCGTTCCGCCTCCGTCCCGACGATATCCGGGAGGCCCAGCCGGTGGGTCGCTTGGACGATCTCTCCGCGAGCCGGGGACCGGTCGAGCGGGCCGTCCACCGCCCGCGCCGTCTGGCGCTGCATCACCCGCTTCAGGTGCTGGAACTCGTAGCGACGCCGCCAGCCAAGGCGACGACCCTGGCCGTCCCGGGAGAGCGAGAGAGTGCTACCGAGCGAGCGCTTGACGCCGCCCGGCCGAACGAACGGCCCGATGCCCCGTCCGCTCCCCTCCGCAGTCGCGCTCGCGACCGGGGGCGGAGGGCTTTCGAGGACGGAACCGTCATCGAACACGAGGCCGCACTCGGCGCAATGGGTCTCGGCGAGCACCGGGTCCACGATCCGGTGCGTGCTCCGGCACATGGGGCACGGGGGGGCGATTGGAGACCCCTGCGGGGGGGCCGGAGACCCGGTCTCGGCCACGATACCGGCTTTGGCGGGAAGGGATATTAAGATGAGTCCAGGCCCTATGACCCGTTTCACGCCGTGCGCCCCCTCCGGGGCGTATATGTGGAGTGGCGCAGTCGGGTCCTCCCGTTGAGGACTGGACTCCTGGCGGTCGGGGCCGCCATGGCGCTTGTCGGCGCGGGCGTGATGATCGCGGTGACGATGCCGGTCGGAACCTCGCAAGAGTCGAAAACCGATCGCAGCTGGGTGCTCCCGGTGGACCCGGACAACTGGGCTACTTACAATGTTCCTGCTGCGGCCGAGATGCATGCCGCAATTTCCTTTAGCTGGAATACCAGTCGAGCGGTCGAAGTCGATTGGTACGTCGCGGGCCCCTGCCCCACCGACCCGGCCAGCTGGTGTCTCCACGGCGTACTAAAGTCGTGGTCGGGGAGCACGAGTGGGAACTGGACCACCACGGGACCGACGTCGAGCGGCTACTGCGTGCAGGTCGTCAATGAGAACGGTAGCGAGTCGGTCAGCTTTTCTGGTGAGTTTGTCGAGTCGTACCCTGCGCCGTCGCATCACCTCCCGATGCTTCCGCTGGCGTTCGGGATCGGAGGCGGCGCTCTGTTGATCGGCATGGGCGGCCTCGCCATCTATCTCGGGGTGTTCCTCCCCCCGGGCGTCTATCGTAGTTCCCCCGAGGGTAGCCCGGGCGACGATCCGGACGAACCGTACGACGACCGCACCGAGCGGCCGTTGGACGGCGGCCGGAACGGTCCCCCCGGTGCTCACTGACCCCAGAACGGGTGCGACACGCGTCGCAGCCGCACTACCTCGTCGAGGATCTCCTGTTCGTGCGGGGTGAGCGTTTGAGTTTTGAGCGCCCGCGCCGACGCTTCGGGGATCACGACCAGCAGGAAGTCCCCCTCGGCCATGTTCCGGCCCACCACGCCGCCGTCGATCGAGGCGGCGACCTCCGCGCCCTCCTCCGCCAGCGGGATCGACTCGCTTTCCCGCTGAAGGCTCTTCAGCAGACCGACCTCCCGCCCGTCCGGATGCATCAGCCGTAGCCCCGGGCGGAGCGTGCCGCCGACGACTCGGATCCCCACGATCGCGGGCTTGGAGGCGCGGAACACGAACCCGGAGAGCACCTCGAGCTTCGCGGGGTGGACCGTGCCGAGCTTCCGGGCGGCGTCGATCTGTCGTTGCCGCTCGGTGCGCCAGGTCAGATACTCCTCGATCACCCGATACATCACATCGGCCCGGAATACCCGGACCGCGTCCGGGTCGGAGGCATTGACCGCATCGGGGAGCACCGGAACGTTGAACGCCAGGACGGCGCGGTGCGTCGGATCCTTCACGTCGGCGACCCGCATCACGGTCGGCCGGCCGACCGGACCGACGGAGGCCTCGTGCACGGGGATCCCCCGCTCGCGGCATTCGAACGCGAGCGCCTCCACTCCGCCGAGCGTGTCGGCGGTGATCGCGACCCCGCTCTCCGCGAGGTCGGCGACCGGCGTCGCCTCGCGGGCGAGATCGGCGCGCACTTCCTCCGCTTCGGCCGGGGTGCGAACGACCTTGAGCAGGCCGCCGGGCATCGCTTCCTCGATCTGGGGTGCGGCGAGGTAGACTCCCGCAGCGGCGCGCACCTCGGGCAGCGACTCGAGCCGGACCTGCGCCGAGGCACGGCCGGGTTTCGACGGCTTGGGACGGTAGATTCCCCGGACCTTCGTGGAGAAGGGGCCGTTGCGGCCGGTGACCACGACCTCATCGCCCACGCGGAGCGCGCCTCGGTAGACGATGACGTTCCCCACGGGCCCGACCCCCTTCTGATCTCCCCGCTCGAGGATCGTCGCTTCGCCGCCGTCCGTGAACAGCTCGAGCTCCTCCTTGAGGAACCGTTGCGCGAGCCCGATGAGCAGCGCGATCAGCTCGGGCACCCCGGCCCCGCTCTTCGCCGAGACCGGCACGATGCCGACGTTGCGCGTGAAGTCGCTCACCCGGTCGTAGCGCTCGGCACTGAACCCGAGCCCGTCCAGCTCCTCGGCGACCGCGTAGACGCGGGCGTCGAGCGTCCGGATGAACTCGGGTCCGGCGCGAGCGAGCTGTTCGAGGAGACGGACCGGGCCGGTCGGCTTGCGCCAGCCCGGCAACAGATCGACCTTCGTGAGCGCGATCGCGAACGGCGTCTTCTCCCGGCGCAGGATGTTGATCGACTCCTTCGTCTGGGGCATCACGCCCTCGCGCGAATCGACCACGAGGATGGCGAGGTCCGCGAGCGCCCCGCCCCGCCGGCGCATCGTCTCGAACGACCGGTGCCCCGGGGTGTCGACGAACAAAAGTCCGGGGACGACCATCTGGTCGGCGCTCAGGATCCCCTCGCAGAGAATCCGGACCGCGGCCCCGGTGACCTCGATCGCGCCGATGTGCTGGGTGATCCCGCCGGCCTCCTTCGCGGCGCGGACGCTGCCGGTGATCCGGTCAAGAAGGGTCGTCTTCCCGTGATCTACATGCCCCAGCAGGGAGACGATCGGCTCGCGCAGGTCGGCCACGGCGATTTTTACCTCGGTACGCTCATTACCGTTGCCCCCGCGCGGCGCGGCGGTCACCCGCGACCGGCGAACTCCGAAAGCGCCCCGCGGACGAGGGGAACGAGGAGCTCCTCGGGATCGAGGCCCCCGTGCCCACCGAGGAACTCTCCCGAGCGCGGTCGGGGCGCGCCGGGGGGGAGGGAGACCAGCCCCGTCGGGGGCGGGACGAAGACGAGGAGATCGCCGAGGCGGGGGTGGATCTCGGGGTGGAACGGAGGGGGCCCGAACAGACCGGCGCCCAGGGCGTCGTCCATCGACACGATCCGGCTTCCGATGGGAAGGTTCCGTTCCAGCGCCTCGCGCAGCTCCGACTCGTGACCGGGGAGCGCGGAGAAGTACCCCGCCCGGCGGTCCCCCGCGAGCGGACGCGACATCGTCCGGGCGATCTCCGGTGTCTGGTCGATCCGGAGCTGTCGAGCCGGATCGAGCGGAACCTGTCCGTGGTCTGCGGTGACGAACACCGTGGTGGAGCGCGCCCGGGCCGGAGCGACCTGCCCGGCGACGAACTCGAACAGGTGCGCGAGGCGATCTGCCTCGAACCCGAACAGCCGGTCGAGCGGGCCGCGGAAGTGCTGCACCGTGTCGAGCTCGTCCCAGTAGGTGTAGATCAGCGGCGGCGGGGTCGGCCGGTCGATCAGTTCCGCCAGCAGGTGGGCGAGATCGGAGGCGGTCGCGTAGGGGATGTACTCGGCGCCGTCGTACAGCACCCGGGTCAGGCCGGTGCCCTGAAATTTCTCCCGGGAAAGCGCGAGGCCGGGAGCGCCCCGCCGGAAGATCGAGGGGGCGCCGGAGACGAGCGAGGGGCTCCACTCCGGGCCGACCAGCGTCTCGGGGTGAGAGACCCCGACCGGGGACATCTTGAGCAGGTCGGCCACGACCCCGAAGCGGGGCAGGAACTGCCGGAAGCCGACCACCCCGTTCTGGGAGGGACACGTTCCGTTGGAGAGGCTCACGAGCGCCGGCACGGTCGTCGTGGGGAACACGGTCGTGATCGGGCGCGCCATGCGTCGCCACCGGGCTCCCGCCGGGTTCCGGTCGGCGTTCGCCCACCGATCGAACGGGAACCAGCCAAGGCCGTCGGCGAGCATCACGACGATCGGCCCCTCGGGTGGGTTCGACGCGAACGGGTCGAGCTCGGGTGCGAGCGACGGGGCCAGGGGAGGCGTCCCGGCCTCGTTCACCCCCACGGCGCGGGCGACGGAGGCGGCCAGATTCGGAAGCGAACGCCCGGAGTACACGGGCAGGATCAGACCGGTCCGAGCGTCGGGCACCAGCAACGCCGACTCCTCGGCGGAGAGCGCGCGGAGCGGCGGCGCCGAATCGGTCATGGGACGGTCCGGGAACTCGAGCCGTCCGACGCTCTTAACGGTCTAAGGGGGCGTGGCCGGGAAATCGTCGAGGGACGCCTGCCGCTGGAGGCGATCGCTCAGCCGTTCTGTGCGCACGGAGACCGTCCGGACCGCGCGGCCCCGGCCCGCGCGCTCCGCCTCCCACAGCTCTCGGGCGAGGTGCAGCGCGCGGTCCGCGAGGGGCGCGTTCCCTTCCTGAGCCGCCGAGAGCGCTCGGACCCGCTGGCTGCGTGCGAAGTCCGCCCAACGGAAGGCGACCCCGACGGCGCCGTAGCGAATCCCCTCCCGATCGAGGGCCGCGGCGAGGCCGGAGGAGAGTTCGATCACGGTGCGCTCGATCGCCTCCCAGGACCCGACGTCCGCCTCGAACGTTCGGTCCGTGGAACGCGACCGGGGGCCGCTCGCCACGGGAGGCGCGTCCGGAGGTTCTCCGCGCGCGAGCGAGATCATCTCCCGGCCGAAGCTGCCGAGCCAACGGCCGACCTCCGAGGGCGACCGTTCGGCGAGGGCGCCGATCGTTTCGATCCCGTGCGCTTTGAGGATCGACTCGGTCTTCGGCCCCACGCCCGGGATCGCCCGGACCGGAAGGGGTGCGACAAACTCCGCCACCCGGTCCGGCGGGACCACGACGATCCCGCCGGGCTTC
This sequence comes from Thermoplasmata archaeon, assembly GCA_049675585.1. Classification (GTDB taxonomy): domain Archaea; phylum Thermoplasmatota; class Thermoplasmata; order Lutacidiplasmatales; family UBA184; genus Lutacidiplasma. Next base: position 25,490 of record JBAUAJ010000168.1, read on the forward strand.
GCCCGGTCGGTGGCGATCTTCGCCACGACCCGCGTGGTCGCGACGCCGATCGACGCCGGGAGACCGAGACGGGCCCGGAGATCCTGCTGGACTCGTTCCGCGACGGACCGCGCCGCCTCTGGGGAGGGCGCCTCGATCGACAGCGCCGCTTCGTCGATGCTGAACGGGACCACCTGCGGGGCGTGCTCCGCGAGGAGCGCGCGGACCTCCTCGCTGATCCGGCCGTACTTCGCGAAGTCGGGGGCGATCCAGGTCGCCTCCGGGCAGCGCGCGGCGGCGGTGCGCGCCGGCATCGCGCTGTGGACCCCGAACTTCCGAGCCTCGTAGCTCGCCGAGAGCACCACGCCGCGGGACGGCCGATCGGACGGCGGGGGCCCGACGATCACCGGCCGGCCGACGAGCTCGGGCCGATCTCGGAGCTCGCAGGAGACATAGTAGGCATCGAGATCAACGTAGAGGATCCAGCGTCGGGACTCCTCGGGGCGAGCGATGGGAACCGACGCTTCGGGCCAGAGGGTCCGGGGGGCGTTCGTTCGTTCGCTCACCGTTCCTCCTCCCGCGCGGCCGTCCCGCGGTACGTGGCGGGACGCGCTCAGGCGCTCGAAAAGTCGACGGCCTTCGCATCGACCCGGAGTCCCGAGGGCCCGATGGAGTACGGCTGCACCGTCCGGGCGTGGGCGGTCCGGCGCATCTTGAGGACCCGCAGCGACAGCCCGACGCGATGCCCATCGGCGCCGGTCGAGTATCCCAGGACGATCACCCCGTCGGCGATGTACTCCGAGAGGCCGTCGCGGGTCACCTCCGGGCTGCGGGGATCCGCCTCGGCGGTGAGCACGGTCGTTGCGCCCGCCCCCTTGCAGGCGTCCGCGAGCGCGAACAGCGTCGCTCGGCGGCTCGGCTCGTCGTCGGAGAGCATGTTGAGCAGCGACACCGAGTCGAGGACGATCCGTTTCGCGCCCATCGTCGAGAGCTCCTTTCCGAGCTCTCCCTGGATCCGATGGAGGCTCTGGCGGGTCTCGCGGGGGTCGAGTCGGACGATCTTCAGCGTCTCGTTCGCCACCGCGGCGTCCACGGGCCAGCGGAACTGCCGGGCGGTCTCGAGCAGCGGTTCGACGTTCTCCTCGAGGGACAGGAACACGCCCCGCTCCCCGTGCTGGGCGCCTTCGAGCAGGAACTGGAGCCCAAAGCAGGTCTTCCCGGTCCCCGGGAGTCCCGTCACGAGCACGACGTGCTTGGCGGGGAACCCTCCGCCGAGCATCTCGTCGAGGCCCGCGATCCCCGTCGAGACCTTGGGGTTGGCCGGATCAGACCCGCTCATACTGTGTGGTCACCAGCCCGTTGGAGGCGTTGATCCGGATCACGAACGTACCGTGGTGCTCGGACGGAAGGCGGGCGAGCACCGGCATGAACTTCTCGATCAGCATCGCCCGATTGCGGTGCGAATGGTTCGGGCTCGCGGCCCACCGAAAATGCAGCACTCCGTCGACCGAGTCGATGACGGCCTGCTCGGTCGCGGGCGGTGCCACTCCCTCGGAGAGCAACAGGTAGACGAGGCCGTTCCAGGCCTTGGCCCGTCGACGGAGCCCCTTCAGCAGCGTGAGCAGGTCGTTCGGCTCGATGCCGTCCCGGACCAGCAGGTCGGTAAGCGAATCGACGATCACCACGTTGCCGGCGCCGCAGGCATCGAGCGCGTTGGCGAGCGCCCGTACCGGGCCGTCCGGTGACCCCTCGGATCCGGGCTGGCGTCCGAGCAGCTGGCCGGGGAGCGACGACCATTCGCTCGGCACGACGGAGTCCCGGAAGTACGTCGGGGAGAGGTCGTGGAAGACCAGGTGGCGCAGCAGCACGTCCGGATAGAATCCGTGGAACGACTCGCGCACTTCGCCGATCACCTGCTCTTTCGAGCGGCTCAAGCTGACGAACGCGACGCCCTGGGGGTAGATGAACGGCCCCTTCGAGCTTCCGAGATAGAACCGATGCAGGTCGGGGTCGTCGTAGTACAGCATCAGGTGGACGGCCGACGTAAGGGCGAACTCCTGGTGGCCCGCGCCGGCCTCGCCGAGGAGCAGGACGACCGAGCCGGCCGGTAGACCTCCGGTCAGATAATCGAAATCCGGAACTCCCGTCGGAATGCGGGGGAGCGTGGAGGCGACTTCGACGTTCGGCAAGCCCGTCGAACGAAGGGGAACCACGAACGGCCGGGGACTACCGCTGACCATGACGGGTGCGAGCGTCGGACCCGGGGCTCGGGTATTAGTAGCCTCGGCTCGAAAGGTCGCTCGGAGCTCCCGTGGCGCCGTTCTTGAGGAACTCCCGAAGCAGGATCGTCGCGTACGCACCCTTCGGTAGCGAGAACCGGAACCGCACGGCATCCGCTTCCGCGACGAGACCGAGCGGAGGCATGGGAAGCAGTGCCGGACGCCACGCCCCCCGGCTCGCCACCTCGGGCAGCGCGGGCACAATGAACATCGCCGTCTCGATCGATTCTTCGGCGAGGAGGTCGACGAGCAGGCGACCTCCCCCCACCGACGCCGGCCGAGTCTCGGCTCCGACGAGCGGACCCGCCACCAGCGCCCCTCCGCGCGCGACCAGGTCCGCGCACTCGTTGAGATTGTCCTCGGCGACCTCGACCCCGTCCTGGCTTCGGACCGTCCCGTCGCGTCCGACGCGCAGGATCCAGTCGCCGGCGACCGGTCGCTCGAGCGGAATTCCTTGCGCGCGCCGACGGCTGATCCATCGATTGAAGAGGAACGCCTGGTACGCGTGGACGAAAAGCCGGCGCAGCTCGAGCGGGAGCGCGCGCAGCGCCCGTGTCGGCGTCTCTCCCTGCGCCAGCCGCTCGAGGATCGCGCGTTCGAAGCGGTACTCGGGAGGGAACTCGCGCAGCGCCCGCTGGGGGTCCCGGTGCACGGCGTATTCGGCCCGGGCGTCGTCCCCGCGGCCGGCGGAGCCCCCCGAAGGACGGGCGGTCAGGTAGAGGTCGACGGCGTGGGCGACGTCCCCCTGGACGAGCGCGCGGCCGACCGCATGGGTCACCGGTCGAACCTCCCCGAATCGCTGCGGTCCGAAGAAGTTCACGAAGCCGCGCGCGGCCCGCAGGTCGGCCTCTATCTTCCGGTAGACCGGGACCGCTTCGGCGGGCGCGGCACCGAGATCGGTGATCCGGATCTCGAAGGAGTTCCCGTAATGGTGCCCGAGCACGAGGCCGTCCCGCGCCCGGTACGCTTCGAGCACGACCACATTCTCGAGCTCGAGGGGGGCGGTCGGCGGGGCTCCGCGATAGGAGAGCAACCGCTCCGCGACGGCCCGGCGGTCCTTCGTGCCGGACCATTGCACCGTCCGCGCCGCGAGCCCGAGGCGCCGGGCGATCGCCGCGGCGAGCTCGTGCTGCTCCCATCCTCGGCTCTCGACGCGGAGCACCGTGAACGATCCGGTCGGGTCCGGATGCGGGTAGGATGAGATCTCCTGGACGCGAAAGTCCTCGTCGGTCGCCTTCGAACGGCCGGTGATCCCCGGAGCTGTGGACAGGTAGAACTCGATCCCGATCGCCCGTTCGGAATCGGGTGGGGTCCAGCGGACGTCGTCCACCGAGGTCGGAGCGGGGGCGTCATTATTACGTCATGGCCCGATTCCTACCGGGCGGCGGATGATCCAAGCGACGGCCCGCATTCTGAAGAACATCATCGAGCTGCGGGTCGGCGGGGAGCTCTGGATCGGCCGGCCGGTGCAGGCCGAACAGGCCGGCCTCGGCCATCGCATCGCCGCCCTGTTCTCCACCGAGTTCCACGTGGTTCGGTCGGCGAGTCCCGAGGCCGTGGAGGCGACCGTTTCCTATCGGGCCAAGTCCGACGAGATCCGGATGCACGTCGGCGACGAGTCGTGGCGGACCCAGTCGACGACGTTTGGGCCGATGACGATCGACTACGGCGGCACGCACTACACGATCAACGAACGCCTGACGGGTAAATTCGCGGTCCTCGACGGCGAAACGCCGGTCGGTGTCGGGCAGATCGGCTTTCGAACCTGCACGATCGATCAGTACCCGGCCGAGCTCGAGACGTTCCTTGGCTATCTCGCGCTCGGCTACGTGATCCGGCACCTGACGTGGCAGATGCTCGGCTGAGCCGTCCGGTCAGCGCCATCGGGTCGCCGGGGGACGCGGCACCGCCGCGCGGGTCCCGCGCAGCGGGCGCGGATGGTGCCCCGCCGGGTGGGGGATCTGGAACAGATGGTAGGGGATCGGGAGCAGGAGGGCCCCTCCGACCACGACCGTCACCGCCGCGATGGAGTAGGTGAAGTGGACCCCGTGGTTCGCATACAACCACCCGCCGAGGAGCGTCCCGAGCAGGCCGCCCGCGCCCGCGACCGCGTTGTACAGGCCGAGGGCCCGGCCGCGCGCGGACCGGCCGACGAGACGGACCAGGAAGAGCGTGCTCGCGGTGCTGATGAACGCCCACGTGACGCCGAGCAGGCCGTTGAGGAGCGTCAGCCACGCGAGGAGCGCCGGGCTGCCGATCCCGAACAGCATGTAGATCGGTCCCCAGAGGAACAGGAGCATCAACGCGACCCGGCCTCCGAGCGACTCGAGGAACACCGACTTCGGTGAGTGGTTGTCGACCGCCTTGCCCGAGTGGAAAAAGAGCGCGGAGGAGGCGGCCGCCGCGCCGAGGTAGACGATGAACACCCCCGCATCGCGCGAATGCGCGTTGTGGCCGAGCACCGAGTAGAGGAACACCGGGAACGGACCGTAGAAGATGTCGAAGCCGACGCTCATGACGAACAGGGCGGCGAGGAACAGATACTCGCGTCCCGGCAATCGCTCGCGGCTCGAGCGGGTGAGGTCGATCACGCCCGCCACGCGCGAACGGAAGTTGCGCGCCTTTTCGGTGAGCCCGGTGCGCATGTGCAACAGTTCGTTCAGGCTGTGCCGATCGACGCGGGTCGACGGTTCCTCGATCCAGAACCAGGCGACCCCGGCCGAGACGAGCGCGAGCGCGCCCGACAAAAGCAAGAGCCCCGTCATGGCGTCGACCGCGGTGCCGGTGTGTCCGACGACGAACAGCCAGACGAACCCGAGCGCGAGACCAGCGGTCGTTCCAACTCCCGAGATGAGCCCGAACAGGCCGATGTCCTGGGGCCACCAGCGCTTGTGCCGCGTCTCGAGGAGGAGCATCGTACCGATCGGCGCGCTCGCCGCCGAGGCGAGCCCTTCGAGCACGTTGAGGAGGAAGAACGTGCGGATGTCTCGGGCGAGCGCGATCCCGAGAATGCTGACCCCGGTCGCCACGAACGAGCCGACCAGGAAATACTTGCGATGGGAGACCCGGTCCGACAGGTTGCCCCACACGATCGTGAACGGCACCTGGCTCATCGCGCTCGCCGCGATGATCACCGTCACGATGAACGCGGTCGCGCCGAAATGCTGAAGCGCGAGGAGCGGGATCAACGGGGTCGCGATCCCATCGGAGATCGCGAGCGGTAGGTACGCGAGGAACCAGAGGTCGCTGGTCGACGGCCGCAGCACCGTCCGGGCCTTGATGTCGATGGACAAGGACCCACGCCCCGGCGGCCCGTCGAGAGCCGGTGGGCGGCGGATAAAGCATCGGTTCGTTCGGCAGGCGACGCGCTCCGCAGAGCGGACTCGCGCCTCCGGAAGTCGTTAGCGGACCGAGACCCCGACCTGGCCGAGGAGCGCCTTGTGCTCGGTCGCGGAGATCCACTCTACCTTGAGATATTCGCGCAGGAACGCGTCGTCCGCCCCGAGGTCGCGGGCCTCGCGCACGACGAAGCGGTACGCCTCGATCTCGGTCCACCGCTCCACGTAGCTGACGCCCGGCTCCCAGAGATTGGCCCCGTCTCTCCGCTGCACGACGTGGCAGAGCTCGTGGTAGATGTCCATGAACAGGACGAGCTCCGGGCTCTCGGCGAGATGCGACTTTCCGACCACGATGCAGTCGCGGCCCGGCGTCGTCACCGGCCTCCACTGCCGACGCGCCCCCTTCGGGAGCTCCCACGGCGCGACGTACATCCACATGTCCTCGTCGACGACCTCGACGCACGTCTCGTCGAACAGTTTCGCCCGCCGCGCCGCATCGGTCTCCAGGCGCACCGCGGGAGGAAGCTGGTCGAGCCCGGGAAACACCGCGAGGATCGGGTGGCGGCCCGCGGGCATCTCCCGCATTACGCGGAACCCTTCGGGGACGTGAGGGGAGGAGGGGGGCGCCTTCGCCGTCGGCATGCGGAGGACGCTACGGCGCTCCGGGATAAAGCGCGTGCGAGGCCGCAATCTGTTTCTCTCGGGCGCGCGTCCCCGTATCGTGGCGACGCGCCGGCACGACTTGACCGACGTGCGCGGACTTTCCGTAGGCCAGGCAGAGTCCTCGGACGGGACGACCGGCGTCACGGTCGTTCGGTTCGCGGTGGCGGCCCCGACCGTAGTCGATGTGCGGGGCGGTGCCTCCGCGACGTACGATACGGCGTCCCTCGCGGTGGAGGCGACGTTCGGGCGGCGCTGGGCGATCTTTCTGGCGGGGGGAAGCGTCTTCGGTCTCGACGCGGGCCGCGGCGTGCGGGCTCGGATCCTCGAATCCGGCGGCGGCCACCGCGCGTTCTCCAACCCCAATCGGGTAGTGCCGATCTCGGGCGCCGCGCTGTTCGACCTGCCGACCCGCGAAGGGCCGATGCCGGATTACGAGGCCCTCGGCCACCGGGCCGCCGAACGGGCCGCTCGCCGGAAGGTCGCCCAGGGCGCGGTCGGCGCGGGCGCGGGCGCTACGGTCGGCAAGTACCTCGGGAAGGCCCGGTCGATGCACGGAGGGATCGGGTCGAGTGCCGTTCGGCTCCGGGGGGACATCACCGTCGGAGTGCTCGTCGCGGTCAACGCCGTGGGGGCGATTCGCGACCCCGACTCCGGCCGTTGGATCGCCGGCGCCCGGTCCCCTCGAGGCGGAATCTCCCCGCCGGGTAGGGCGTGGAACCGCGCGGGCCGGTCGCGGGGTACCACCCTCACTATCGTGGCGACCGACGCGCCGCTCGATCGGCCCGGGCTCGCGCGGGTCGCCGCGATCGTCCACACCGGCCTCGCGCGAGCGATCGTCCCCTACCACACCTCCACCGACGGGGACGTGGTGTTCGCGAGCTCGACCTCCGCCCGCGAGTTGGGGAGGTCGGACGGCGCCCCAGGGGTCGCCGCGGACCGGATCGGAACCGCCGCCGCCGATCGCGCGGTCGCCTCCGTGCTGGCCGCGGTCCGGCGCTCGAATCGAGGGGCGTAGACCCAGCGCCGGCGAGGCCGAAAAATAGACGAACCCTGGGGGACTCTACGGTCCTGAGTCTCATGGACGCTCCGCCCCGACGGATCTCGTGGATCAGTGCGCCTCCGGAGATCTGCACCCTCTGCAAGGAGCCGCTCGACAATCCCGAGGAGACGAGCTCCTGGAACGGAAATCCAGCCCACCGCGATTGCGTGCGGATCCACATGCTGCAACGCGATCCCGCGTTCCGGGACGGGGAGGAGGAGCCCGAACCGACCGACGAGCCGTCGGACTCCATCGACGGGGTCCTGCCGCGGGACGACGACGAGTCGGAGTTCGAATGAGTCGGCGATCGCCCTCCGCCTGACGTTTAACCCCCACAACAACCGCTAAGAAGGGGGAGTATGTCTTCTGGGCGAAGCCCGGACGTTCCTCGAAGGTGTAGCACATGCCGGAAGTGGTGATCACCTGCGACTGGACGATGATGAGCAACCACCACGGGAAGGAGTTCCTGGGGTTCGGAACGACCACTCCGGCCTACATCTTCCCCGAGGCGGTCTACCAGCGACTGTTCTTCCCGGCGATGCCCGTGGACGAGAACGGCTACCCGCTGCAAGCGCCCTACGGAATGCGCAAGATCGAGGCGTCTCTGATCGACGGTGGGTTTGACGCCCGGATCGTCCACCCGGGCCACCTGTCCCGGTACATGCCGGGCGAGGCGAAGGTCCTGCTCATCTCGGGCCACGATTACTTCGGGCTCAACCCGCCGAGCTCCACGTTCGCCGGCGTGATGAAGAAGGAGACCCTCAACTGCGTCAATTTCAAGCGGATGCTCCGCCAGCCGGCGGTGGTCGAGGCCCGCAAGCGCGGGATGAAGATCATCGCGGGCGGCCCGTGCGCGTGGCAGCTGGCGCCGGCGACCCGGCAAAAACTTCCGTTCATCCAGGAGTTCGTCGACTCGATCGGGGGGATCGATACCGTTGTCGAGGGCGAGAGCGACGTCTTCGTCCGGGAGATCGTCTCGAAGGCGCTCCACGACGAGTTCCTTCCGCCCCACGTCGTGCTCACCCCGAAGGAGGCGCCGAAGGTCGAGCAGATCTCCTCGATCAAGTACGCGAGCGTCAACGGCCTCGTGGAGATCGGCCGGGGCTGCTGCCGCGGCTGCTCGTTCTGCTCGGTCACCACGCGCCCGACCCGTTGGTACCCCCTCTCGAAGATCGAGGAGGAGTTGAAGGTCAATGCGAAGCTCGGCATCCGCAAGGGGCTGCTCCACTCGGACGACGTGATGTTCTACGGCAGCCCGAACGTCATGCCGCACGAGGACAAGCTCCTCCCGATGCTCAAGCTCGCGAAGCAGTACTATCCCCAGGTCGGCTGGAGCCACGTCGCGATCGCGACGCTGATGACGAAGCCGAAGCTCCTCGCCAAGTGCGCGGAGGTGCTGATCGACGACAAGCAGGACTGGTGGGGGGTCGAGGTCGGCGTCGAGACCGGCTCGCCGCGGATGATCACCGCCGCCATGCCCGGCAAGGTCGCCCCGTTCAAGGCGTCCCAGTGGCCCGAGCTCGTCGTCCAGGCCGCGGGCCTGATGAACGACAACCACGTCTACCCGGCGTGCACGTTCATCGTCGGCCTGCCGCAGGAGACCGAGGAGGACGTCGCCCGGACGATCGATCTCATCGACGATCTCTGGGACTTCAAGGCGCTCCTCGTGCCGATGTTCTTCGTTCCGCTGGGCCACCTCAAGTCGAAGGACTGGTTCAGCCGGGATCGCCTCTCGCCGCTCCAGGAGGAGCTCCTCAAGCGGGCGCTGACCCACGGGATCCGCCAGTCGAAGCGGATGCTCGCCGACTTCTTCGATTGGGAGGGGTCGCACACCGCGCTCTACCGGAACACGTTCCGGGGGTTCATCTACTTCCTCGAGACCGTTGCGAAGATGAACGGGCTCCTGAGCCCGTCCGCGCGCCCGGCCCGCGCGATCGTCGACCCCAACTCCGCGCCCGACCGGCTGCCGATACCTACGATCCCGGTGCGCGAGTAAGTCGGCCGACGCGGCGTTACGCCTCGTCGTCCGGGAACTCCGTCGGGAGCGGCGTCTCCCGCTCGGCGGCCGGCGGGTGGTACTCGGGAATCGGATCGGGCGCCGGCCCCCGGGCCCCCCCGCCGACGACCGAGAGACGGACCTCACGCCCGTTCCCGTCGTAGGCGCGCCACGCCCCTTGGGTGAACGGGGCTCCGACGATCAGATGTCGGAGGCCCCAGCCTCGGAAGAGGCGGAGGTCGGCCTCGGACGGATGGAGCGCTCCGGACGGATGCGAATGCACGGTGCCGACGATCGTCAGATCCGCGGGCAGCATGTAGAGGCGGAAGTTCGCGTGCCGCCGGCCGGCGGTCGTCCCCGGAATGAGCAAGAGCTCTCCGATCACTCCGGGCGGCTCGGCCCGGAGCACGCCGCCGAACTCGTTCGGATAGGCGGAGGCGCCGCTCGCGAGCACGCTGTCGAGGGTGCGGCGCGAGATCGCGGTCGGGGTCGCGCCGAGACGGGGCGCCCCCGGGAGGCGCTTACGCTGGGGGCGGAAGATCGGCAAACGAACCTCCCCGGTCGGCGAACTCCTCGTTCCACGGGAGGATCCGCTTTCCGCGCAGGCGTTCAAGGAACCCGACGCCGAACCGGACGAGCGTCGCCCGGCGGGGCGACCGGTGGATGATGACGGTCTCTCCCTCCGATAGCGGATACTGGTCCTGGCCGTCCACGAGCACTACCGCCGACCCGTCCCCCTCGACGGCGCGGATCCCGACGGTGGCGAGCGGATCGACGACGAGCGAGCGGGCCTCCGCGCGGAACGGCGCGATCGCGGTGAGGACCAGCCCTTCCACCGCCGGCGCCACGATCGGGCCGAGCGAACTCAGCGAGTAGGCGGTCGACCCGGTCGGCGTCGCGACGATCAGTCCGTCCGCGCGGACCCGGCCGACGACGCGGCGGTCGAACGAGATCTCGAACGATCCCATCGCGCCGACGCGGGCCGCGTGGACCACGTACTCGTTCACCACGTCCGGTAGCGGGGTGGGGCCCGCCTGCCCGGCGAGCTTCATCCGCTCCTCGAGGGTGTACCGACCCGCGAGCAGCCGCTCGATCGCGGCATCGAACTCCCCCGGGCGCCGTGCGTCGACCTCGGCGAGGACTCCCACCGTGCCCGCGTTCACCGGAAGCAGCGGGAGCGACGAGCGCCGCAGCGTGTACAGGAACGTCCCGTCGCCCCCGATCGCGAGCAGCACGTCGGTCGCCATCTTCTCGAGAGGGGAGTGGGGCCGTCCCGGATCGGCCGGCCCGGCCGCGTCGCTCAGGACGACCTCGGCCCGGTCGCCGATCTGCTCGAGCGCCCGACGCGCGAGCGCGATGGCCGCCGGCTTGCGGGGATGGGCGGTGAGGCCGATCTTCACGGGAACGCTCCCGCGGCGAACGCACGGCCGACCTCGGCGTCCCCCCAGGCGAAGACGCTCGTCCGCTCCTCGATCCCGAGCGGCACGGGGCCGATCGGACGGCCGTCGGCGCTCGATATCCCCCCGCCGGCTTCGAGGAGAATGCGGTAGGCGCCGGCGATGTCGGTGACCCGGAGGTTGCGCGACGCCTCGCGGTTCTCGAACAGGTAGGCGTCCGCCGAACCCTGGGCGACCATCATCATCTCGAGGGAAGCGCACCCGAGGGAGCGCACTCGGCGGGCCGTCCCGGCGAGCCGGGTCGCCCGCTCTCCGGCCCGGTGGCCGAGATTGAGGAACACGACCTCCCCCTTCGGCCGGCGCGCTCGGGTGCGGATCGGTCGTCCGTCACGAAACGCGCCCTTCCCCCGCTCCGCCCAGTACGTGGTGCCCCGGTCCAAGTCCCGCACGAGCGCCACGTCGATCCCATCGAGATCCTTCTCTCCGAGCGCGAGCGACACGGTCGAGAACGGCATCTGGCGGAGCGCGTTCGATGTTCCGTCGATCGGATCGACCACGAGGCTGCGCGTTCCGCCGCGGGGGACCGAGCCGATCTCCTCCGAGACCAAGTTCCAATCGACTCCCTCGGCCTCGAGCGCCTCGAGCACCTGCCGCTCCGCGAGGCGGTCGATCTCCTCGGTCGGAGTCCCTCCGACGCTCACGGAGACCACATCGGCCCGGTGCGGCGAGCCCGCCGCGTCCCGGACGGTGCGCTGCACGGCGAGTCCGATGCGGAACAGGATCTCGAGGTCGGCGCCGCGTCCGCTCGCCACGGCGCCCCGACCGGAGGCGGGCTAATCACCCCTTTGACGCCGACCGGTCGAACGCGGGAAGCTGACGTTATCAGGCGACACCGCTCGGCGGCGCAATGGAACTGCGGTTTCTCGGCGGGGCGTCGGAGGTCGGGTCGCTCGGCCTCGTCGTCCGGGACCAGGGGCGCACCCTGCTGTTCGACTACGGGATGACCCCGGACGACCCGCCGACCTACCCGCGACCGCTGCCCACGAACATCGATCTCGCCGTGCTGTCGCATGCGCACCTCGATCACTCCGGGATGACTCCGCTCCTGAGCCGACTGCCGAAGGCGCGGATGATCGCGACCCCGGTGACGATCGCGGTCGCCGACCTCCTCACCAAGGACGCCCTCAAGATCGCCCGTCTGGAAGGGTACCTGGCACCGTACACCACGGCGGACATCCGGGGGCTGCACGAGCGGTTCACCGCCGTCGACCGCCACGGGACGTTCCGCACCAACGGGATCGAGGTCGAGCTGACGCCCGCGGGCCACATCCCCGGGGCGACGATGGTCCTCTACCGGGGCGAGAAGGACGTGCTGTTCACGGGGGACCTGCAGACGATCCCGACCCATCTCGTCGGCGCCGCGCAGCCGGTGGAGTGCGACGTGCTGGTGATGGAGTCGACGTACGCGGGGCGAGAGCACCCGGACCGCCGGGAAACGGAACGAAAGTTCCGCGACAAGGTCGCCGAGACCGTCGAGCGCGGGGGGATCGCGATCGTGCCGGCGTTCGCGGTCGGGCGCGCCCAGGAGGTGCTGATGTCCCTCGCCTCGACCGGTTTCGAGACGTACTTGGACGGGATGGCGCGGGCGGTCAACGACATCTACCGCGCCGCGCCGGAGTACCTCGCCGACTCGGTCCGGTTCCGTCGGGCGCTCGAGAGCGTCCACGTGGTCGAGCACCCCGGCGACCGGAAACGCGCGCTGCGCGAAGCCCAGGTGATCGTCACCACCGGGGGGATGCTGGACGGAGGGCCGGTCCTCTACTATCTCGGGGAGCGCTACAAGGACCCGAAGTCCTCGATCCTCCTCACGGGCTACCAGGTCGAGGGGTCGAACGGACGCCAACTGCTCGAGGAGGGTACCCTTACGATCGATGAGACCGTCGTGCGCCCGCTCTGCGAGCTCGCCAAGTACGATTTCTCTGCCCATGCCGGGCACTCCGAGCTCGTCCGACTGGCGAAGGAGACCCGGGCGAAGACCGTGGTGCTGATGCACGGGGACAACCGCGAGCCGCTCCGGGATTCGCTCGAGGCGACGGCGGAGGTCCTCCTACCGGAGAACGGCCGCCCGTTCACGCTCTAGGACGGCGCCGCGTCGGGAAGATCGACCTCGATCATCCCGGAATGTTCGCGCGTCGGAAACACCGCGACGGCCCCCACGCCACCTTCGGGCGGTGTTACGCCGAACGGGTCGGTGACCACGCTCCCGTCCGTCACGTCGAACGTCGCCTCGTGGAGCGGACAGGTGAGGCGTCGTCCACGGAGCGTGCCCTCCGCGAGCGATCCCCCGATGTGGGGGCAAGCGCCGTCGAGCGCGTGGATCCTCCCCTCGACCCGCGCGAGCACCACGGGTCGAAACTGGAGGACGACTTCCCGCAGCGACCCTTCGGTCACGGTCGCGGCCGCCACCCCGGTCGGCAGCCAGGTCATGCGCGACGCCTGCCCGATCCCCTACCGGGGGGCCGGCGGCGGGAACCTCGGGATCCCTCGTCCGAGTCGTTCTCGTCGGAATCATCGTCCTCCTCTTCGAGCTCGGGCTCCGGCTCGACCTCGGGAGACGGGGTCATGTCCCGCGGGGGAAGGAGCGCCCGGAGCTTCTTCCACAGCTCCTCGAGGCCATCGCCCGTCCGTGCGGAGAGCTGCAACCGATCGACCGGACGGCGCAGCAGATCGGATTTCGTTTCGACGACGAGGATCGGCAGCTTGGGGAACTCTAGGCGCCACCGTTCGAGGAGCTGTTCCTGTTCCGCCACGGTGTATCCGCAGGTTTCCGTCGGGTCGATGACGAACAGCACGACGGTGGCGGCCCGTTCGACGGCCGTCTGGGCTTCCGCCTCGGCGGGGTTCGCGTGACGCGCCCGCCCCAGCACTCCGGGGGTATCTACCACCTGGAGCCGGTCGAAGCCCAGGTCGGCGTGCCCGACGCCGATGGCGAGCGTGGTGAACGGATAGTCGGCGACCTTCGGTCGGGCCGTCGAGAGCCGGGCGACGATGGATGACTTTCCGACGTTCGGGAACCCCGCCACCACGAGGGTCGGCGCGCCTTCGAGCAGGCGGGGCCGATCGTCGAGAAATCGGCCGATCTCCCGCAACTTCTCGATGTCGGCATCGATCTCCCGAACGTAGCTCGAGAGACGTCCATAGAAGGTGCGGATCACGTCCCCGAGGTCCGTTCGCTCGTCCCCGGACTGGGCCATCCGCTCGGCGTCCTTGGCGAGACCACGGATCCGCTCCTCGGCCCGTCGCAGCCGGAGAAGCGCTCGGTCGAGCGTGCCCGTCCCGAACTTCCGAGCGATCAACGCCTTCTCGAACTGGCCGGAGGAGCCCTTCCGTATCTCCGTGGTCTCGAGCCGCAGGTGGCGGATCACCGTCGCGCCGCTGCGGACGATCTTCAGGATCGCCCGGCGACGGTCGCGCTCCGCCTTGGTACGTGCCTTCGGCTGCACGAGGGAGGCCCGGCGGAACGCGATGTCGAGGATCCCGACCGACGGCGGGGGAGGCTCGGTGGAGCGGCCGCGGTACGGGCGGGGCGGGGGACGACGGGGCATAGAGTTCCGGCGCTGTCGAGCCCGTCGACCCGAATAGGCTTGCGGCGGTCCGAGCTCCGATCGAACGAGACTCGGATCTCGGGAATGAGGGCGTATCGTCCGAGGCCCCGGACGGGAGCCACCGTGGCGCCGCTCGCACCGTCCGGCGTGGCCAATTGATTTATGCGGAACTCCGCTCGCGCGCAGAGGGCGTACTCGCGTGCCTCGATGGATCTCGGACGAGCCCGGCGAAGAGGCCGCGATGCTCGCCGAGCTCGGCGTGGCGTCGATCGATGACCTGTTTCGCGACATTCCGAAAAAGGCGCGGGTCGGCCGTCTCGGGATCGGGGCCGGAAAGGAGGAGCCCGACGTCGTGCGCGAGGTCGACAAGCTGCTCGACCGGAACCGCCCGCTCGGCAAGTTCGCAACGTTCCTCGGCGGTCGGATCGCCCATCGATACGTGCCGGCCGCCGTGGACGCGATCGTTTCGCGCAGCGAGTTCTACACCGCGTACACCCCGTATCAACCCGAAGCGAGCCAGGGAATGCTCCGGGCGTTGTTCGAATTCCAGAGCCTCTGGGTCGAGTTGACGGGCCTCGACCTCGCGAACGCCTCGCTCTACGATGGGGCGACGGCGGCGGGCGAGGCGCTCCTGTTCTGCCGGCGGATCCACGAGGGATCTCGGTTCCTCGTCCCCGCGAGCCTGCCGTGGGAGGAGCGCAGCGTGCTCGCGAACTATGCGAGCGGGCCGGGCCTGCGCGTCGAAGAGATCCCGTTCGACCTGCGCACGGGTCGGCTCGATCTCGAGTTCGTTCGGCGGGAGGTCGCGACAAAAGAGGTCTGCGGGGTGCTCGCGGACGTTCCGAACGGATTCGGGCATCTCGACGAAGGGATCCTCGACCTCAAGTCGATCCTCAAGGACGTGCCGCTGGTCGTCTCGGCCGACCCGCTCTCGCTCTCCGTCCTCGAGCCCCCGGGGGCGTACGGGGCCGACGTCGTGGTCGGAGAGGGGCAGGGGTTCGGCGTCTCGCCCTCGTTCGGAGGCCCCCTCCTCGGGCTGTTCGCCTGTCGGAAGGAACATGTCCGCCAGGCTCCGGGCCGGATCGTGGGCGCCACCGTCGACCGAGAGGGACGCTCGGCCCGCGCGCTGACGCTTCAAACCCGGGAGCAGCACATCCGCCGGTCCCGCGCCATGTCCAACATTTGCACGAACGAGTCGTTGATGGCCCTCGCGTTCGTCGTGTACGCGAGCACGGTCGGACCGCGGGGACTCGCGGCCCTGCAAACCTCCCTCGCCGAGAAGGCGCGGACCCTCGCGAGCGCCCTCGGGGGGATCGAGGGACTGCTCGCGCCCCGATTTGATGCGCCCTATCTCGGGGAGTTCACGATCGAGCTCTCGCACGGGACGGCGGCCGGCTTTCTCGACCGCCTGCGCCGGCGCAAGATACTCGGAGGGCATCCGCTCGCCGATCCCCGACCGGGAGCTTCGGCCGCGCCCGAGCGCATCCTCGTCGCGGCGACCGACTCGGTCGGGGAGAAGGAGATCCAGAAGTACGCGACCGCGGCGAAGGCGTGGGCGGCTGCCGGAGGGCGACCGTGACGTACCGCCAGGCCCGCTGGGACGAACCGGACGTCTGGGACCTCGCGCCGTCGGCGGAGGCCGCCCCGGCGCCCGCCGTCCCCGGGGTCCCGGAGCGATTCCGCCGAAAGGAAGGCGTTCGGTGGCCGGAGCTCTCGGAGCCGGAGGTCGTCCGACACTACACCCGCCTCTCGCAGATGAATTTCGGGATCGACTCCGGCGCGTATCCGCTCGGTTCGTGCACAATGAAGTTCAATCCGAAGGTCTCCGAGGTGCTGGCGCGCCGACCCGGTGCGGCGGCGCTTCACCCGTATCAACCCGAATCCACCGTGCAGGGGGCGCTCGAGCTCACCTGGCGCCTGGAGCGGATCCTGACCAAGGTCACCGGACTTCCGGAGGTCTCCCTGCAACCGGCCGCGGGCGCCCACGGAGAGTACGCGGCGCTGCTGATGGTCCGCGCGTACTTCCGCGACCAGGGGGAGGCGGATCGTCGCACGGAGATCCTGCTCCCCGACACCGCCCACGGAACCAACCCCGCGTCGGCGACGATGGCCGGCTTCACGACGCGGGAGATCCTCTCGAAGGAGGGGTGCGTCGATCTTGCCGCCCTGAAGGCAGCGGTGAGCGATCGCACGGCGTGCTTCATGCTCACGAACCCGAACACGGCCGGTCTCTTCGAGAGCGAGATCCTCGAGATCGCCGAGACGGTCCACGCGGCCGGCGGGATGCTCTACTATGACGGCGCGAACCTGAACGCCATCCTCGGAGCGACCCACCCCGGGCGGATGGGGTTCGATGTCGCCCACCTGAACCTGCACAAGACGTTCGCCACGCCCCACGGCGGGGGAGGCCCCGGCGCCGGCGTGCTCGCCGCCGGCGAGAAGCTCGCCCCGTACCTTCCGGTCCCTCGCGTGGTGAAGGCGGGCCGAAAGTTCCGACTCGACTACGATCGTCCGAAATCGATCGGGAAGATCAAGACGGCCTACGGCAATTTTGGGCTCGACCTGCGCGCCTACGCGTTCGCGATCTCGCACGGCGAGGAGG
Organism: Thermoplasmata archaeon; assembly: GCA_049675585.1. Classification (GTDB taxonomy): domain Archaea; phylum Thermoplasmatota; class Thermoplasmata; order Lutacidiplasmatales; family UBA184; genus Lutacidiplasma. The sequence continues at coordinate 42,388 of JBAUAJ010000168.1, forward strand.
GGCTGAAGCACGTCGCCCGTCGAGCGGTGCTGAACGCGAACTACCTCGCAGCGCGTCTCGGCCGGACGCTCCCCCGACCGTTCCGGACGCTCGTCAAGCACGAATTCCTGCTCTCGGGGACGCCGCTCAAGGAACGCGGGGTCCGGACGCTCGACCTCGCGAAGCGGCTGCTCGACGAAGGCGTGCACGCCCCGACGGTCTACTTCCCCGCCCTGGTCGACGAGGCGCTGATGATCGAGATGCCCGAGACGGAAAGCAAGCGCGAGCTCGATCGCTTTGCCGAGGCGTTCGAGCGCTGTGTGAACGACACCGCCGAACACCTCCACGAAGCCCCCCGTTCGCTCGCGGTCGGTCGCATCGACGAGGTGCGGGCGGCGCGCGAGCCGTTGCTCTCGTGGAAAGACCTGCGCAGCGCCCCCGCAAAGGTTGAAACCCCGTAGCGGCTCCGCGGCCCGATGAAGGCCCGCATCGAGAAGATCTTCGCCCGCCTCGAAACGCCCGTCGACGCGCTCGTCCTCGCGAACGCCGTCGACCCTCACCTGGATCAGAGCTTCTTCTACCTGTTCGACGTCCCGAGCGGCCTGTTCGAGGGTTCCGTGGCGATCGCCCATGCGGACGGAAAGCTCGACGTGCTCGTCTCGCCGCTCGAGCTCGAGAGCGCCCAGGAGGCGGCCAAGGCGGATCCGCACGTCGCGGTCCATCCCGCGACCCGCGAGGGGACCGACCCGCTCGTCCGGAAGCTGCTCGGGAGCGCGAAGACGGTCGGCCTGCACAACCGCGAGCTGACGCACGAATGGTTCCTCCGCCTCGACAAGCTCCTCCCGCAGACGAAGTGGGTGGACGCCTCGCCGGCGATCCGCAAGGCCCGCTCGACCAAGGACTCGGGCGAGATCGCGCGCCTCCGCAAGGCGGCGGAGATCGGGTCGGCGGTCGGCCGGGAGATCCCGTCGGCGATGAAGGCCGGGATGACCGAGCTCGAGCTCGCGGCGGAGATCGAGTACCGCATGAACCGGCACGGCGCCAACGGCCGCTCGTTCGCCACGATCGTAGCGTTCGGAGCGCACGGGGCGGAGCCGCATTACGCGCCGGGGGAGACCCGGCTCGCCGCCGGTCAGTCGATCGTCTGCGACTTCGGCGCCTGGCACAAGCGGTATGCGAGCGACATCACGCGCTCGTTTCACTTCGGGAAGCGGGACGACGAGATGATGCGGGTGCACGAGACCGTCGAGAAGGCGCAAGCGGCCGCGTTCGCGGCGATCCGCCCGGGCGTGCCCGCGAAGGAGGTCCACCTCGCCGCGGAGCGCGTCATTGATGCGTCGCCCTGGAAGGGCCGTCTGATCCACGGAGTGGGGCATTCGATCGGGCTCGCCGTCCACGACGGGTGGTACTACGGGCCCCAGATCGACGACCCGCTCGAGGAGGGGATGGCGTTCACGGTCGAGCCGGGGATCTACCTTCCCGGGCATGGCGGGGTCCGGATCGAGGACGACATCGTCGTCACCAAGAACGGGTTCGAGTTCCTCACGACGGCCCCGCGAGAGTACATCGAGGTCTCGGCGTGAGGTTCGGCGTCCTCACGGGCGGCGGCGACTGTCCGGGGCTCAACCCGGCGATTCGCGCGGTCGTCCTGCGGGCCGCTCGCTCCGGCCACTCTACGCTGGGATTCCTCGACGGGTGGAAGGGGGTGCGGGACGGGCTCGTCCGCCCTCTCGCCCCGGCGGACGTCCGCGAGCTCATCGGACGCGGCGGCACCGTGCTCGGCACGTCCCGGACCAATCCGTTCGCGAAAGAGGCGGATGCCGACCGGGTCGTGGCCACGCTCGCGCAGGAGAAGATCGACGCACTCGTCGCCATCGGCGGCGACGATACGCTCACCGCCGCCCGCGAGCTCCACCGTCGCGGCCGACCTGTGGTCGGCGTGCCGAAGACGATGGACAACGACGTCGGCGGCACCGACTGGACGTTCGGATTTCACTCGGCGACCGCGGTCGCCGTGGACGCGCTCGAACGCCTCCGCGACACCGCGGCGAGCCACCACCGGGCGATCGTGCTCGAGGTGATGGGGCGGCACGCGGGGTGGGTGGCGCTCGGCACCGGCCTCGCGGGCGGAGCGGATGCTACGCTCTTGCCCGAGGAGCGGTACGATGAAGCGGCGCTGGTCGCACGGGTCCGGGCCGGCGTCCGCGAGAAAGGGTACGCGCTGGTCGTCGCGAGCGAAGGGATCGACCTCGGCGCGGAAAAAGGGACGAAGGGCGCGTCGGATGAGTTTGGCCACGAGCTGCTGCGAGAGCGCGGCGTCGGCGCGGAGCTCGCTCGGCGCATCCAGCAGGCGACGGGCACCGAGACCCGGAGCGCTCAGATCGGTCACATTCAGCGGGGCGGGGCTCCGGAGCTGTTCGACCGGATCCTCGCGACGCGCCTCGGCGCGGCGGCGGTAGATCTCGCGATCGCGGGTAAGTTCGGCCAGGTCGCCGTGCTGCGGGGCACCCAGATCACCGGCGTCCCGATCGAGGATGCCGTGGCGGCTCCGAAGATCGTCACGGCCGACTGGATCGATCTGCTCCGGACGTTCGAGCCGTAGGTCCACGATGCAGGTACGAGCTCTTTGGTTCCGCAAGGGAACTCTGTCTCTCATCGACCAGCGGGAGCTTCCCGCGAAGACGGTCGTCCGCAGCCTGACTCGGATAGAGGAGGTCGCCGAGGCGATCAAGAACATGACGGTCCGCGGCGCGCCGGCGATCGGGGCCGCGGCGGCCTACGGGATGGTGCTGGCCGCGCGGGAGGGCCGCAAGTCGCCGTACCGTGCGGCCGAGATCCTGCGTCGGACCCGTCCGACGGCGAACGACCTGTTCGTCGGGATCGAAACGGTCCGTCGGGCGTGGGCGGCCGGTGAAGACCCGCTCGTCGCGGCGGACGCCTACCGGGCCCGGATCGTGGACGAATGCCACCGGATCGGGCTCGCCGGCGCACCGCTCCTCCAGAAGGTCCGTCGCGTCCTAACCCACTGCAACGCAGGGGCCCTCGCGACGGTCGAGTGGGGGACCGCGCTGGCCCCGATCCGCGTCGCGCACGACCAGGGCGCGGACCTGTTCGTTTGGGTGGACGAGACGCGGCCGCTCCTGCAAGGGTCTCGCCTGACGGCGTGGGAGCTCGCCCGCGAGAAGATCCCGCACGCCGTGATCGCCGACAACGCGGCGGGCCACTACCTTTCCTCGGGACAGGTCGACGCCGTCATCGTCGGCGCCGACCGGATCGCGGCGAACGGAGATTTTGCGAACAAGATCGGCACGTACGAGAAAGCGGTCGTGGCGCGCGAGAACGGGGTGCCGTTCTATGTGGCCGCCCCGTGGAGCACCTTCGACGTGCGGCGCGCGTCGGGCGCCTCGATCCCGGTCGAGGAACGGCCTCCGGAAGAGGTGCTCGAGATCGCCGGGCGGAGGATCGCCCCGATGCAGAGCCCGGCGATGAACCCCGCGTTCGACGTGACCCCAGCGAAGTACGTCACTTCGTACATCACCCCCGACGGAGTCGTCCGCCCTTCGTCCGTGGCGGCGGCGGTGCGACGCGCTCGTCAGAGCGGCTGACCGAAGAACTGCTCCGCCCCGCGGAAGAAGGTACCGAGGGTGGCCCCGGCATTCACGCCGAGCTGGTGGAGGGCGAGCACGAGTCCGAGGACGGCCACGATCGAGACGAACCAGGCAGATCCAGCGCTCATCGTGCGACCTCGAGTACGCCGTTCGGACCGGGCGACGAGCTACAAAAACGTCGACTTCGACTGGCAGCACGGGTCGACCTGCTCTCCAACGTCCTCCCGGCCGAACGCGCGCGCGCCCGCCGGCGCGGGGGCGCGCGAACGCCCGGCTCGGTTTCGAGGGAGCGAACCGGCGGCCGCCGTGACTCGGCAAGATTCATAGCACCGGGCGGTTAGGGCAGCGGGGTTGCCCTGGTAGTCTAGCGGTCTAGGATGTAGGTCTGTCGAGCCTGCGACTCGGGTTCGAAGGCATCGGGGGCCGCACCCCCGAGCCGGAACTCCCGACCAGGGCGCCTCCCCGCGAGCCCGTCCGGGACGCCTTATGGGACCCGCGTTCATCGCCGCCCGATGGGCGATCCCGACCCCGGGGGCCGCCGCCGCGGCGGGCCGTACCTCTCCCACGTCGTCGGCGATGCCCTTCGGGATCTCACGGAGAAGCGGCTCACGGAGCTCGTCCGCGGGGAGCCCGTTCCCCGCCATCTCGCGATCATCATGGACGGCAATCGCCGGTTCGCCGAGCGCGAAGGCTTGGACGTGAAGGGCGGCCACGCCAAAGGCCGGGACACCCTCGAGGAGCTGCTCGACTGGTGCCTCGACCTCGGGATCCGGATCCTCACGGTCTACGCGCTGTCGACGGAGAACCTGGCGCGACCCAAGGAGGAGCTCGAGGGGCTCATGGACCTGTTCGACCGAAGCCTCCGAGATATCGCGACGGACGAACGCGTCCACCGGCACCGGATCCGCGTCCGGGTGTTCGGGAATCGTGCGCTCCTGCCCGCGCGCGTCCAGGAGGCGATCGGCATCGCCGAACGCGCCACCGAGCAGTACGCGGAGTACCGGTACAACGTCGCCCTCGGGTACGGTGGGCGGGACGAGATAGTGGATGCGATCCGGGCCCTCGCGCGCGAAGTGCAAGCGGGCCGGCTCGACCCGGCGGCGATCGACAGCGACGCGGTCAGCCGCCACCTGTACACCGCCGACCTTCCGGATCCCGACCTGATCTTCCGGACGAGCGGGGAGGAGCGGATCTCGAACTTCCTCCTCTGGCAGTCGGCGTACTCCGAGCTGTACTTCTCGGACGTGATGTGGCCGGGACTCACCCGCCTTGATTTTCTGCGGGCGATCCGCTCGTTCCAGGTGCGCCGCCGTCGCTACGGAGGGTGACCGGCTCGGGTCGGTACCCGAGGTTCCAGACGGCGCGCGGGAAGAGGAAGGCGATCCCCGCCAGGATCCAAAGGATCGCCGCGATCTCGTAGGACGAACGCACGCCGTACGCGAGGATGAGGAAGGCGCCCCCGATCTGGGCGACCGGAAGGATCGCCACGCTGCCCAGCCCGTCGATGCCGAAGTACCGGCCCTGCATCTCGGTCGGCACGAGCAGTTGAGCCGCCGTGAGCCAGGCCGTTCCGGCGAACGCAGAGCATAGCCCGAGGAAGAACAACGCCGCGATGGCGACCTCCGGAACCGGAAAGAGGGCGAGCGCGAGCACGAGGGCGCCCGAGACCGCTCCGTACGGCACCACCCAGGCCCGGCCGGCCCACCGGACGGCGTTCGTGCGCCCGACCAGGAGGGCGCCGATCGCCGAGCCGACCACCTCGACCGCGAGCAGGAAGGCGTAGAGCAGCGCCGAGCCGTGCAGCACCAGCGTGGCGAAGACGACGAAAAAGGTGCCGACCAGGTTCGAGCAGAAGTTGAAGAACGTCGCCGAGAGGGTGAGCTGAAGGAATCCGGTCGCTCGCCACAGCCACCGAAACCCGTCGGCCACGTCCCGGAGGTAACTTCCCCGGGCGACGGGCCGGCGCCCGCCCGAGGGGGCCGGCACTACGATCCCGAGGAGGAGCAGTCCCGAGATCGCGAAGGTGAGCGAGTTCGCGGCGATGCCGAGCAGCGGACCGACCGTGACGATCAGGACCCCGCCGAGCGCGACACCCACGAACTGCAGGGCGTACCGACTGGAGCGCACGAGCCCGTTCGCATCGGCGACCAGCGGCGCCTCCACGAGCGCCGGAACGATCGCCTGCTCGGCAGGGCTAAAGATCGTCGTGAACGCCCCGACCACGAAGTACGCCGCCAGCAGGGGGAGCAGCGTGAATCCCGCGACCTGGAGGATCAGTACCACCGCCCCGAGCGCGGCCGCCCGCGCGAAGTCGGCTCCGATCATCAGCCTCCGCCGATCGTACCGGTCCACCCAGGTCCCGCCGAAGACGCTGAACAGGATCGCCCCGGCGAGCCACGACGTCCCGAGGATCGCGACGTCGAGGGCGGAGTGCGTCGAGGCGTACACGAGCCACACGATGCAGACGCCGGCGATCGACGAGCCGGCGACCGAACCGAGGCCCGCGGCGAAGACCCGGGCGAACGCCCGGTTCGAGAGCAGCCGACGATACCGGGGGGGCGACGTCGTCTCCCGGCCGCGGTGCATGGCTCCGCGGAGCACGTGCGCGGCGGATGAACGTCGCCGTCCGTCCCCCGCTGTCCCCGCTCCCCGAGAAATGTAGGCAGTGTTAAATACAACCGCTTGGTTACCAAATTCGAAAACTGAGCTCACGCTCGGAGGTTTGAACTATGCTGACAGGACAGACGCCGATCTTTGTGCTGAAGGAAGGAACAAGGCGCGAGAAGGGCCGCGGAGCCCTCTCCAACAACATCCAGGCCGCGAAGGCGATCGGGGACGCGGTGCGCTCGACCCTCGGGCCCCGCGGGCTCGACAAGATGCTGGTCGATTCGATGGGCGACGTCGTCGTCACGAACGACGGCGTGACGATCCTCAAGGAGATGGACGTCGAGCACCCGGCCGCGAAGATGCTGGTCGAGGTCGCGAAGACCCAGGACCAGGAAGCGGGCGACGGCACGACGACGGCGGTCATCCTGACCTCGGAGCTGTTGAAGCGCGCCGAGGAGCTCATCGAGCAGAACATCCACCCCACGATCATCTCGCAGGGCTACCGGATGGCCTCGACGAAGGCGCTCGAGCTCCTGCAGAGCGTCAGCCAGCCCGTGAAGATCGAGGACGTCGCGACCCTGAAGCGGATCGCGGTCACCTCGATGTCCTCGAAGTCCGTATCGTTCAACAGCGAGCTGATGGCCGACATCGCCGTGAAGGCGATTGTCGCCGTCGCCGACAAGAAGGGCGCCGGCTACTCGGTCGACTTGGACAACGTCCAGGTGATCAAGAAGCAGGGCGGCTCGATGACCGACACGCAGCTCATCGAGGGGATCATCGTCGACAAGGAGAAGGTCCACTCGGGGATGCCGTCCCGCGTCGAGAACCCGAAGATCGCGCTCCTGGACGCCGCGCTCGAGATCAAGAAGACGGAGATCGACGCGAAGATCGAGATCAACGACCCGACGCAGCTCAACGCCTTCCTCGGCGAGGAAGAGAACATGATCCGTCGGATGGTCGACCAGGTGAAGAAGTCCGGCGCGACCGTCGTGCTCTGCCAGAAGGGGATCGACGACCTCGCGCAGCATTTCCTCGCGAAGGACGGCATCTACGCGGTCCGCCGCGTGAAGAAGTCCGACATGGAGAAGCTCGCGAAGGCGACCGGGGCGAACATCGTCTCGAAGGTCAGCGAACTGACCCCCGAGGACGTCGGTTCGGCCGGCCTGGTCGAAGAGCGCAAGATCGGCGACGACGCCCTCACGTTCGTGACCGGCGCCAAGAAGGCGCGCGCGGTCTCGATCCTGATCCGCGGTGGCACCGAGCATGTGATCGACGAGATCGAGCGGTCGCTCGATGACGCGCTCAACGTGGTCGCGGTCGCTGTCGAAGACGGACGATTCGTGGTCGGCGGTGGCGCGACGGCGATCGAGCTCGCGATGCACCTGCGGGACGAGGCGGCCAAGGTCGGCGGGCGCGAGCAGATCGCGTTCGAGAGCTTCGCCGAGGCGCTCGAGACGATCCCGCGCACCCTCGCGGAGAACGCCGGGCTCGACCCGATCGATATCCTGATCGAGCTGCGCAAGGCCCACAAGGCCGGCCAGAAGTCGGCGGGCGTCAACGTCCACTCCGGCAAGGTCGACAACATGCAGACCCTGAACGTCATCGAGCCGATCCGGGTCGGCCGCCAGGCGATCGAGAGCGCCACCGACGCCGCGGTCATGATCCTGCGGATCGACGACGTCATCGCATCCAAGTCGAGCCCGCCGCCCTCGGGCGGCGGCCCCGGAGGCCCGGGCGGCATGGGCGGTATGGGTGGCATGGGCGGAATGGGCGGCGGCGACTTCGGCGAGGACTAGAGCGGTCCCCCGCACCCCGGCCGAACCTTTTCCAATCTTCCCGGGGGGAACACCCCCCGGGAGGACCTGATGTTTTCTCCGGACGCACAACGCGCGCTACTTCGCGCGGCGTGCCAGGAACTCGCCGACCTTCCGCGTCGCGCGGGCGCGGTGGGAGATCTCGTTCTTATCGGCGGCCGGTCCCTCGGCGAAAGTCTTCGACCAACCGTCCGGAACGAAGATCGGGTCGTAGCCGAACCCGCCGCGACCGGCGGGCGCCCGGGCGATCCGTCCGTGGACCTCGCCGGCGAACGTCCAGTGCTGCCGCCCGCGGCGCAGTCCCGCCACCGTCCGGAAGTAGGCGGCCCGGTCCCGGCGGCGGAGCAGCTCGAACAGGGGCCCGAACTTCCAGATCTTGAGGAAGTGGGCCGAGTAGACCCCGGGAAACCCCGCGAGGGACGGAACGAAAAGCCCGGAGTCCTCCACCAGCACGTACCCCGGGACGTCGCGGACGGCCCCGAGCTTCGCCTCGACGACCTCCTCGAGCCGCTCCGCCTGAGGTTCGGGGAGGAGCCGACGCTTCCAACGGGCGCGCACACCGTAGGGGGCGAGCACCTCTCGGATCTCGCGGTACTTTCCGGGGTTCGTGCTGACGAAGGTAACGTCGATCACCGGCCCCGTCACCAGGGATAGGCGTCGTAGGCGATGATCTCGTCCGGGCTCTTGCGGCCGTCCTCGGGGGGGGGACGCGAGGAGCCATTCGCCTCGGCCGGGAACCCGATCGGGATGAGCGCGATCGGATGGATCCCTTCGGGGACCTTCAGCACAGAGCGGACCTTCTCCTCGTTGAAGTCGATGATCCAGTTGGTGGCAAGACCCGCCGCGGTGGCGGCCAGCTGGATGTGATCGACCGCGACGGCGACGTCGAGCGGGTAGGCCGAGATGTACCCACCGATCGTGATCGGAATGTCCTCCTCCACAGCGAACGCCACGATGGCGATGGGCGCCTCCGCGATCAGCTTCCCGCGGCTGGACGCCTGCGCGAGGAGCCGTTTCCGCTCGTCGTCCTGCACGATCACGAACCGCCACGGCTGCAGGTTGTGGTGACTGTGGGCGAGCCGGGCGGCGGAGAGGACGGTCTTGAGCGTCTCGGGCGGCACCGGCCGCGACTGGAACGATAGGCACGGCCGGTAGGCGCGAATGGCGTCGAGAACGTCCATTACGAAGACCCGGTAGAAGTCGTGCGGAGGGGGGCCAATCGGCCCTAGCCCTCGATCCCAGGACGAATCATCCGACCGTACGACGCACACCCGGATTAAAAAGAGTATCTTTGGGGCGGGAGACTGACCTCGCGGTGGAATCGGCTCCCCTCTCGACTCTCGAGGGGATCCGGCGCGCTCTCCTCTCCGGGCCGCCGAGCTATCGCGCACTCGCGACCGAGTCGACCCAGTCGTGAACCCGGCGTTCCAGGATCTCGAGCGGGAGCGCGCTCTGCTCGAGCACCACGTCGTGGAATGCGCGCAGGTCGAACCGTTCCCCGAGTCGCCTTTCGGCGTGGGTGCGGAGCTCGCGGATCTTGAGCTGACCGATCTTGTAGCCGAGCGCCTGGCCCGGCCAGACGATGTAGCGATCGACCTCGACCCCGATGTCGAGGTCGCTCTTGCCCGTGTGCTCGCGGAAGAACTGGATCGCTCGGTCGCGCGACCAGCCGAGGGCGTGCATCCCCGTGTCCACCACCAGGCGGATCGACCGCCACATGTCGAACGTGAGCTGTCCGAACCGGGAGTACGGGTCCTCGAACAGACCGAGCTCCTCGCCCAGGCTCTCGGAGTAAAGACCCCACCCTTCGACGAACGCTCCGTACCCGGCGAACTTTCGGAACTCCGGAGCGTTCTCGAGCTCCTGGCCGAGGGACAACTGGAGGTGGTGGCCGGGTACCGATTCGTGCAGGCAGAGAGCCTCCATCTCCCACCGAGGGCGTGCGGTGAGGTCGTAGGTGTTCGCGAAGAAGTACCCCGGGCGGCCGGTGGCCGGAGCGCCCCACACATAGTACGCAGCCGGAGAGGAGCGGGCCCGATAGTCGGGAACGGGGAGGACTCCGTACGGAAGTCGCGGGAGCCGTCCGAACAGTCGGGCGAGGGCGGGGTCCGTCTTCTTCGCGATCACACGGTAGCCGTTGACCAACTCCTCGGCGGTCGCGAAGTAGAATCGCTTCTCGGTGCGCATGAACTCGTTGAATTCGGAGAGGGAACCCGCGAACCCCGTGGATCGGGCGACCGTCTCCATCTCGGACCGGATCCGGCGTACTTCGGCGAGGCCGATCTCATGGATCGCCTTGGGGTCGAGGGCCGTGGTCGTCTGCCAACGGACATGGAACGGATACGACGCCTTTCCAGTCGGGAGATTCGTCGCCGCGATCGTCTCACGGCAGGCGGGCAGGTACTCCGAAACGAGGTAGGAGTGGAGCCGCTCGAACGACTCGGTGACCGGACCTTCGAAGAGGCGTTTCGCCGCCGCCAGCATTTCGGCCCGCTGGGCCGGCGGAAGGTGGTCGGGGAGCTTCGCGAGCGGGAGGAGCAACGGGCTCGACATCGGGTCTCCCGGCAGGAGCCCCCGGATCTGCTCCGGGACCCCTCGCACCGCGATCCGCGGCGGGGAGTACCCGTGCGACAGCCCTGCGCGGAGCAACGCGATCTGCTGATCGATCGCCGCGGGCAGGCGTTCGAGCCGCAGTCGATACGCCGTAAGGTCGGCCACGGTCGTCAGCGGTTGGAGGTCGAACGATTCGGCGGCGGTGATGTGAATGCCCTCCATCTGGTTGATCGGGGTCCAGAGGTTGTGCGGTACGACCGCCCGCAGCGGCAGCGGATCGTCCCCGAATTCGAGGCCGCCCTCGGCGGTTTCGAGCAGCTCCAGATAGAGATCGAAGTTGAGCCGGTCGGAGGAGGAGTGCGAGGCCCGATCGAATGTTCGGAGCCGGGCGAGACTCGCGCGCAGATGCAGGGTGCGCTTCGATATCCCGTCCGCCGAGTCGTCCCTCCATCGGTCGTTCTGACCGGGAAACCCCGTCTCGGTGGCGTGGTCCGGGTATTCGGCCATCCATTGCGCCCAATCCTCGGTGAAGTAGGAGCGCAGATCGGCCGACTTTGACGGGCTGGAAGCGCGATGGTTCGTCATGGATCCTCTGCCTCCGGAGGCACCTCTAGGCGGGTTACGCTGAGTAATAGCGCCGACGGCCGACGGGGATCTCGACCGACGCCCGCGCGAGCGTGGGAGGGGGGTCTCCCCGGTAGCTTGCGATCGTTAGCGACGCTCGCGCGGGTCGACGGATCGTCTAGCGGAACGAGGCGACCGGGGCGCGGCTCAGCGGTGCGGCCCACCAGGCCATCCCGGAGAGGTCGGTCGAAGGCGCTTCGCAGAGGTCGCGGTGCTGCACGACGAACGGGATCGCGGCCGGGCTCGAGTATCCGCCGGGCACGGAGATCTCGTGTCCGCAATCGAGGCGGATCGTCAGCTCGGCCAGCAGTCGGCTGCGGGTCTCTGCGATTTGGTCGCTCATTCTTCTTCCTCTACGTAGACTAGGTCGGAGCGGGATCGGCGGGCGCGGCGAGTCGCTGCGGCGAGGCCGAGGGAGGCGATCAGGGCGGCCCCGGCGACGGCGGCGAGGTCGGTCGTCGGCAGATGGCCCGGGAGGGGCAGGTTCGGCCCGATCGGCTGGGCCGGCGAGATGCTCATCGTAGCCGTGTAGTTGATCGCCTTCGCGTCGGCGGCGGGCGCCCCGAACGAGACCGCCAGCGTCCCTCCTTCGGGTGTCAGGGAGAGAAGGGAGCTCGCGATCGGGATCGTCCGGAGTATCCCGGAAGAGTTGGTGACATCCGCGCTCGGAGAGGCGTTCAGGTAAGCGGCCGGGGCGGCCGACCGGTTGGCCACGCTCAGGATCGTCGGCGAACCCGCCGTCCCGAGGTTCACGAGGTGTTCGTTCGATGGGCTGGCGGGAGCGAGCGTCAGATTCGCCTGCAGGTTCTCCGCGAGCGGCTGCCACGGCCAGCCGGCGACCGAGAGGGTGATCGTCACGTTGCGGTCGGCCGGGCCGGCCGCACCGGGGGTGTCGAGGAGGACGAACGTCACGGTTACGTCCGCGGTACCGAGGGAAGCGACCCCGAGGGTCACGGGGACGAGGGAGTGGTAGGCGAGGGAGTAGACGTTCGGCGCCGAGAGGTTGGTCGCAGCCCAGGTCGCCGACCCGAGCGACGCAGTGGCGGTGACCACGCCGAGGGTGCTCGTCTCCGTGAGCGCGCCGGCCCCCATCCACATGCCGGCGGTCCGGGCGCTGTTCGCGGTCACGGCGACCGCGGGGACGTGAGGATCGAACGTGCATCGAACCACCGAGTTGTTCCACGCGCCCGGGGTGTAGCCGGTCGATGGGGGAGTGTAGACGGGGGCGGCGTGGGCCGACGGGGGCAAGGCGAGGAGAAGAACGATGGCGACCGCCGCGACTCCCCCCAGGGGCAGGTGGGCCCGGGGGAGGCCGGGGTCTCGGATTCGGGCGGCCGTCATCGACCTAAGCATGCGGGGAGGGGTCTACCCCGTTTTTGGTCCAAGGGCGGAAACGGTTGGTCCAAACCCGCTAAACTCAAGGTCGGAGCAGCTCCGACCACGTCTCCAGCAACCGCTCGGCCCAGGCGTCCGCGAATCCGGTCCGATAGACCACGAGCAGTCGTACGACGCGCTCCCGGTCGGTCGGTTCGAACGTCCGCAGACGCCCGCGTCGGCCCGTCGTCACGAGCCCGGTCTCGAGGAGGCGGCGCAAGTGGACCGAGAGCCGGCCGACGCTGAGCCCCGTTTTCTCCGTAAGATCGGGGACGGTCTGCGTACCGTGTTCGAGCAGCGCGAGCACGAGGCGACGCGCCGAGGCGGAGCGCATCAACCCGAGCAGTCGGCGGTCCGCGAGGGGGACCTCTGCAACAAAGTAGTGATCCTGATGTCCGGCGCGCTCCCGGTGGAGCAGGCCGGCGCCGATCAGCCGATCGAGGTGGTAGACGGTCTCACCCCAGCCCGTGCCGGCCGCCCGCTGGACCTCCCGGCCGCCGATCCCCGGGGCGAGGCGTACCGCCTCGTACAAGCGACGCCGGGTTTCGAGGGCGAGTGGGTCGTCCTCCATCGACTAGACGTGACGGGGCCACAGGGTCGTCGCGAGCGACAGGAGCGCGACCGCGAGGACCAGCAGCTCGGGATGTAGGGACGCGACCGCCCAGGATGGCGGGGCGACGGGGAGCTGCCCCCAGGCCCAGACGGCGCCGAGCGCTACGAGTCCCGCATTCGACCCGGCGAGCATCAGGAATCGCCCGTCCCTTGACCGGCTCCACGCGACGAACGGCATGGCCGCATTCAAGCACGAGACACCCGCGATCAGAACCGCGACGAATAGCTCCGGGAGGACCACGCGAGTCGACTCGCGGAGCTCGGTTTAAGAGATTGTCCCCGAGACGAAGCCGCGGGCGGGCCGGCTCCCCGAAGGCCGTTCGGGAGTCACCCGGTCGAAGGGAGAGACCGGAGAGTCTGTCGGAGTCCCCCGAATTCTCCTTGAATCAGGTTACCGGCCCGACGCGCTCGCTTGTCGAACGAATGGTTAAATATGGCTGACACGGCTCGGGCAGCCCTGCTGACAACCGTCCGACAAACGGGCGTTCGTCGGCGACGGATTGCAGGTCGGGAGGGCGCGCTCGATGTACCTGAAGCGTCTGAAGCTCCGCAATTTCAAGTCGTTCTCGGGGGCGACCGAGATCCCGTTCCAGCCCGGATTCACGGGCGTCGCAGGTCCGAACGGGATGGGGAAGTCGAACATCTCCGATGCGATCCTGTTCGTCCTCGGGCCCACGAGTTCGAAGGCCCTGCGGGCTGAACGCCTGACCCACTTGTTCTTCAATGGCGGTTCCTCCAAGAAGGCGGCCACGGAGTGCGAAGTCTCGCTGGTCTTCGACAACTCCGATCACCTGCTCCCCGTGGAGTCCGCCGAGGTCGAGGTCACGCGCTACGTGAAGCTCGCCCCGGGGAACGCCGACGGCTACTACTCCTACTTCTACGTGAATGGAAAGCGATCGACCCAGACCGAGATCGACACCCTCCTCTCCCATGCCCGGCTCTCGGGGGACGGATACAATCTCGTCCAGCAGGGGGACGTGAACAAGGTCGTCACGATGGGCCCGATCCCCCGTCGGGGTCTGCTCGAGCGGCTCGCCGGTATCAGCCAGTATGACGAGGAACTCGAGCGGGCGGGGGCGAAGCGGACCGACCTCGATCAGAATCTCGACCGCATCCAGACGCTCCTCTCCGAGATCAAAGGTCGGCTCTCGTCGCTCGAAGGACAGCGTCTGCAGGCGATCCAGTACAAGCAGCTCCTCGATGACAAGCGCCGGTCGGAAGCCCGCCTCGCGCGGGCCGGCCACCGGCTGGCCGAGCAGGAGGTAGAGTCCTGCCGCAAGCAGGTCTCCGCCGTTCAATCGGAACTGGAACGGCTCGAAGCCGAACGGACGACCCTCGCGGGCCGGCGGGACGAACTGAAGGCGTCGATCGACCGCCTCGAGCAGGAGATCGCACAGGCCGGCGGCGCGGCCGCCGTGAAATTCAAGACGGAGCTCGACGAGAAGAAGCTCGCCCACGCGCGCGCCGAGGCGAACCTTTCCAATTTCCAGGAGGCGCTCGACGCGCTCACCGGGCAGGTCGCCGAGCTCGCGAAAGCGCTCGCGTCCGACGAGAAGCAGCGCGGTCAGTTCGACCAGAAGGAGTCCTCTCTCGCGAAGGAGCTGAAGGCGCTCGACCAGCGGGCTGCCGACGACAGCCGCGAGATGGACTCGGCGACCTCGGCCCCCGGGAAGCCTCAGGAAAAGCTCTCGGCGGCGCGGAAGCAACAGCTCGAGCTCGGCCGAAAGCAGGAGGCTCGCCAGAAGGAATGGGAGGCGGCGGTCCGCGCCCGCGAGGTCGCCTCGGCGACGATGCAGGCGGTGGAGCGGTCGAAAGCCCAGGCCGAGGAGGACCTGCGCGAACGCGAGGTCGAGGTCAAGGATCTCGAGCTTCGGGGCAAGGGCAGCTCGTCGGGAAAGGGCGGCGGCGCAACGACCGGGGAGTTGCAGAAGGAACTGTTCACGCTCAAAACTCGGGAGAAAGGGCTCTCCACCGAGACGGAGCGGATCGGCCAGGAGGTCGTGGAGCTCAACCGCCGCTACCTGACCCTGGACGCACGGCTGAAAGCCCGGACGGAGTCGGGGGCTCGACCGAACGCGCTCGCGGCGGTCGATTTCGTACTTTCCCAGCGTAATCTCGGCAAGCTTTCCGGAATCCGCGGCACGGTCGAGGAGCTCGCGGAGATCGACCCCAAGGTGCGCACCGCCCTGCAGATCGCCGGAGGCGGTCGGCTGCAGGCCGTGGTGGTCGACTCCGACCAGGTCGCCGAAGCGTGTGTCCGTCTCCTCCGGGACGAGAAGCGTGGCCGGGCGACGTTCCTCCCGCTCAACAAGATGCTTCCGGGCCGGCCCCACGGCAAGTCGATGGTGGTGGCGAAAACGGAAGGCGCCGTCGGCTTCGCGATCGACCTCGTGCACTTCGACGAGTCGCTGCGTCCGGCGTTCTGGTATGTTTTCGGCGAGACGATCGTCATGGACGACCTGGGTCACGCTCGAGCCCAGATGGGGGGCGTGCGCCTCGTGACGATGTCGGGCGACCTCATCGAGGCGACCGGAGCGATCTCGGGCGGGTACCTCGATCCGACCAGCCAGGGACGCGGCGCCGACAGCGCCGTCGAGCTCAAGCGGCTGGCGGACGAGCTTCGCGACAAGAGCGCGGCGGAAACGGCGGGGCGTCAGGAGCTCTCGAAGCTGGCCGATCGCATCCGAACGCTCGCCGAAGAACTGGCTGGCCGCTCGATCAAGGATCAGGCCCAGCAGTCCACGCTCGAGCTGCTCGAGAAGGATCTCAAGGCGGCGCGCGAGCGGCTGGCGGGAGCGCGGGAGCGGATCGCTCGGTCCGAGAAGGACCGGAGCCGGGCCGAAGCGCAGTTGACGGACGCCGAAGCGGGCGTCGAGCGGCTCGGCAAGGAGCTCGCGGAGCTCAAGTCGTCGATCCAGCAAGCGCAGGACCAGTACCTCTCTCAACTCCCGAACGCGATCTCCGGTCGGCTCAAGATCCTCCAAGAACAGGTCGCGAAGACACAGGAGGAGCGTCTGCGCGCGAACGGCGAGCTCGAGTCGGTCCGGGCCTCGGTCGCGGCGCTCGCGGCCCAGATCGACGGGAAGCGCCTAGAGATCGAGAAGGCGCGAACCGACCTCGCCGCCAAGAAGAAGGAGGTCGCCCAGACCGAGAAGCTCGTGCGGGAGACCGCCGAGGCGCTCGCCACCCTGAAGTCGGTCGAGGCCCGCCAGGACGAGGCGGTCCGGGCGCAGGCCGACCAGAAGCGCACGCTCGATCAGCAATTCCTCACCGTCGCGGGACAGCTGGCCAAGGCGCAGGGGAGCCTCGAGACCCGCCACGGGATGCTTACGCAGGAGGAGACCCGACTCGCGCAGGCCGAGGCGCGACTGAAGGAGTTCGACCTCGCCCTGGCCCAGTTCCCCGAGCCGGAGGCCGACGAAAAGCCGATGTCGGTCGAGGAGCTGAAGCGCCGGATCGGGACGATCGAGGGCCAGCTCGCTGCGCTGGGCGATGTGAACCAGCGGGCGGTCGAGGAGTACGACGCCGAGAAGGGCCGCCTCGACGAATTCTCGAACGAGGTCCAGCGCCTGACGAACGAGAAGGGGGAGCTCGTCACCCTCGTCTCCGAGATCGAGAAGAAGAAGCGCGAGAAGGTCGGCGAGGTCGTCACCCAGGTCAACACGCACTTCAAGGAGATCTACGGAGAGCTCTCGGCCGGAGGGGAAGGGGAGATCACGCTCGAGAACCCCGACGACCCGCTCGCGGGCGGTCTGCTGATCAAGGCGCGGCCGGTCGGCAAGACGGTCGCCCGCCTCGAACAACTATCGGGCGGCGAGAAGTCGCTCGCCAGTCTCGCGTTCATCTTCTCGCTCCAGCGCTACGACCCGAGTCCGCTCTACGTCTTTGACGAGGTCGACATGTCGCTCGACGGGCTGAACGCCGAGTACGTCGGCCGCCTGCTCCGGCGCAACGCCGAGCGCGCCCAGTTCGTCGTGATCTCGCTGCGCAAAGTCACGCTCAAGTTCGCCCACCACCTGTACGGCGTGACGATGCGCGGGGACGGCTGCTCGCGCGTCGTCGGCATCCAGCTCGACGACATCCAGGACGTGGAAAGCCGCGAGAATGCGCAGGCCCCCGAAGCGCCCGCGCCGGTGGCGGCCCGATGACGATCAGCGGGACCGAGGCCGCCGAGCTGGCGACCGTCCCGACCGTCTCGCGCGACGCCGCCGAGAAGGTCGTCCGCTACTTGGTCTTCCACCGATCCCTGCTCGGAGAGGGGACCGACACGTCGGCGATCCTCGAGCGGTATCTCACGTTGGTCGAGAGCCTGAAGGACGGGGTCCATCTCGTCATCTCGGACCCGTTCCAGAAGGCGACCGCGCTCCTGTTCGAGCTCGTGATGGACGAGGAGTTCGACCCGTGGGAGATCGACCTCGTGAAGTTCACCCAATCGTACCTCGACCGGGTCCGCGAGGACGGCGCGGTCAATTTCGCGATCGCCGGCCGGCTCGTCTACATGGCCTGGAGCATCCTGTACCTCCAGTCCGTCCAGGTGCTGAAGAACCGGGAGTCCCCGGAGCCGGCCCCAGGAGCGGCGGACAACCCCGGCCTCTCGCCCACCGACGATGGGTATCTTCCGATGCTCGAGACCCCGGAGGCGGTCGACGTCACCTCCGCCGTGCTCGGGTCCGCCGATCCCCCGCCCCTCCTCGGGATGGTCCGCCACCCCGAGACCCGGCCGGTGTCGCTGCTCGAGCTCGTGCGCGCCTTCGGGGAGGCCGAGGTCGATGCGCGTCGGACGCTGCGCATCCAGGAGCTCCGGGAGCGGTTGCGCGAAGAGCAGCGGGCGCCGCCCGAGGTGCTGGTGCACGGAGACATCCCGGAACGGGATCTCGAGGACACCTGGGAGGCCGCTCTTCGGCACCCGATCGGCGAGGCGTTCTCCCTGCTCGACCTATGGAATCCGCTGTCGGGACGCGACCGACTGGTCGCGATCTTCCTCGCCGCGCTCTTCCTTTCGCGAGAGAAGGCGGTGGAGCTCTCCCAGGAAAGCCTCGGCGTCTCACCGGTGCTCATTCGACGTACGGCCGAAGAGCGCCGCCCGATCGCACCGGAGGCCTGAGATGCCGTCGAAGCTCGACGAGCTCGTCCTCCGCGTCGAGGCGATCCTGTTCGCCTCCGGCAAACCGCTCTCGGTCAAAGAGATCGGGGCCGCGCTCGGCATCTCGGACTTCCGGCCCGTCCAACAGGCCGTGCATACCCTCGAACGGACGTACGCGAACCGTCAGTCGGCGCTCGAGGTCCGCCGGGTCGGCGATCGCTACGCTCTGCAGCTCCAGGATACGTTCGTCCCCGCGGTCCACTCAGTGACCCCGGTCGAGATGGCCCCACGGACTGTCAAGGCGCTCACGCTCATCGCCTACCATCAGCCGCTTCTGCAGAGCGTCCTCGTCCGGATGATCGGGGACGTCGCCTACGAGGAGGTGCAGCACCTGCGCGGGATCGGGCTGGTGCGGACCGAGGCGAAAGGCTCCACCCTCGAGCTCACCACCACGCGTCGGTTCGCCGAGTACTTCGGCATTGCTTCGACCCGCCCCGAGGAGATCAAGCGATTCCTCGAACAGAAGCTCGGGGTCCCGCCGCCGACCCCGGCGGCGCTCCCTGACGAAGCGGTCGCCCCCGTTCCTCCCGCCGACGCGGAGTCGCCTCCGGACGGGGCCGAGTCGGACGGCGTCGCTCCCACCCCCGCCGTGCCCCCGGCCGCCTCGTAGTCCGGGTCTACAGCATCCCGCAGTGCGGGCAGCGCACCGGTTCGGACGGACGCTCTCCGCCGCAGTACGGGCAACTGAACATCGCCCCGGAGGCCGTTCCCGGTGCGGCGGCGGTCGCGAACGGGTCTTCGGACGCCCGCGCCATCGGCGGGGGCCGCTGCATCGGGGCTCCGCGCGGCGGTCGGGCGGCGAGGATCACGAGCGCGATGGCGACCAGCGCGGCGATCCCGATCAAAAGATACTCCGTCGACGGGGTGAGGAACGGTGCCGGAGCCCGGGGCGGAAGGGTCGGCGTCGGACCCGTGTAGACATAGCGACTGATGGTCGAGTTTTCGTACGCGGTGAGGAACGGGATCGCGGTGAACCCGCCCCATCCCGTAACGGCGTCCCATCCGGGCGCCGCCGAGAACAGGAAGTTCGAACCGTGGACGATATCCTCGAACGGGTCGGTCGCCTCCTCGCTCGAATTGCGCACGGCGGCCGACGCATAGAAGCTCGCGATCTGGTAGAGCGCGGGGTCGAGGTACCCGAGCGGAGAGAAGCTGCCCGACGCCGCGCTGCGGACCGCGACGAGGTCGCCGAGGAGGCCCGCGAGCACCGGGGCCGCCACGCTCGTTCCGCCGAGGACATCGAGGTAGACCGTCCCGGTCGAATTCGCGAAGACGAAGGCGATCGTGTTGTTGCCGGGGAAGGCGACGTCGGGCCCGGCACGGCCGAGCGACGACGCTCCCTGGTGCTCGGTGGCGTTCAGAATCGGGTACTGGGCCGCGGAGTGGAACTGCCAGGCGGGTTCGGGAAACACCGGGCTCACCCCGCCCTCGCTGCCGGCGTACTCGCCGGGGGTAGAGTGTTCGTACCACGCCACGGCGCTCGAGATGCCGGTCACGTGCGGGTCGAACGCCGGGAGGATGTACCGGCTCGAGCCGTTGCTTGACGGACTCCCCGTCATCGTGAGCGTCACGCCCCCGACCGAGACCGACCCCGAGTCCGTGAACGCCGCCGTCGCCGGCCACTCGGGAAGGGCCGAGCCTCGGCCGGTCAGGCTCCCGGGCGCGTTCCCCTGGTCGCCGCTGGCGCAGACGATCGTCACGCCGAGCGCCGCCGCCTCCTCGAGCTCGGAGTCCCAGAGCGAGTCGTTCTGATCCGGGAGACCGAACGAGCCGGAGACGACCGCGAGCCGCTGCGGCGCGTAGTTGTAATCCAGCGCAGCGCCCAGGTCGAGCGCAAAATCGTCCGCGAGCGCGCCCACCGTCTCGGCCGGGTTGACCATCAAGCTCCCGTTAAAGTAGAAGTTGTACAGCGCCGCGCCCGGCGCCATGCTGCCGGCCATCTCCAGATCGAGCGAGTTCTCGTACTCGTCCTGCGTGGTGTCGTTGAGCGCTCCCAGCGACATGGGCAACGGGGGAAGGCTCGCGTCGGGCACCGCCACGGGAACGCCGGTGATGTGCGGATGAGGCCAGCTCGGCCCGAGTGTGTAGTTGAAGTAGTCGTTCAGGACCTTCGGGTCGTACGGCGGCAGCGTGACCTGGCGTATCGAGTTGTAGGAGCTCGCGAGCAGCGTCGCGATGGCGGTCTGGGACGGGTAGGTCGCCCCCGAAACGTTCGCCCCGGTCCAGAGCGCAGAGGCGCCGTAGGCGCGAGCGTAGTCGGACCCGACGGCCCACTGGACGCCGGTACCGTTCTCGTCCACGAACTGGTCGACCGGGGCGGGACGGATCTCGGTCGCCGCCAGACGGAGGACCGCGTTGCCCGCGTTCGAGAGACCGCCCACGCCCGCCACGAGATCCCCGAACCCCGCGGGAAGGTGCGGAGTGCCGACCGCCGTGTACGCCCGCCGGTCGTCCGCGGCGAGGTAGGAAACGATCTTCACGCCGAGGAGGGCGTCCAGCGAGCGTACCGAGATCATCGTCTCGATCCCGAGCCGGCCGGGGGTCGAGCCGACCGAGCGGCCGCCGGCGGCGCGGACCGCCCACTCCAGCGACTGGATCTCCCGGGGGGACGGGGCAAACTCCGATCGGAACTCGGCGGTGGAGATGAACGCTCGATACTGACTCGACCGGGGATTCTCGAGGTCCGCGAGGAGGAGCGAAAGCCGGCTCTGATTCGACAGTCGGAGGGTGAGGGTGATCGGTAGGAGGGCCGCTCCCGGGAGTGGGGAGGTCGCCCCGCCGGCGGGGACCGGGGCTTGGTCGGTGAGGAGCGGCGCGGGATCCGCAGGCCTCGGCGCGGTCCCCACCGGGGCGGAGTGCGCCAGACTGGGGATCGCCGCCGTCATCGCGAGGACGGCCAACGCTATCGAGAACGCCGCACGGAGTCCCATTCGACCCGGAGAGGCACCGTGGGTCTAATGAGGTCCACTGTGGCAGGTCGTCCGGGGCAAGAGTTTATCCTGCCGCATCCTCGCGGGACCCGATGGGAGAGTCCCCGGCGGCCGCTCCCTGCATCTTCTGCGACATCGTCGGCCGGAGGGCCCCCGCGTACCTCGTCTACGAGGACGCGACGACCGTCGCCTTCCTCGACCTGTTTCCGTTCACGCGGGGCCATCTCCTGGTGATCCCGAAACGCCACGGGGCCCGTCTCACCGACCTGCCGTTCGAGGATCAGACGGCGCTGATCCGAACGCTGGACGAGATGTGCCGTCGGGCCGAACGCCTCACCGCCGACTACAACGTCGCGCTCAACGCCGGCGCGGCGGCCGGGCAGGTCGTCTTCCACGCGCATTTCCACGTCATCCCCCGGTACGGCGAACCGAATCCGTTCCATCCCCGGGCCCGAACCCGCATCGAGGAGGCGGAGGCCAAGGCGCTCGTGGGGGAGCTCTCGGCCCCCTGAACCGAATGCCGGCCTCCGCACGACGCCCCGACTTTGCCGGAAAGTTCTACGCGGCGGACGGCGCCGCGCTCGCCCGGGAAGTGGAAGGCTGCTTCACGGACCCTCGGGGCCCCGGTCGCCTCCCTTCGCGCCAGCGGACGGCCGAGCGGACGATCGCGGCGGCGGTGGTTCCCCATGCGGCGCTCGCCTTCTCCGGCCCGATCGCGGCCCATGCCTACGCCCGGATCGCCGCCGAGCGTCCTCCGACGAGCGTCCTTGTGCTCGGAGTCGACCACAACGGACGAAGCCGTGGAGCCGCGCTCTCGGCGCGGCCTTGGGAGACGCCGTTCGGGCCGACGGCGATCGATCAAGACCTGCTCCGCGCGCTCGACGAGCCCCCGCTCAAGGTCGAGGAGGCCGCGCACGACCTCGAGCACTCGATCGAGATCCAGCTTCCGTTCCTCGAGTACGTTCTTCCGCGGCCCCGATTCGTTCCGCTCGAGGTCGGCTTCGCATCGTTCGACCGGCTCGCGCGCGTCGCGGAGGTCATCCGGAAGGCGATTGACGGAAAGGACGTCCTTCTGATCGCCTCGACCGATTTCTCGCACTACGTTCCCTCCGCCACGGCCGAACGGCTCGACCGGCTCGCGATCGACGCGATCCTGGCGGGGGACGCGCGCCGGCTCTACGACACGGTCGTCGAGCACGAGATCTCGATGTGCGGGGTCGCCCCGACCACGGTGCTCCTGTGCGTGCTGGCCGGGCGGGCCCTCTCGGTCGAACTCCTCCGCTGGGGACACTCGGGGGAAGCGTCGCCGATGCGAGACGTCGTCGGCTACGCGTCCTTGCTGCTCTCGGGGAGGACGGGGCGCGCCCGTCCGTTAAATAGCGCGGCTGGCTCGGCGCGCCCGTTCGAATGATCCTCTCGGACGTGGCGATTCGACGGGCGCTGGAATCCAAGCGGATCGTGATCCGACCGTTCCGCGCAGACTGCCTCGGAACGAACTCCTATGACGTGCATCTGGGCCCGTACCTCGCCGTCTACCGGACCGGGGCGCTGGACGCGAGAACGCCGAACCCCGTCCGGGAGTTCCGGATCCCCCCCGAGGGGTTCGTCCTCGTGCCGGGTCAACTGTACCTCGGGGTGACCGAGGAGTACACCGAGACGCACGGGTACGTTCCGTTCCTCGAGGGAAAGTCGAGCGTCGGCCGGCTCGGGATCGACATTCACTCGACCGCGGGGAAAGGGGACGAAGGGTTCTGCAACTACTGGACCCTCGAGATGAGCGTCAAGCTTCCCGTCCGGATCTACGCGGGCATGCCGGTGGGCCAGCTGATCTACTTCGAGGTCTCCGGGCCGATCCGGCGCAGCTACTCCGACAAGAAAACGGCGAAATATCGCGTGGTCAGCCGCCACCCCACCCCGTCCCGGATGTACATGAACTTCCGCGGCGCCGCGAAGCCCCGGCCCCGAAGCTCCTCCCGCTCCGGTTGAGCTCCTCGTCCGGGCGGACGGACGCATCCGGCCGCTAGCGGCCGCCCTGGTGCCGAAGGTAGAACGCGGGCCGCCCCGGTCGCGCCCGTTCGCGCCGGTTCATCGGGTCGTGCGGCGCGGCGTCCGCTTCGGCGTGCACGGCGAGCGCGACGAAACCGAAACGTCGGGCGAGGTATCCCTCGGCTGCACGGAGGATCCCGGGTTCGTCGGTGGGGATTGCCGGTGCGGGTTCCGATCGCACGAGCGGAGCGACCCGGGAGACGTACTTCGGGATCTCCTTTCGGTACGCGGCGACCTCCGGGTGCCCGGCGGCGCGCTCCATCACCGCTCGGATCGGGATCGGCTCGGTCGGTGTGAGCGTATCGCGGATCCACTCTTCCACGAGCCTCTTCCACGGGGCCGCGACGTAGAACGTCACTTCGTCGAGGGAGAGTTCCTTTCGCTCCGCCGAGAGGTGGGCGACCGCTCGAAGGTCCTCCTCCACGCGCGCGAGGTACTCCTCTCGCCGCTCCGCCTCGGGGGATCGCGCGAACTCTGTCGGGGACGGGAATGACGCGGTGGCGACCAGTCCGTTCGACCCGCCGCGGCCTAGCTCCTCGGCCAGATGCGGGGTGACGGGAGAAAGGAGGCGTACCCACGCCGCCGCGAGGCGACTGGTGGCGCGGCCCGGAACTCCTCCCCGCGCGTAGTATCGCTTCAGCAGCGTGGGGAGTGCGACGTACGTCGCCTCGGTGGCGTCGCGGAGATCGAGGGTGTCGTACGCGCTCTCGATGCGGCGCAGGAGCGCGTGAACACCGGATTCGAGCCACGCGTCGAGGCCCGGCGGTCCGTCCGCGTCGCCCGCAGCTCCCGCAATCAGTCGCTCGATCTCGGAAAGTCGCTCCGCGGCCGCGGCCACGAGCCCCGAGTCCCACTCCGCGTCCTGGCCGGGCGAGGAGGAGATCAGGTAGTACAGGCGCAGCGCGTCGGGTCCCCAGTCGCCGATCGCGGTTCGGATCGGGGGGATCCGGCCGCCCTTGCTCGAGATCTCCTTCTTCGAGAGCTTGCTTCCCGCTGGCCCCGTGATCCAGTGCGTCACGAACACGCCGCGGGGGGCGAGCTCGGGCGGCAGCAGGAGCGCGTGGGTGTACAGAAAGACCGGGAAGTGGACCCGTTTGTGCTCCTTCCCCCCGATGTTAAAGTCGAGCGGGTACCAGAAGAGGAACTCCGCTCGCGCCTCGTCGAGGAGCGTCCGATCGAGCGTCGGCTCGCCGGGCCCCCGCCCGCGAAACACGTAGTCGAAAAACGCGTCCGTGAGTGCGGTCACCGGGATCCGATGGGTCGCGACCATCCGGCGGACGACAAAGTAGGCCATGTAGAACGTCGAGTCCGCGATCGGCTCGATGACCCAGGTCGGGTCGAACGGGAACGGCGTTCCCAGCCATCGTCCGTGCCGGGTGCACGGCCGGTCCTCGAACCAATCGAGGATCGAGGAGAGCTCCGCCGCATACTCGGTCGGCCACGTCGCGAGCCGGGCGAGGGCGGAGCGCGTTTGGGCTTTCCACGCCGGGTCCCCGTAGTGGAGGAACCACTGGTCCGGCACGCGGCGAATGACCACCGCATGCCCGTTGCGGCAGATCACCGGCTTCGAGAACTCCTGGAGAACGAAGCTCGTACCGCCCTGGGCGAGCTGTCCCTCGACCCGTTCGCGGGCGTCGCGCACGGGGACGCCCGCCAGCTCCGGAACGGTCATCCGGCCCCGGGTGAATTCGAGGCGATAGAGACGCTCGGTCGCCGTGTCGAGCGCCGCGCGGTCCGCGAGCCCTTGGGCTCCGGTCGCGCGGAGCGCGCGCTCGGCGGGGGATCCGGGCCCCTCGGCAAGCGGGCGATCCGAGGCCGGAAGGGAAGCGGGGTCCGGGATCTCGAGGAGGATCGGCGGGTCGGCGAGCTTCGATCGAACCTCGGCCGGGGCGTCACGGATCGCGGCCAGATCGGCCGGTGCGTGCGCGGGGACGCTCATCACGACCCCGGTCCCGATCGCCGGGTCGACGACCGGGCTCGCGAGTATCGGGACCCGATCGCTCCGGACCGGTGACGTCACGTTCCGACCCACCAGCTCCTGCACCGGGACCTCGTGACCTACGGTTCCGCCGTGTTGCTCGACCAGGCGCTCGGCGGCCGCTCGCCCGACGAGGTACGCCCGCTCCTGGTGATGCCAGACTACGAGCGAGCTTCCGGGCGCCAGCCAGAGGTTCGTCACGCCGTAGACGGTCTCCGGGCGGAGCGTCGCCGCGAGGAGGAATCGGCCGTCATCGAGTCGGAACGGGATCGTGACGAACCGTACGACGTCCGCATCTCCGCCGCTCGATAGGTCCGTCTCGGTGGCGTCGACGGCGACCGGACCGCAGACCGGGCACACCGAGGCGAAGTGGGTGCCCTGCACGAGCGCCCCGGCCTCTCGGAGCGCCCGGAACTGCCATCGGATGAACGCTCGATAGTCCTCATCGACCGTGGTCAAGTAGGTGGTCGGATCGAACAGCACGCCCATGGCCCGCAGGATCTCCTGGTAGCGCCCGCCGAGGAACCGCGCCGCCGCCTCCGGATCTTCGAGACGCGACCATTCGTCCCGACTCACGTCCTCGTCGTCGAGCTGCGCGATCGTGGCCGGGTCGCGGTCCTT
Organism: Thermoplasmata archaeon; assembly: GCA_049675585.1. Classification (GTDB taxonomy): domain Archaea; phylum Thermoplasmatota; class Thermoplasmata; order Lutacidiplasmatales; family UBA184; genus Lutacidiplasma. The sequence continues at coordinate 68,277 of JBAUAJ010000168.1, forward strand.
GATCTTCTGGGACCAGGCGACCGCCGGGAGCCCCGACGCGTGGATCCCGAACGGGAACAGCACCTCCTCGCCGCGCATCCGGTGATACCGGTGGAGGGCGTCGGCGTAGGCGTACTGCCGGAGGTGGCCGATGTGGAGGAACCCGCTGGTCCCGGGGTACGCGACGACGGCGTAGAACTTTCGATGACCGGGGACCCTCCGACCCGTGGCGATACCGGACCGGGCCCACTCCGCTTGCCAGAATTCGACTCGAGCGGGGTCCATGAGGGGCCATCGACGCGGGGGCGGTATTTGAGGGATGCTCGCCGCCGACACCCCCGGTGGCAGGGAATGACTTTTCTCGGCCGGCCCCGTGCGAGGCGCGATGCGCATCATCGAGGTGTTCCACTCGATCCAGGGGGAGGGACCCCTCACCGGGGTGCGCACGACGTTCGTTCGCACGGCCCGCTGCAATCTTCGCTGCGCCTGGTGCGACACCACCTACTCGTTCGGACCGGGCCGGGAGCGCTCGATCCGTTCCCTGCTTCGAGAGGTCGCCCGCCATCGTACGCGGCACGTCTGCCTGACGGGAGGCGAGCCGTTGCTCCAGCGCGAATCGCCGGAGTTCGTGCGCGCACTCTCCGACCGGGGCGTCACGACGGTGATCGAGACGGGGGGATCGCTCGACGTGACGCCTTACCTCCCGATCCCCCGCGTGGTGCTGAGCGTCGACGTGAAGTGCCCCTCCTCCCGCATGGAAGGCAAGAACCGCTGGCCGAACCTTCCGCTGCTTCGTCCGACCGACGTGGTGAAGTTCGTCATCGGCGATCGGAAGGACTACCTGTACGCGAAACGAACGCTCCGTAGCCATCCGTCCCGGGCGTCGACGGTGTTCCAGCCCGTCTGGGGCACGGACGCCGGGCGCCTCGCGGAGTGGGTTCTGGCCGACCGGCTCGACGTACGGGTCATGCTGCAGGAACACAAGGTGCTCTGGGGGGACGTCCGGGGGCGGTGACCTCTCTCGGGCGTTCGCCCCGGGGGAATCCTAATGAAGCCGCGGCCCCCGTCCGTCCTCCCGGCCGATGGGGGAGAGTCGCGTGTTGTTGAAGAGCCCCCCGGGCACCAATGGTTCGCTCTTTGGAAAGGCCAAAGGAATGGTGTTTCCGCGGCTGGTGCTGGTCGGTCATGGTGTCATCGATGACCTCCCGGAGACCTGCCGGCAGCTCGACTTCCCGCGGAGCGGCGCGGTCCTCACCGGCCCCCGGACGGCCGAGCTCGCGGGGCATCGGGCCGCGGCGATCCTGACCGCGAACGGCTACGAGGTCACGACGGTCATCGCCGGGGACGCGACCGGCGCGGAGGTCGACCGGGTCGGTGCGGAGCTCCACGGCAAGAACGTGAAATTCCTCGTCGGGGTCGGTGGTGGCAGCAAGATCGACATCACGAAGGTGCTCGCCGCGCGCCTCCGGATCCCGTTCCTGAGCCTGCCGACCTCCGCCGCCCACGATGGGATCTCCTCCCCGCGGGCGTCGCTGCACGGAGCGGAGACCGTCACGAGCACCGAGGCGGCGGTCCCGGTCGGGGTCATCGCCGATACGGCCGTCATCGTGCAGGCGCCGTTCCGGTTGCTCGCGGCGGGCTGCGCCGACGTCATCTCCAACACGACCGCGATCCTCGATTGGCGCCTCGCCGTCCGGTTGCGCAGCGAGGAGTTCTCCTCGACCGCCGCCACGCTCAGCGAGTACGCCGCGCAGGAGGTGATCGACCACGCCGAGTCGATCAAGCCGAACCTCGAGGAGTCCGTCTGGATCGCGATCCGTCCGATCCTGGTCGCGGGGATCTCGATGAGCGTCGCCGGCTCCTCTCGCCCGTGTTCCGGGAGCGAGCACCTGTTCAGCCATGCCCTCGACCGGGTCGCGGCCCACCCGAGCCTCCACGGAGAGCAAGTCGGGGTCGGCGCGATCATGATGATGTACCTGCACGGCGGCGACTGGCGACGGATCAAGAACGCCCTCCTGACGATCGGCGCCCCGACGACGGCCCGGGAGCTCGGGATGACGAACGAGGAGATCGTCCGGGCGCTCGCTCTCGCGCATTCGATCCGACCCGACCGCTACACGATCCTCGGCGACAACGGGCTCACGCGCGACGCCGCCGAACGACTGGCGACGGTGACCGGGGTGATCGGCTAACGAGCATGCCCGAGATCACGCTCCTCGCGGTCGCCGAGTCGCATCCCGGATTCCAGTTCATCTATCAGGGAGGCGGCCCGCCGTGCCGGACGTGCCCGTTCCGGCATGCCTGCCTGACGCTCGATGCCGGGCGGAAGTACGAGGTGGTGAAAGTGCGGGACGTCACGCACCCGTGCGCGCTCCAAGAGACGGACGCGCACGTGGTCGAAGTGAAGCCGGTCGCCCGCTCGCTCGTGATCGATTCGCGCAGCGCGATCGTCGGGAGCCAGGTGGAGGTCGGCCGATTCGCCTGCCGCCGGCTGGACTGCCCGAATTGGACGATCTGCGCCGGCCCATCGCTTCCGACCAAGCAGCGCTACCGCATCGAGCGGGCCGATTCGGATCCCGCGGAGTGCCGGATCGGACGAACGTTGAAGCGGGTCGACGCGATCTAGAGCGCCGGATGCGGGGCTGTGGGGTAGCTACGGGATCGAGGACCGACCTCGTTCCGCTCTACTGGTCCATCCTTCGGGCTTTGGGAGCCCGGGACCCCGATTCAAATTCGGGCAGCCCCATCCACGACCGCCGTTCTACCGGAGTTACGACCCGCACCTAGCGGCCGACCCGACCGACGGGCCCCGATGGGCCGGATGTCTGGGACGTCGCTAGAGCGCGCCCGAGCCCGAAAAGGACGCGATCCCCGCCACGGCAATCCAGACGTTCTTCGAGACCGTCCGCCCCCCGGCCATCTCGAGCCCCCGCGGTCGCGGGGAACGCTTCGCTCCGTTAATCCCTATCTCGAGAGGGTGGGGGAGATTCCCACGGGATTCGCCGCGGGTTCCCGGTCTCGGGCCACCGAATGGCCCAGCGACTGCGAACGGGTAAATCCCTCCCGGAACCTACGCGGTCCCATGGGGGCAGAGCCGATCGGGTCTCCCACCGATGAGCCGGGTACTCGCGCCGAAGCGCACCTAAAGTCGGCCTTGCTCTTCTGCGAGCAGTGCGGAGCGGACACACCGCACCGCATCTTTCGGGTGCGGAGGGGAGGGCCGGGGGGACGGGGCGCTCTCGAGGGGGTCGCCCGGTGTCGCCAGTGTCGGACCACTCACCCGTTCGAGTCCCGACCGTCCGTGCGCACACAGGTTTCCCTGATCGTCTCGGACGGTCCGACATCGGGCCGGACGATCCTCTCGCTTCCCCCGGAGACTCGGCTCGAGGTCGGCGCCCCGCTCCCGGAACACGCCGAGCCGCTCATCGTCCGGCGGATCGACCCGAGGAGCGGATCGGTCCGTAGCGGAGCCCCCGCCCGAGAGGTCGCGACCGTCTGGGCTACCCGCGACGTCGGGGCCATCGTCAAGGTATCGATCATCGAGGGACGCTTGACCCGCCCCGGCCGGATCGTGGTCCCCCCGGAGACCGTCCTCGAGGTGGGGGGCTTCTTTACCGTCGACCGGGAGCAGTTCTCGATCTCCGCGCTGCGTGCCCGCGGAAAGACATGGCGCCTCCCTGGGGATGCGTTCCCCGCGGGGGAGGTGCAACGGATCTACGGACGGCGGACCGAAACGCCGCCCGCCGGAAGGAGCGACTGGAGGAGCGACCGGTCGATCCCGAGCTCGCGCACGAGCTCTTCCTCGCGGGCCGAACGTTCCCGTTCCTCGCCCGGGGTCACGAGGACCCGCACGTCCCCTCGGGCGCGCACGGCGCTCTCGGGAGCGGCGGTCCAGCGCTCCTGATCCTGGAATCGGATCGTTCCCAGCGCGAGCTCGAGCGGAGCGTCGCGTACGAAGTGCTTGGTCCCGTGGATCACCCACGCCCCGCGGGCGACGAACTCCCCGGAGGCCCCCGTCTTCGACACCTGCTCGGGAGTCGCCCAGAACGCCGTCCCGCTGGCGTACCCGGCCCGCCACGCCTTCGAGTAGCAGACCGCCCACTGGCACGCTTCGCGAAGGCTCGACTCGGGGATCTCCGGATTCTCGGTACGCCGCTTGACGATCACGCTCGCCGCACCGTGCAGGTCGGCGTGGACGTAGATGTCGCCGGCCTTCAAGTTCCGCCGGACGATGAGGTCGTTCGAGGAGGCGTCCCGACCGGCGATCGCGATCGCCCCGTCCGCCGTGATGAACCAGCGGTACCTCTCGAACCAGAACGGTTTCCGGGCGGGTCCGCTCGCCGCGGCCCGGGCGGGACGAGGGGCCGACCGGGGGCGGGCCTGACGGCCCTCCGTCTCGGCGAGCGCGATGCGCGCTCCGTCCCGCTTTTCGGCGAGCCGTTTCGCCTCATCGTACAACAGCTGCGCCGCACGACGCGGAGTGCCGGCCCGCGGCAGGGAGACCACTCGCTCCCCGAGCCGCACGGTCACCGACTCCTCGGAGGAAGCGGCCGTCCGTGCGGCCTCCAGGGCCGCCTCCGCGGTCGGGTATTCCGACAGGATCGCATCGGCATCCTCCCGCCGGAGCCGGATCGCCTCCTCGAGCTCCGCGACGGCCAGCCGTTGTCGGGCCGACTGACGTTCGAGCTCCTGACGCTCGTTCTGCTCGGCCGTCTCCCGCTCGGTCGGAACGGGCGCCACCGCGGTCGGGAAGAACGTCGCGGCGGCATCGGAGAACGTCGGGCGGAGTTGCTCGTCGATCTCCGTCGGCCACCGGCGGGACCGGTACGGTGTGGCGTCGACCCACGTCGCCCCACGACGGTACAGGTATCCTCGAGGTTGGTCCCCGATCTCCGCGAGCAGCTCATCGAGCAGCCGTCGCAGGACCGGCGCCGCCTCGGGCACGCTCGCCGCGGGCTCGGAACCCGAGAGTCCGCCCCGCACGATCACTTCCTCCGCGACAGGCCCGCCGAGGGAGAGACGGGCCGCGAGAGTGCTGGCGAGATCGTTGCGCGACCGACGCAACGCCGCCTCGATCTCGGCTGTCCCCATCGACCAGGGGTCGGCCCGGGAAGGCGGCCGAGCGTAGTCGGAGCCGACGCGAACGGTCCGATGGGCCCAGGTTCGGGGCCGGGTCACCGCCGCGATCTTGGCCCCGCGGGCGATCACGAGGTTCCCCGTGCCGAAGAACTCGACCGCCAGTCGGAGTCCGTCGGGCTCGTCGGACCGGGAGAGCGCGATCTCGAGGTACCGCTCGGCGCCGGGATCCGCGATCGACCGGATCGTCGACCCCGCCAGCAGCCGGCGGAGCTCCCGCGCCACGGGCGACAGCTCTTCGGTGTGCTCCCGGGTCCCGTCGAGGAGGGCCCCGAACCGACCGGGAAGGAGCAGGAGCTCCCGCTTGGCCGATCCGGGCGGATGCAAGGTGAGCGACCATCCGCCGCCCGGTATATCGAACGCCTTTTCGACGCGCGCCGGGCCGAGCTGGCGGATCTCCCGGACGAGCGCGAGGGCGTCGAGCGACGTGAACCGGTCCTTGGGCGTCGGTTCGACCGGCATCGCTTCCCTCCCGCCGAGAGCAGACGACCGGTCGGCACGCATTAAGAGTTCGTGGGTCTCCGCCCGACCGTGTCGGCGTCCTCCTCGGATCCGGCGGAGACGTGGCGGGCGGCCGCGCATGCGTTCGCGACCGATCGGATCCGGCCCGAGGCGGCTCGGATCGACCGGGAGGACCGGTTGCCCGCCTCCATCGTCGACGGGCTCGCCCACGAAGGGTTCCTCGCGCTGGGGATCCCCCCGGAGCTCGGCGGGAGGGGCGGCGGTGCGCGGGCGGTCGCCGCCGTCCTCGAAGAGCTCTCCTGGGGTAGTGCGACGACGGGAGTTCTGACAGCGGTACACCTTTCCGTCGCGGCGGCCCCGATCGTGACATGGGGAACTTCAGCCCAGAAGGAGCAGTTCCTTCGGCCCCTCGCGGCGGGGAGCCGGATCGGCGCCTTCGGCCTGACCGAACCGGACGCAGGATCGGATGCCGCCGCGCTCCGGAGCCGATACCGCCGGTCCGACGGCGGGTTCGTCCTCGAGGGCCGCAAGATGTTCATCTCCAACGCGCGGGCGAACGGCGTCGTTCTCGTCTTCGCCACCGCGGATCCCGGACTGGGACGGCATGGGATCTCGGCGTTCCTCGTCCCCACCGAGACGCCCGGCTTCTCGATCGCTCAACGGCTCGACAAGCTGGGGCTTCGGGGAAGCGAGACCTCGGAGCTCGTTCTGGAGGACGTCCGGCTCGCCCCCGAGGCGCTCCTGGGCCCCGAAGGGGGCGGGTTGAGGGTCGCGCTGAGCGCCCTCGCGGGCGGTCGGGTGGGGATCGCGGCCTGTGCCCTCGGGGTCGCTCGCGCGGCGTTCGAGGAGCTCCTCGGAAACGTCCGTCGGGAGGACGCGGAGTGGAAGCGGACGCTGCTCGCCCGGGGGTTTACCGAGCTCGCGTCCGCCCGGGCGCTCGTCGACCGCGCGGCCGCGCGCAAGGACGCCGGAGAGCCGTTCGCTCGCGACGCGTCCGTGGCCAAGCTCGTCGCCTCGCGCGCCGCGGTCTCGATCGCCTCCTGGGGGGTCGACGTGGCGGGAGCCGACGGGATCCGCGCCGGAGCCGCTCCGGAGCGCCTGCTGCGGGACGCTCGCGTCTTCCCGATCGTGGAGGGAACGACCGAGATCCAGGAGCTGGTGCTCGCCCGAGAACTTCTCGCCGACGGGAACGCGCCAACGCCTTAGTATCGAACCGGCTCATCGGGGCCGATGCCGCACGGCCGCTCGAGCGCCCACCGCGCCGAGCGTCCGACCGCCGAGCCGGCCGCGCCCGTTCCGCTCGGGGAGACGGCGATCGACGCCGACATCCGGGAGATCCTCGTGCAGGACGGGATCACCCACCTCTACCCCCCTCAAGCCGTGGCGCTTCGCCCCGTGCTCGAGGGAAAGAGCGTCCTTTTGGCCTGCCCCACCGCGAGCGGGAAGTCGCTCGTGGCGTACCTCGCCCTCCTGCGCGCCGTGCGCGCCGGGCGCACCGGTCTCTACCTCGTCCCGCTCCGCGCGCTCGCGAGCGAGAAGGCGGAGGAGCTCGAGCGGTTCAGCACGCTCGGTGTCCGCGTGGGCCTCTCGATCGGGGACTTCGATCTTCCGGCGGAGCGGCTCGAGAAGCTCGACATCCTGGTCGCGACGAGCGAGAAGGCCGACGGGCTCCTCCGGCGCGGGAGTCCGTGGCTCGACCGCCTCGGGGTCGTCGTCGCGGACGAAGTGCACCTGATGCGGGACCCGGATCGAGGCCCGACGCTCGAGGTCAGCCTGACCCGGCTTCGACGGTCGTATCCGAACCTCCAGGTGGTCGCCCTCTCTGCGACCGTGGGGAACTCTCCCGAGGTCGCCGAGTGGCTGGAGGCGGTCCACATCGCGAGCGAGTTCCGACCGGTCCCGCTCGAGCGGGGCGTGTATTGCGATGGGCGGATCACATTCAGCGACCTCTCCGCGCGCGAGGTCCCGCCTCCGGGCGAGGCGGTGCCCCGCCTGGTGCGGACGGCGCTCACCGACGGCGGCCAGGCGCTCGTCTTCGTCAACAGCCGGCGGGCGAGCGAACAGGTCGCGCAGTCGCTCGTGCCCACCGTACGGGCGCTCCTCACCCAGGCGGAGCTCTCCACGGCCCGCGCCCGAGCCGAGGAGCTCTCGCTCATCTCGGACGAGGAGACCGAAGGGATCCGACGGCTCGGCGCCCTGATCCCGTACGGGGTCGCCTACCACAACGCGTCGCTCACCAATCCCGAGCGCCGGGTCGTGGAGCACGCCTTCCGCGACCGGGTGATCAAGGCGCTGGTCGCCACGCCGACGCTGGCCGCGGGCATCAACCTGCCCGCGCGCCGCGTGATCGTCCGCGACACGAGCCGGTACGACGCCCGCCTGGGCGTCCAGGCTCCGATCCCCGCCCTCGAGATCCAGCAGATGCTCGGTCGCGCCGGACGTCCCCGGTTCGACACCCGAGGCGAGGCGCTGATCGTGGCCCGCACGCCGGACGACGAGGAGCGGCTGCTCGACACCTACATCTCCGCGCCCCCGGAACCGATCGTGAGCCGACTCGCCTCGGAACCGGCGCTGAGGATGCATCTGCTCGCGCTGGTGGCGAGCGGGGCGGTGGCCACGGACGGGGAGCTCGAGGCGTTCTTCGCCGCCACGTTCTACGGTCGGACGCTGCCGCTGCGCGAGCTGCACTCCAAGATCGCCCAGGTGCGACGATTCCTCGAGGAAAACGAACTTCTCGCGGCCGGGTCGACGCTCGGCGCGACGCGCTTCGGGTCGCTCACCAGCCAGCTCTACCTCGACCCGTTGAGCGCGATCGTGCTGCGGGGGGTGCTCGAGCGGGCGCCGATCGGCGTCGGTGCCTTCCCGCTGCTCGCGGCGGTCGCGGCGACGCCCGACCTGTCGCCGCTGTTCCTGCGCCGCGGCGAGGAGGCGGACCTGATCGCACGGTTCAGCGACGAGGCAGCGGAGCTGCTCGTCCAGCCGCAGGAACCGCCGATCGACCTCGACCTCGACGCCTTTCTCGCGACCCTCAAGACGGCGACCGTGCTCGAGGCGTGGATCGCCGAGACCCCGATCCTCGAGATCACCGAGCGGCACGGGATCGGTGCGGGAGACCTGCGCAACCGGGTCGAGGACGCCGACTGGCTCCTGTTCTCGCTCGGGCGCCTCGCGACCGTTTTTCAGCGTCGGCTCGGCCGCACGGTCGATGACTTGGCGCTGCGCATCCGCTACGGCGTGCGCGAGGAACTCCTCGACCTGGTGCGCCTCCGCGGGATCGGCCGGGTGCGGGCCCGCCAGCTGGTCGGCGCCGGCTTCGCGGACCGCGAGGCGTTGCGCAACGCCCCGCTCGATCGGATCGAGCAGGCCCTGCGATCGCGCCGGCTCGCCGAGATGGTCGTCGCCCAGCTCAATCCGCGAGCATCCCGTCGGCCGCCCGAGACCGAGGGACCCCCGGATCCCCCGCCGGCCACGGGGCGACGGGGCCCGCGAACGCTCGAGGAGTTCCCGATGGACCCGCCGCCGTGACCCATTCGTCGATCGGCGTCAGCACGCGGAGGACGGAACGGGTCCCCCCGCTCCCGCCCGTCCGGATCTCCCGTCGCACGTAGCCCGCCCGCTCCAGGCGGACGAGCCGGCGCCAGAGCGTCGTCGTCGGGAGGGGCCGGAGCCCCTGCTGGTGGGCCAGTTCCGCCTCGAAACGGCGGACGTCCCCGAGCGGCGCCGAGAGCCCTTGACTGGCCGCGCCGATCGCGCGGACGACGCGGGGCTCGATCGCCACGTTCGCGCTCCGCTCCCCTCGGGTTTCGCCGAGACCGCGGACCCCGAGCAGCTCCCGTCGCAAAAGGTCGATCGCACGGCGGGCGCCGAGCCCGTCCTCGACGGCGCGCGCGAGCACCCGACCGATCAGCGCGGACGGGGGCGCGCGGCCGCACGCCCGCTCGGCGCGGTCGTGCACGATCGCGCGCAGCACCGGCTCGGGGTAGGGCGACAGCTCGACGAA